>CADEDM010000161.1 GCA_902826065.1 uncultured Acidobacteriota bacterium | reverse complement strand
TGAACTGGCCGATGTAGTTCAGCGACCGGCGGTAGACGTCGATGCCGCCGGTGATATTGCGGTCGAACAGGAACGGCTCGGTGAACGCGAGCTGGTAGTTCTGGGCCCGTGAGCCGCCCTGCAGCGACACCGTGAGGCTCTCGCCGCGGCCCAGGAAGTTCGCGGTCTGGAACGACAACTGGCCGAAGAAGCCCTCGAACTGCGAGACGCCGGCGCCGAAGGTGAGCTGGTTGCGGTTCTGCTCTTCGAGCTTGAGCGTGACGTCGACCTTGTTCTTCTCGTTCGGCGTCTTCTTGACGTCGATGGCGTTGCCGCCCTCTTCCAGGTTCTTGAAGTAGCCCACCTGGTTAAGGCGTCGCACCGAGTACTTGAGCGCCTCGGTGTTGAAGATGCCGCCCTCCACCAACCGCATCTCGCGGCGCACCACGGTGTCGCGGGTGGTGGTGTTGCCGACGAAGGTGATGCGGTTGACGAAGTACTGCTCGCCTTCCTGCAGCTGCATCGTCACGTCGACCGTGGGCTCGGCAGGGCCGTCGAGCGGGCCCTCAGCCGCCGGCTTCGGCTTCAGGTCGGGATAGCCGGTGAACTCGAAATAGCCGACGCCGCCGTAGACTTCCTGCGTCTTGCGCAGGCCGTCGCGGATGCGCTTCTCGCTGTACCAGTCGCCCGGCTTCAGCTTGTAGAACGGCCGCAGGCCCTCGGACTTGGCCACGGTGTTGCCCGCGAACGTGAACTCCCCGACCTTGTAGCGCGGGCCCTCGGTGACCGGGATGTGCACCTGAATCCAGCGGGTCTTGCCGTCGGGGCTGTCTTCCAGGGTCTTCAGCTCCGGCGTGCCGACGCGGGCCTCGATGTAGCCCTGGTTGCGGTAGTGGGCCACCACCATGTCGGCGTCTTCCTCGAACTTGGCTTCCTTGAAGGTGCCGCCGCCCATGATCCACGAGAAGGCGCCGTGCTGCTTGGTCTCCTTCATCTTGCGGCGCAGCGTGCGATCGCCCATCGCCGTGTTGCCGTCGAAGTCGACCTCGCGGATCCGGACCTTGGGACCTTCCTTGACGTCGAAGGTGACCTTCACCAGCTTGGGGCCGCCCGGCAGCGCCTCGACGTTCGAGGCGATCTCGGCGAACTGATAGCCCTTCTCGCTCATCAGTTCCTGGATGATGCTCTTCACCCGGCGCACCGCGCCCTCGTCGAGGAACGAGTCGAGGCGCAGGGCCACGCCCAGCTCTTTCATCTTCTCGTCGACCTTGGTGCGCTCGACCTTGCTCGACCCGGTGTAGTCGACGATCTTCACGCGCGGCCGCTCTTCCATGTTGAAGATGACGCGCTTGCCGATGACGCCGTTGTCGTACGGCTCGTCGAGGACCTCGACCCAGAGGTTGTCGAGGAAGTTGGTGCCCCACAGACGGCGGAAGTCGTCGCGCAGCCGCGCCTCCGCGGCCTCGTCGTACGCCACCCACACGCCGTCGAGGCTCCGCGAGGGCTGGGTCTGGATGTAATAGAGGTAGGTCTGCGGGTCGATGATCGACTCGTCCACCGGGTGGAACTTCAGCTGCAGGAACCGGACGACCGGCCCCGAGCCCTCGGGGGGCATCCGCACCGCCGGCTGGGCGCCGGGCGCGGTGGGCGCGGCTTGCCGGGCCTCGACGAGGCCCGGTGACGCCAGAACGCTGAGTATCAGGAGGATGTACAGCCTGCGCATCGTGTTCCTGCCGGTCGAGGGGGTGCTCCCGGGGCGCCTCCGGGGCACGCCGGCGCCCTCGCCGGTTGCCGAATCCGACGATCCTACCGGATTCAGACGTCGCTGGAAAGCGGGTGGCCGGCCCCGACGGGCTCCTCGGGCGCGGGGGTGCGGTAAGCCAGGGCCCCGCCCTCCACGTAGACCTCGATTTCGCCGTCCCGTACCCGGCCCCGGATCAACTCCTCCGCCAGGGGGTCTTCGACGTGCCGCTGGATGGCCCGGCGCAGCGGACGGGCGCCGTACGAGCGGTCCTTGCAGGTGACGTCGATCATCCAGTCGATGGCCTCGGGCGTGAGGCGCACGCGCATCCGGCGGTCGGCCAGGTTGGCGTTCACCTGGGCCACGAGCAGCACCAGGATCCGGCGCAGGTCGTCGTCGCTGAGCGCGTCGAACACGATCAGCTCGTCGACGCGGTTGATGAACTCGGGGTTGAAGGTGCGCTTCACCTCGCCCAGCACCATGTCGGTGATGCTCTTCGACGCATCGCCGGCGTCGGACTGGAAGCCCAGCGTCGCGCGCTTCTGGATGAAGCGGGCGCCGATGTTCGACGTCATGATCAGGATCGCGTTCTTGAAGTTGACGCGGTTCCCGAGGCCGTCGGTGAGGTGGCCGTCCTCGAACACCTGCAGCAGGATGTTGAAGATGTCGGGGTGGGCCTTCTCGATCTCGTCGAGCAGCACGACCGAGTAGGGGTTCCGCTTGACCCGTTCCGTGAGCTGGCCGCCTTCCTCGTGCCCGACGTACCCGGGCGGCGAGCCGATCAGCTTGGACACGGAGTGCTTCTCCATGTACTCGGACATGTCGAAGCGGATCAGGGCGTGTTCGCTGCCGAACAGGAACTGCGCCAGCGCGCGCGCCAGCTCGGTCTTGCCCACGCCGGTCGGGCCCAGGAACATGAAGCTGCCCACCGGACGGGCGGGGTTCTTGAGCCCGGCGCGCGAGCGGCGGATCGCGCGCGAGACCGCCGAAATCGCCTGCGCCTGGCTGATGACGCGGCGGTGGAGTTCCTCCTCCATCCGCATCAGCTTGTCGCTCTCGTCCTGGTTGATCGACGCCAGCGGCACGCCGGTCCACTTCGAGACGACCTCGTCGATCTCGCTGCGGCCGACGACGACCTTGCGCTGCTGCGGCCGGACGTCGAAGCGCTCGCGGACCTGCGGCACGTGTTCGCGGCCGCCATCCTCGCGGACGTTGCCCTGACGATCGGGGTACTTACCGGCCGACTGCTCGAGCTCCATCTGCTCGACGGCGACCCGGATGCTCTTGTTGATCTCGCCGAACTCGTCGCTGAACGCCGCCTCGCGCAGCTTGGCGCGGGCGCCGGCCTCGTCGAGGAGGTCGATGGCCTTGTCGGGCAGGAACCGGTCGGTCACATAGCGGCTCGACTGGTAGACCGACGCCTCGATCGCCTCGTTCGAGTACTCGACGTTGTGGAACTGCTCGTAGCGATCCTTCACGCCCATCAGGATGCGGATCGTCTCCTGCTCGCCGGGCGGGTCGACCTTGATGGCCTGGAAGCGGCGCTCGAGCGAGCGGTCCTTCTCGATGTACTTGCGGTACTCGGCCGGCGTCGTGGCGCCGATGCAGCGAATCTCACCGCGGCTCAGCGCCGGCTTCAGGATGTTGGCGGCGTCGAGCGAGCCCTCGGCCGACCCCGCCCCCACCAGCGTGTGGAGCTCGTCGATGAAGACGATGATGTTCGGGTTGTCGGTGAGCTCCTTCATGATGGCCTTGAGGCGCTCTTCGAACTGCCCCCGGTACTTGGTGCCGGCCACGATGAGGGAGATGTCGAGCGCCAGCAGGCGCTTGTCGGCGAGGAAGTGCGGCACGTCGCCGCAGACGATCTTCTGGGCCAGGCCCTCGACGATGGCCGTCTTGCCGACGCCCGGCTCGCCGATGAGCACGGCGTTGTTCTTGGTGCGGCGGCACAGCACCTGCTGCACCCGCTCCAGTTCGTAGTCGCGGCCCACCAGCGGGTCGAGCTGGTTCTTCAGCGCGATGTCGGTGAGGTCGCGGCTGAACTCGGCCAGCAGCGGCGTCTCCTTGACCCGGGTCAGGGTGGTCTTCTCGTTGAGGAGCTGGACGATGTCCTCGCGGACGGCATGCAGGCGCATGCCCTTCTCCATGAGGATGCTGGCCGCCACCGAGCGCTCCTCGCGGAGCAGCCCCAGCAGCAGGTGCTCGGTGCCGATGTAGTTGTGGAGCAGCCGGTCGGCTTCCTCGGCCGCGTACTGCAGGACGCGCTTGGTCTCGCCGCTGAAGGGGATCTCCACCGAGGTGGAGACCTTCTCGCGGAACACGGTGCGCCCTTCGATGTCCTTCCGGATGGAGTCGAGGGACAGGTGCGACCGCTGGAAGATGCGGCTCGTGAGGCCCTTGCCCTCCCGGATGAGGCCCAGCAGCAGGTGCTCGGTCTCGATCGAGATGCTGCCGAGCTGACTTGCCTCGTAACGGGCGAAGAACAGTACCCGCCGTGCTCTTTCCGTATACCGCTCGAACATCCGGCCGCCTTCGCGAGGGATGGAGTCCCGGCGCTGACTCCAGTATACGGGATTGCCACGCGGCCCCGTCGCTGCCGGCCAGCCCGGCCGCGCAGCTGCGGCGTAGAATCAGGGCGGAGGTTCCCGCGTGCCGGACGCCGTCGGATTCATCGGGCTCGGCGCCATGGGCAAGCCCATGGCCCTCAACCTGCGCAAGCACGGCGTGCCCGTCGTGGTGCACAACCGTTCACGTGACGCCGAGCGCACTTTGGCCGAGGCCGGGGCAAGCGTGGCCACCTCGCCGGCGGCCGTGGCCGCGGCCAGTCACACCATCGTCCTGATGCTGCCCGATGCGCCCGACGTCGCGGCCGTGCTCGACGGCCCGCAGGGGCTGCTGAGCGCGCTTCCGACCGGCGCCATCGTGGTCGACTCGAGCACCATCGCGCCGGCCGCGGCCCGGGCCTTCGCCGCCCAGGTCGCCGCACGTGGCGGCGCCTATCTGGACGCGCCGGTGAGCGGCGGTGAGATTGGCGCGATCGAGGGCACGCTGACGTTCATGGTCGGCGGCGACGCCGACGCCCTCGACGCGGTGCGGCCGCTGCTCGCGCACATGGGCACGGCGGAGAAGATCGTCCACGTGGGCCCGTCGGGCGCCGGGCAGGTCTGCAAGGCGTGCAACCAGCTGGTGATCGGCGGCACGATGGTCGCCGTGGCCGAGGCCATCGCCCTGGCCCGCAAGGCCGGCGTCGATGGCGCCAAGGTGCGCCAGGCCCTGATGGGCGGCTTCGCCGCCAGCCGCGTGCTCGAGGTGCATGGCGAACGGATGCTCACCGGCAACTACAAGCCGGGGTTCAAGGCGCGCCTCTACAAGAAGGACCTCGGCATCGTTGCCGGCGCGCTCGCCGAGGCCGGTGTCGTCGCCCTGGAGACCGCGCTCGTGCAGCAGCTCGTCCATGCGCAGCTCGCCGCCGGCGAGGGCGAGGACGACTACTCGGGCGTGGCCAAGTCCATCTTCCGTCTCGCCGGCCTCGACTGATCGCGGCGTCGCGTGCCGCCCGGAGCTGCAATGTCCACCGCCACCCTGCCTACCGCGAAGGCGATCCTCGATCGCCTCGGTCTCGCGGACGTGAACCCCGGCGTCTCGACCGGCGCCGACGACTGGTTGCTGGTCCCCGGCGCCGAGGTCCTGGTCTCCAGCGATCCGACGACCGGTGCACCGATCGCCGGCGTGCAGCTGGCCACGCCTGCGTCGTACGACCGGGTGGTCGACGCCGCCGCGGCGCGTTTCCGCACCTGGCGTGAAGTGCCGGCGCCCAAGCGCGGCGAGGTCGTCCGCGACCTCGGCGAGGCGCTGCGCGCCGCCAAGGAGCCCTTGGGCGACCTGGTGTCGCTGGAGATGGGCAAGATCCGCGCTGAAGGCCACGGCGAAGTGCAGGAGATGATCGACATCTGCGACTTCTCGACGGGCCTGTCGCGACAGCTCTACGGCCTGACGATCGCATCGGAGCGTCCCGGCCACCGGATGATGGAACAGTGGCATCCGCTGGGCCCGATCGCCGTGATCACCGCGTTCAACTTCCCTGTCGCCGTGTGGTCGTGGAACGCGGCACTGGCCGCGGTATGCGGCGACACGGTGGTGTGGAAGCCGGCGGAGCCGACGCCGCTCACGGCCGTGGCCGTGCAGCGGATCGCCAACCAGGTGATGGCCGACCATGGCGTCTCGGGCGTCTTCACGCTCGCGGTGGGCACCGGCGCCGTGATCGGTGAGCGGATGCTCGCCGATGCGCGCCTGCCGCTCGTCTCGTTCACCGGCTCGACCGCCGTCGGCCGTCGCGTCGCTCAGGCCGTGGCGGGACGCTTCGGCCGGACGCTGCTGGAACTCGGCGGCAACAACGCCATCGTCATCGCCGCCGACGCGGACCTCGACATGGCGGTGCGCGCGGTGCTCTTCGGCGCCGTCGGCACCGCCGGCCAGCGGTGCACGTCGACGCGCCGGCTGATCGTGCATCGCAGCATCGTCGACGCGCTGTGCGACCGTCTGGTCAGGGCCTACGCGCAGGTGCGCATCGGCTCGCCGCTCGATGGCACCACGCTCATGGGGCCGCTCGTGAACCAGGCCGCCGTCGAGAAGATGCAGGCGGCGCTCGCCGAGGCCACCGCAGCCGGCGGCACCGTGCTCACCGGCGGCGCCCCGCGTCCCGACCTGGGCCCGCATTTCGTCGAGCCCGCCATCGTGCGGATGCCGGCACAGGGCGACATCGTGATGCACGAGACCTTCGCGCCCATTCTCTACGTGCTCGCCTACGACACGCTCGACGAGGCCCTCGCCCTCCACAATGGCGTGCCCCAGGGCCTGTCGTCCGCGATCTTCACGGAGAGCATGCGGACGGCCGAGGCGTTCCTCTCGGCCCGAGGCTCGGACTGCGGCATCGCCAACGTCAACATCGGCACGTCCGGCGCCGAGATCGGCGGCGCCTTCGGCGGCGAGAAGGAAACGGGCGGCGGGCGCGAGTCGGGGTCCGACGCCTGGAAGGCCTACATGCGCCGGCAGACGAACACGGTCAACTGGAGTTCGTCGCTGCCGCTGGCCCAGGGCATCAAGTTCGGCGACTGACGCCCTGCCCCCGATGCGTCGCCTGCACCTCGTCGAGCTGGAGGACTGCGCCTGGCTCCCGGCGCCGATTCGCGACGCGGCGATTGCCCTCCTCGACACCGGCGCCGAACGCCTGGCGCTCTATGACGGCGTGATGCCGGCGTTGAAAGCCGTGCTCGATCGCTCGCGGCACACGCACCTGGTCGACCTCTGCTCCGGCGCCGGCGGGCCGGCGCTGCGGATGCGGACGCTCCTGCGGCGCACCGGCCACGCCGTGTCGCTGACCCTGTCGGATCTGCATCCCAGTCGGGTGGGCATCGATCGCGTGGCGGCGGCGCAGGAGGACGGCGTGCGCTACCTGGCCTCGCCCGTCGACGCCACGACTGGCGGGGCGGATGCGGAGGGCGTCCGCACCATGTTCGGCGCGCTGCACCACTTCCCGCCCGACGCCGCGTCCCGGCTGATCGCGGGCGTCGTGGCACGACGCCAACCGCTCTGCGTCGTCGATGTCGCGGCGTCGCCGGCGCTACGCCGCCTGCCGCTGATCGCGGCGCTGCCCGCGATGGGTCTCAACGCCGTGATGCTGGTGCTGGTGGCGCTGGCGCTCATGCCGCTGGTGCGCCCGGTGCGCGTCCCGCACCTGTTGTTGACGTATGCCTTGCCGGTCGTGCCGCTGCTGTTCGCGTGGGATGGCACAGTGTCGGCGCTGCGCGCCTACACGCCGGAGGAGGTGCTCGCGATCGCCGAAGGCGTGCCTGGCGGCGACGGCTACACGTGGTCCGCCGGGGCGTCGGGGCGCGCGCTCTATCTCACCGGAGTGCCGAGAGCGGCGGCCGCGTAGCCCTGCACACAAACGGGCGCGATCAGCCGTTGGTGCCTTCGGCCGTCTCGCGGCGGACGAACTGCAACGCGCCCGAAGGACATCGGCCGATCTGCGCGTCGATCGCCTCCACCGACGCCGCGTCGACGTCGACCCATCGCTTGCGCGAGACATCGAACACGGCCGGCAGCCCGGTGACGCAGTTGGCCGAATGCGTGCAGACGTCCGGATCGAACGTCACCGCGAATCCCTTGCCTTCGTACGTCTGGAGCCGGCCCATCGATGTCTCCGTTCGCGTGATCCGCGCTCGCGCCATGCCCGCAGCAGACACAGGCGTCACCTTGCGTCACGCTACCACGCTCAGATGCGTTCGAGGCAGGCCGCGATGGCCGGCACCGGCGGTCCCACACGATTGAGGAACTCTGCGTCGCGGATCTCGAGCACCCGCCAGCCGGAATGGCCGTTGAACCTGGCCGTCAGCTCGGCCGACGTCACTGCTCGCGGCGTGTGGAGGACGTCGAACTCCGTCGCGAAGGCCTGGAGGTAGTAGCGACCGTGCGACGGCAGCGCCGCGGCCAGGTCGACCACGTAGCGTGTCGTCTCGTCGGCGTCGAGGAGATGCAGGAATCCGGAGTCGACGATGGCGCCCACCGTGAACCCGAGCGCCGAGGGGCGCGACGCGTCCGCGAGTTCGAAGCGCACGCGCGCGGCCACCCCCTCGGGGAGGGCTTTCGCCTTGCGGCGCGCCGACGCGATGGCGGTCTCGACGAAGTCCACGCCGACGACCTCGTGTCCGGCCTGCGCCAGATGAATGGCGAGATCACCCGACCCGCACCCGACGTCGAGGATCGGACTGCGAGGCGGATGGTCCGCGAGCAGCGCCGCCAGCACCGGCTGCGGCCCGCCGACGTCCCATGGCGCCGCTGCGTCGTAGACCTGGCGGAAGAAGGCGCGCGGATCGTCACCGAACCTGCTCATGGCGCTGACGCGGGGCGACGGTCTGGCGGGCTCAGGCTGGCTGCAGCCGGCCCTGCTCCAGCCGCAGCACCCGATCGCACTGCTCGGCCAGACGGGGGTTGTGCGTGGCCATGACGGCCGTGAGGCCGAACTCGCGGTGCATGTCGCGCAGCAGCGTGTGCAGGGCATCGCCGGTCCGCTCGTCGAGATCGCCGGTGGGCTCGTCGGCCAGCAGCAGCGCCGGCTGGCGCACCAGGGCGCGGGCCACGGCCACGCGCTGCTGCTCGCCGCCCGACAGCATGCCCGGCCGGTGGTCCAGGCGCTCCCCGAGTCCGACGCGCTCGAGCAACCGCTGCGCCAGCGGCCGCGCTTCGGCCCCGCCGACCCGCGCGATGCGCAGCGGCATCTCGACGTTCTCGAGCGCCGTGAACTCCGGCAGCAGATGGTGGAACTGGAACACGAAGCCGACGTGCTTGTTGCGGAACGCGACTCGCGCGGCGTCGTCGGCGCTCGAGACGTCGAAGCCGCCGACGGCGATGGCGCCGGCGTCGCTGCGGTCGAGGCCGCCGAGGACGTGCAGCAGGGTGCTCTTCCCGACCCCGGATGCCCCCATGATCGCCACCATCTCGCCGCGGCGAACCTCGAGGTCGAGGCCGCGCAGGATGTGCAGGCGCTGGCCGGCCGCGACGTACGACTTCTCGACGCCGGCAGCGCTGAGCATGACCTCACTCATGACGCAACGCCTCCGCGGGGTCGAGCCGCGCCGCCTGCCGTGACGGATAGATGGTCGCCACGAAACAGATGACGATGGCCGCCAGCACCACCAGCACGACATCACGCGGTACCACCGTGAACGGCAGATACGAGAGCTGGTAGACGTCGGCCGGGATCCGGATGGCCCGCGTGCGATCCAGTGCGGTGGCGACGACGACTCCAAGCGTGGCGCCCACGCCGGTGCCGACCAGACCGATCACGAGCCCTTGCAGCATGAAGATCCGGCGGATGGTCGTCGCCGACGCGCCCATCGTCTTCAGGATGCCGATGTCGCGGCTCTTCTCCATGACCAGCAGCACCAGCGACGCCACGATGTTCAGCGCCGCCACCATGACGATGAGGCCGATGGCGATCGAGATCGCCACCTTCTCGAGCCAGAGCGCCGAGAACAGCGACTTGTTGAGGTCGGCCCAGTCCTGCGCGATGTAGGTCGTGCCCTCGAGATCGGAGATCTCCTCGGCGATGGCCGGCGCTTCGTAGATGTCACGGACGCGCAGCTCGATGTGATCGGGGTCGGTCTTCCCCGCCAGGCGTCCGGCCGTGCCCAGCGTCACGTAGCCGAACGACTGGTCGAACTCGAACAGTCCGAGCTGGAAGATGCCGACGACCTTCAGCCGCCGCTGCCGCGGCATCACGCCCATCGGCGACAGCGTGCCGTTCGGCGTCAGCACGTTCACCGTGTCGCCCAGCATCGCGCCCAGCTGGCCCGCCAGCTCTCGTCCCACCAGGATGCCCGGCAGGTTCTCGTCGTCGCCGTCGGTGAGATCGGCGAAGCTGCCGCTCGTGATCGCCGAGGCGATGTCGGTGACCTTCGGTTCGAGCGCCGGGTCGATGCCCTTGATGGTGATGAACGACTGCTGGTCGCCCTTGCTCACGAGCGCCTTGCCCATCAGCGCCGGTGCCGCGCCCAGCACGTCGGGCACCCGCAGCAGCTTCTCGACCTCGGGGTGATACTCCGCCAGTCCCGACGTCTTCCACACGTAGACGTGGGCCTGCGATCCGAGCATCCGGTCGCGCACGCCCTGCTGCAGCCCGGTCATCAAGGCCAGCGCGATCACCAGCGCCATCACGCCGACGGTGACGCCCAGCATCGACACCAGCGAGATCACCGAGATGAACGCCTGCTTACGTCTGGCGAACAGGTAGCGCAGGGCGACGAACAGCTCGAAGGGCACGGTCGCCTCGGTTCTCAGTCCCTGGGCCGCATCTGCGGGAAGAGGATGACGTCGCGGATCGACGGGCTGTTGCTGAGCAGCATGACGAGCCGATCGATGCCGATGCCCTCGCCGCCGGTGGGCGGCAGGCCGTACTCGAGCGCCCGGACGTAGTCGTCGTCCATGGCGTGCGCCTCGTCGTCGCCCTTGGCGCGGTCCGCGATCTGGGCCTCGAAGCGGCGCCGCTGCTCGAGCGGGTCGTTGAGCTCGCTGAAGGCGTTGGCCACTTCGAACCCGCCGATGTAGAGCTCGAAGCGCTCGACGGTGTCGGGATCGTCGGCGCGCTGCTTCGATAGCGGCGAGACCTCGGTCGGGAAGTCGTAGACGAACGTCGGCTGCACCAGCGACTCCTGCCACAGGCGCTCGAAGATCTCGGTCGCCACCTTGCCGGCGCCGGCCGTGTGGGCGACTTCGATGTGCAGGTCGTGCGCGACGCCGCGCGCACCCTCGAGCGTCCGCAGCGTGTCAGCAGTGACGGTGCGGCCGAGTCGGCGACTGGCTTCCTCCGCCGCCGCGTCGCGCAGCGACAGGCGGCGGAACGGCGCGGCGAACGAGATGGCATGGTCGCCGAACTGGCAGGTCGTGCCGCCGGTGACACGCTGGGCCACCGTGGAGAGCAGCTCCTCGGTGAACGCCATGAGCGTCTGGTAGTCCACGTAGGCCCAGTAGAACTCGAGCATCGTGAACTCGGGGTTGTGCTGCGTGGAGATGCCTTCGTTGCGGAAGTTGCGGTTGATCTCGAAGACGCGCTCGATGCCGCCCACGACCAGGCGCTTCAGGTACAGCTCGGGCGCAATGCGCAGGTACAGCTTGATGTCGAGCGCGTTGTGATGGGTGACGAAGGGCCGCGCCAGCGCCCCGCCGGCGATCGGCTGCATCATCGGTGTCTCGACTTCGAGGAAGCCGCGCGCGGTGAAGAACTCGCGGATCGCCGCGACCGTGTGACTGCGAAGCTCGAAGACGCGCCGCACCTCGGGGTTCACGGCGAGGTCGAGATAGCGCTGCCGATAGCGCGTCTCGATGTCCTGAAGGCCGTGCCACTTCTCGGGCAGCGGCAGGTAGCACTTGGCGAGGAACGTCAGAG
>CADEDM010000160.1 GCA_902826065.1 uncultured Acidobacteriota bacterium | reverse complement strand
AGTCATATGCGGCCATCGCGCCGGACGGCGTCGTCGTGTTCCTCGGCGAGGGGCCGGCCGACGCGCACGGCGTGGACTACAACCTGTATCAAACGCGGATCAGCGGCGACACCGCGGCGCCGCCGACGCCGTTCGCGCCCGCGGCGACCACCGCGGGCGAAGGCGATCCGTGGTTTGCCCGTGACGGCAGCTACGTGATCTTCACGCGCTGGGATCGGGCCCGTGATTGGCAGGTCGACGCCGACCTCTATGTCACCTTCCGTCGAGGGCAGGCCTGGACCGCGGCAGTGCCGCTCACCGAGATGAACGATCCAGCGGGGCCGGACTATGCTGTCTCGATCAGCGGCAGTCCCGAACGCATCTACTGGAAGCGGCGCGGCGGCACGTTCACCGCGGAATGGACGCCGATCCTGGACGCCGCGCAGGCGCGGGCGAAGCACTGATCGACGCTGATCGAACAGGAGGACACGTGCCACATCGCCGCGACTTCCTCAGGACACTGGCTGCAGGTGCGGCCGGTGCGTACAGCACGCGAGCCGGTGTCAGCGTCGGATCGCTCGTCGACCGGGCTCAGACCGCGCGGCGCCAGGTCACGATTGGCGGCCGACCGGTCAGGGTGTTCGACGTCCACGCGCACTGCGTCATCCCTGTCGAGGGCGTCGTCGCGGGCACACCGTTGGCGAGCAGCGGCGGCGGAACCGGCGGTGGCATCCTCGGGCCGGGGCGGCTGCAGGTGATGGACCAGCAGGGCGTCGACGTCCAGATCCTGACCATCAACGGGTTCTGGTGGTATGCGGCAGATCGCGACCTGGCCCGCCGCATCGTGCGGGCGCAGAACGACGGGCTCGCGAAGTGGGTGGCGTCGCACCCCGACCGCTTCGTCGCCATGGCCTCAGTGGCCCTGCAGCATCCCGATCTGGCGGCCGAGCAGCTCGAGGACGGCGTCACGCGCCTGGGCCTGCGTGGGGCGTCGATCGGCGGACACGTGAACGGCGAAGATCTCTCGCTGCCCAAGTACGACCCGTTCTGGGCCAAGGCGGCCGCGTTGGGCGTCCCGGTCGTCATGCATCCCGGCGGCGCCGAGAACATCGTCAAGCCGGGCGCCCTGCGCGGACGCGGTGACCTCGGCAACATCATCGGGAACCCGCTCGAGACGACCTACTTCCTGTCGCGCCTGATCTTCGATGGCGTGTTCGACCGGTTCCCGGCGCTCCGGGTCTGCGCCGCGCACGCGGGCGGCTATCTGCCGTCGTACCTGGGACGGACCGAGGCCGCGTGCACCGTGCGACGCGAGGCCAACTGCGCCAACAAGAAGGCGCCCAGCGCGTACCTGAAGTCGCAGATCCACATCGACACGATGGTGTTCTCGCCCGAAGGCCTGCGACACCTGGTGGCCGAGGCGGGCGTCGGGCAGATCATGTACGGCACCGACGTGCCCTTCAACTGGCCCGTCACCGTGGATCTGATCCTCGAGGCGCCCTTCCTCGACGACACCGAGAAAGAGGCCATTCTCAGCGGGAACGCCCGATCGCTCCTGCGGCTGTGACGTTCGTCGCCGTCCGCGTGGCTCAGGCCGATGACGGTCGGGCCACCCGTCGCAGCAGGTGCGTCAGAGCGGCGGGATCCGCCGGCTTCGTCAGGTGCGCACTGAAGCCTGCGCCGGCGGCCTTTTCCTTGTCCTGCTCCTGGCCGAAGCCGGTCAGCGCCACCACGACCACCTGGTCGCCACACTGGCGGCGGATGCGGCGGCACGTCTCGTAGCCGTCCACGCCAGGCATGCCGATGTCGAGCAGCACCACGTCCGGCCGGTAACTGAGCATCTCGGCCAGGCCGCTCTCGCCGTCGTAGGCGGTCCTGCACTCGCCGCCCAGCGTCTCGACCAGCATCGCCGTCAGGACCGCAGCATCGCGGTTGTCGTCGATCACGAGCACCCGGCAATCGAGACCCTGATCACCCAGTGCGTCTGGAGCCTTGTGCGGCGCGTCGTCCGCCGAGACCGGCAGCCGGAGGATGAACTCGCTGCCGAGTGCGGCGCCTTCGCTCCGCACGTCGATGCGCCCGCCATGCATCTCCACGAGGCGCTGCGCGAGGGCCAGGCCGATGCCCAGTCCGGGCTGTGACGAACTGCCCTCGCCCTGCGTGAACAAGTCGAAGACGCGAGGCAGGAACGCCGCCGGAATCCCGATACCGGAATCGGCGATCGACAGCGTGAGCTCCGCCGGCGTGTTCGCGTCGGCGGTGTCGACACGCGCGGAGACGCGCACGGCGCCACCCACGTCGGTGAACTTCGTCGCATTGTGCAGGAGGTTGGAAATCACCTGCACGAACCGCGTCGGGTCGACGTCCAGCAGACAGGGCGTCTCCGGGAGATCGACGCTCAGCTGGAGCTGTTTCGCCATCATCGCGGCGCGGTGCGCATCCACGGCGCTGCTGACCAGACTGCTCAACGCGGTGGGCTCTCGCCGCAGCTGAATCCTTCCCGATGTGATCCGCGACACGTCGAGCAGGTCGTCGATCAGCCGCACCATGTGCGTGACCTGCCGCTCCATCATGGTGCGCACCTTCGCCACCGCGCCGGGCGTGTCGCCGGCCTGGCGGATCAGTTCCAGGCCCGTGCGAATCGGCGCCAGCGGGTTGCGGAGCTCGTGGCCGAGCATGGCGAGGAACTCGTCCTTGCGTCGGTCAGCCTCTCTCAGTTGCTCTTCACTGGTGCGCAGCGCTTCCTCGGCTTCCTTGCGCGCACTCACGTCGCTCGCCGCACCGAACCACTCGGTGATCGTGCCCTGTGCGTCGAACACGGGCACGGCTCGCGACAGCGTCCAGCCCAGCGTGCCGTCCACGAGCAGCACGCGATGCTCGAGCTCGAACGTGCGCTTCTCGGCGATGCTCTTGCGGATCGCGGCCACGACCTGCGCCTGGTCGTCGGGGTGAATGTAGTTGCCCAACCACCCGCCGCTCGGGCTCGTGGTGTCGCGCATGAAGCCCTGGCCGTCGAGGGCCAGCATCTGCGACCAGTCGGGGCTCATGCGATACACCGCGTAGGAGCTCGCCTCGACGAGCGCACGCAGTCGTCCTTCGCTGTCGCGCAGCGCACGGCCACCCACGACTTTCTCGGTCGTCTCCGTACACGCGCAGAACATGCCGGCCACCTTGCCGCTCTCGTCGCGCACCGGCGAGTATGAGAACGTGAACCACGTCTGCTCGTCGTAGCCTTTCCGGTTCATGACGAGCGGCAGGTCTTCGCGGTAGGTGGCCACACCGCTCATGGCGGCGTCGATCAGCGGGCTGATGTCGGGCCAGATTTCCGACCAGATGTCGTAGAAGCGACGTCCGAGCGCCGCGGGGTGCTTCGCACCGAGGATCTCGGCGTACGAGTCGTTGTAGAGGAAGCCCAGCTCGGGGCCCCAGGCGACGAACATCGGAAAGCGCGACTGCAGCAGCAGGTCGACGATGGTGCGAAGCGACTGTGGCCAGCTGGCGGGCGGCCCGAGCGGCGAGGTCGACCAGTCGCGCGAGCGCATCAGCTCGCCCACCTGGCCTCCGCCGGCGAGGAAATCGAGGGGCGCGTGCATCGGGAGGGTGAGCCGAGTATATCTGCGCCCGCGAGCGCGTCGGCCGCGGGCGGCGGCCGCACGCCGGACCGACGTGTCGTAGCCGGCCCGAAGGGCTCTGGCAGGTAGTATCTGCTCGTGCGTCAATCCTTCGTCGCCGTTCTGTGTGTCGTCGCCGTGGCGGCCTGCCGCAACCAACCGCCTGCGCCGCCTGTGCCACCGGCGCCGCCCGACCTGCCGTCACTGACAGCCGAGAGCGCGTCCAACTTCGCGCAGATCACCCTACGCTGCGTGGCCAAGGCGTATCCAAGCCAACCCGGGTACGTGCTGAACGCGCCCGAAGACGTGCAGCTCCCCGATGCGGTGCACCCGGCGTTCTACGGCTGCTACGACTGGCACTCGTCGGTGCACGGCCACTGGATGCTGGCGCGGATCCTGCGCCTGTTCCCCTCGCTCCCCGAAGCGTCGGCGATCATCGCCGCGCTCGATCGCAACCTCTCGGCCGCGAACCTCGCGGTGGAGGCGGCCTATTTCACGCGGCCAGGCACGGCGGCGTTCGAGCGCATGTACGGGTGGGCGTGGATCCTCAAGCTGGCGGAGGAGCTGCACCGGTCGTCGTCGACGGAAGCGAAGCGCTGGGAGCAGCACCTGCAGCCGCTGACGGCGGCGCTCGTGAAGCGCTATCTCGACTTCCTGCCGAAGCAAACGTATCCGATTCGCACGGGCGTGCATCCGAACACGGCGTTCGGGCTGGGGTTCGCACTCGACTACGCGATCGCGCTCGGCGATGCCCCGCTGAAGGATCTCGTCGTCGCGCGCAGCCGCGACTACTTCCTCGGCGACACGGAGTATCCCGCCAAGCTCGAACCGAACGGCTCCGACTTCCTGTCGCCGGCGCTGGCTGAGGCCGATCTGATGCGCCGCGTGCTGTCGCCGGAGGAGTTCGCCCGTTGGTTCGACGCGTACTTGCCCGCGATGCGTGACGGCCAGCCGCAGAACCTGCTCACGATCGCCGTGGTCACCGATCGTTCCGACCCGCAGCTCGGCCATCTCGACGGGTTGAACCTCAGCCGCGCCTGGGCGATGCGGCACATCGCCGCATCACTGCCTCCCGACTCGCGCGCCCGCGCCTTCCTCGCCGATGCCGGGCACACGCACGCGGTCGACGCGCTGCAGCACGTGGCCACCGGCCACTACGAGGGTGAACACTGGCTGGCGTCGTTCGCCGTGTTCCTGCTGACGGAGACGCCGTGAGTCGCGCTTCCACCGAGCTGACGCGATGAACCGCGTGCCGGTGAGGCGCCGTCACGTCGTCCTCGTCGCGACAGTGACCGCTGCCTTGAGCTACGCCGCGAGTCCGGCCGACAGCGTCCGTGCCGCCGCCTCGACGGCGGTCGACGTGCTGCACTACGACGCCACGGTCACTCCGGATCCGGCTGCGCGCACGGTCGTCGGTGCCGTGCGCATCCGCTTCCAGGCGTTGGCGGTGCTCGACGAGATCACGCTCGACCGCGGAGCGCTCGAGGTCGACTCGGCGGCGGTCGACGGCGTCGCCGTCGCGGTCACGCCGGCTGCGCGACGGGCCGTCGTCCGCTTCCAGCCGGCGGTGCCCGCCGGCGCGATCCGCGAGCTCGACCTCACCTATCACGGCACGCCAGGCGCCGGCCTGCAGTTTCCTGCTGATCGCGCCCAGGTCTACACGATCTTCACCACCAGCGACTGGATGCCCAGCGTCGATCGGCCCGACGACCGCGCCACCTTGCGCCTGCGCGTCGAGTTGCCCGCAGCCTGGACTGCCGCCGGTGTGGGGCGCGCGGGTGCAGTCACGACCGCTGGGGATGGACGCCGCCGGCATGAGTGGCAACTCGACCAGGCCGCACCCACCTACACGTTCGGCTTTGCCGCTGCGCCGTTCACTGCGGTGACGTCGGGCCGGCTGCGTTTTCTCGGCGAGGGGTTCTCCGGTGATGAGTTGCGGCGCATCTTCGCCGAGACCGAGGGCATGCTGCGTTTCTTCGAGGATCGCGCTGGCGTGCCCTTTCCACACGCCACCTACACGCAGGCGCTGGTGGCACGCACCGTGGGGCAGGAGATGAGCGGACTGTCGCTGCTGTCAGACGCGTACGGGCGAGCAGTGCTCGCCGACCCGACCGCGATCTCACTTGCCGCCCACGAGGCGGCGCACCAGTGGTGGGGCAACCTCGTCACGTGCGAGTCGTGGTCGCACTTCTGGTTGAACGAGGGCATGGCGACGTTCATGGCGGCGGCGTATCTCGAGACGCGACAGGGACGTCCAGCCTACGACCGCGCTGTCAGCCGCTTCCGGGCCGAGTACGCACGCGTCCGTGATGCCGGCGGCGACAAGGCGCTGGTGTTTCCCGACTGGAACCGGCCCTCGGCCGACGATCGCACCCTGGTGTACCAGAAGGGCGCGCTCGCGCTGCACGAGCTGCGCGTGCTGCTCGGTGACGAGCGGTTCTGGCCGGCGTTGCGGGCGTATACGCGGGGCGCCGCCGGCCGCTCGGTGACGACGCCGGACTTCCAGCGAGCCATCGAGCAGGCCACGGGCCGCGATCTCTCGGCGTTCTTCGATCGCTGGGTCTACGGGCGATAGCCGGGCTGAACCCGGACCAGCCGTTCGCCCCACATTTCGAGCGGGCGTGGCTTGCCTGGCCCATCGACCACGGCTACGCTCGCAGCATGACTCCAATGCGAACCCTGTGTGCGGTGGTCGTCGCGGCGATGACGTGTGCCCTTCCGGCCGGCGCGCAGAGCGTGGTGGGCAAAGGCAAGACGGGCCCGGCGCCAGAGCCGGTGATCCTCGACATCACCGGACTGTTCCAGGAGAAGTACGCGAGCGTCGGCGACGACCTCTTCATCGCCGGCCAGCCTACCGAGAAGGCGTTGCGCGAGCTGAAGGCGAAGGGCGTCACCACGGTGGTGAACCTGCGCATGCCGCAGGAGATGGCGCGCATCGGCTTCGACGAGGCCGCGCTGCTCAAAGAGCTCGGCATGACCTACGTCCACATCCCGCTGGGCGGCACGCCGCCGAATGCGTACTCACCGGCGGCGCTCGACCAGTTCGCGTCCACACTTGCCTCCGCGAACGGCAAGGTGCTGCTGCACTGCACCATCGCGTGGCGCGCGAGCCACATGTGGGGCGCGTACCTGATCCGCGATCGCCAGGTGCCCGTGGCCGCGGCGCTCGCGCAGGTGGGGAAGATCAACCTGCGTCCGGACGCCCCGTTCAACGGCCAGCACCCGATCGAGGGCTTCCTGGGCCGGTCGTTGCCGGAGCTGCCGCGCCCGAAGTTCTGACCGGTGTTCGCTTGCGGCCACGGCGTGTCCCGCAAGCGCACGGTCGTCACCTCGGCCTCCCAAATGCCGCGGTGAACCGCCCGCCGGGACGGCATGTGGCTTGCCATTCCCGGCCGCATGGACCGCTTCCTCCAGGACCTTCGGGTTGCGTCGCGGACGTTGGCCCGTCACCCCGGGTTCACCCTGGTCGCCACGCTGACGCTCGCGCTGGGCATCGGCGCCACGACGGCGCTGTTCTCGGTCGTCTACGGCGTGCTGCTGCGTCCGCTGCCGTACCCGGACTCCAACCGGCTCGTCACCATCGGCCAGGTGAACAAGGGCAGCACCCAACCGGCCGTCGACGGCTCGGTGTCGCATCTGAACTACCTGGACTGGAAGCGTGAGGCGCGAACGGTCTCGTCGATGGCGTTGTGGAGCGGGTCGCGGTTCATCGTGACCAACCTCGGCGAGGCCGAGGTGGTGAACGCCGCGGTGGTCTCGACCGACTTCTTCAGCACCTTCGGCATGGCGCCGGTCGTGGGCCGTGCGTTCACGAGCGAGGAAGACCGGGCCTCCGGACCGACGGCCATCATCGTGAGCCACGCCTTCTGGCAGGAACGGCTCGGCGGACGGCCCGACGTCCTCTCGCAGGCGGTCGAGATCAGCGGGCGCCTGCGTCCCATCGTCGGCGTCGCGCCTCCCGGCTTCGACTTCCCGCGCGGCGCCCGGCTGTGGATGCCGCTGGCCAACGACGACGCGGCCTGCGGCCGCAACTGCGTCTACAGCAATGTCATCGCGCGACTCGCGCCCGGCGCGACGGTGGCCAGCGCCCGCGCCGAGCTGACCGCGATTGCCGCGGCGCTCGGGACGGCGTTCCCGGCCTCCAACACGAACGTGACCGTCGACCTCACCTCGCTCACCGATCGGCTCGTGGGCGACGTCCGCGTGGCGCTCCTGATCCTGCTGGGCGCTGTCGGCGTCGTACTGCTGATCGCGTGTGCGAACGTCGCCAACCTGGTGCTCGTGCGCGGCGCCGCGCGGCAGAGCGAACTGGCGGTGCGCACGGCGCTGGGCGCCGGCTCGCGCGGCGTGGTCGCATACCTGCTCACCGAGAACCTGTTGTTGGCCGCGGCCGGGGCCGTCGCCGGCCTGGCGCTGGCCGCGTGGGGCGTCGACGGGCTGCGGTGGCTGGCGCCGCTCGACTTGCCGCGCGTCGACGATGTCGCCCTCGACCTGCCGGCGCTGCTCTTCGCGGTGGGCCTGGCCGGCGCCACCACGCTGATCTTCGGCCTCGGGCCGTCGGTGCGCCTCGCCCGGCGGCCGCCCGCCGGCGCGCTGGGGCAGCGCGGCACCGTGACGGGCGGCGGCGGGGCCGGACGTCAGGTGTTGCTCGCGGCCGAGGTCGGGCTCTCGCTGGTGCTGCTCGTGGGGGCCGCGCTGCTACTGCGCAGCCTGGCCGCGCAGCAACGCATCGATCCCGGCTTCCGCTCGGACGGGCTCACCACCTTCCTCGTGGCGCTGCCCGCCGCGCGGTACCCCGAGGATCGTGTCGTCGCCACGTTCGATCGCCTCGACGACACGTTGGCCGCCATGCCGGGCGTCGAGCGCGTGGCCCGCATCTCCGGCCTGCCACTGGGTCCCAGCGAGAATGTGCAGAACTTCACGCGCGTCGACCGTCCGGCACCGGCGCCGGGCCTCGTGCCTGGTGCGCTCTATCGCGTGGTTGACCCGGACTACTTCGAGACGCTGGCGATCCGCGTGACGCGCGGGCGCGCCTTCCGCCCGACCGACACGAGCCGGGCACCACGGGTGGCCGTGGTCAGCGAGACGCTCGCCCGCACCCACTTCCCAGGCGAGGACGCCGTCGGCAAGATCATCCGCATCAACGGCCCGGAGCCGGTCGAGATCGTCGGCGTGGCCGCCGACGTGCACTCGCAGCAGTGGCAGGCGCCAGCCGACCCCGAGCTCTACGTGCCGCACGCGCAGACCGGGGCCCGCGCGATCACCTTCGTCGTGAAGAGCCCGCGTCCCACGGCCGATGTCCTGGCCGCGGCGCGCGAGGTGGTGCGCGCGGAAGACACCCGGCTGCCGCTGGTGTTCCCCGGATCGCTGCGCGCGCTCGAGGAGTCAGCCCTGGCGCGCCCGCGCTTCTATCTCTGGCTGCTCGGGCTCTTCGCCGTGCTGGCCGCGACGCTCGCCGGCGTCGGCCTCTACGGCGTGGTCGCTTTCGCGGTCGCGCAACGGCGGCGGGAGATCGGCGTGCGCATGGCGCTCGGCGCCGGCCAGCGTACGGTCGTGACGCAGATGCTGTGGCAGGGCCTTCTGCCGGCGCTCGGCGGCATCGCCGCCGGCCTGGTCGCGTCGGTGGCCCTGACCCGGCTCATCGCGAGCCTGCTCTTCGGCGTCGCCCCCACCGACCCGGCGACGTTCGCGGCGGTGGCCGCGGGACTCGCGGTCGTCGCTGCCGGCGCGTGCGCCATCCCGGCTCTCAGAGCGAGCCGGGTGTCGCCGACCGAGGCGCTCAGGAGCGAGTAGCGCGGTCAGGACGCCGCTGCCGCGGGGCGTAGATGGCGCTCATGCGTCCTTGCCCCCGACGAGTTGTTCGACCAGGCGCAGCAAGCTGACCGTGGTGTCCGGGCTGCCGCTGATGAACACCTTCAAGCGCGCGCGCTCGTCGTCGTAGGTGGTGTCGATGCGCAGCGGATGCTCTTCCTCGCGCGGCGCCTTCGCGGCGGCCATCAGCATGTTCGTGACCCGGTCGACGGACCGCGGGCTGATCGCATCGACCTGCACGATGCTCGAGACGTCGACGTGACGATGCCGCACGACGGGTTCGAGGGAGGCGCCGCGGCCCGTCAGCGCTGCCACGTCTTCGCGCGCGATGCGGTACTGCTTCCCGATGCGGACGCCCTTCAGACGGCCGCTGCGGAGGTAGGCGCGTACCGTCCGCACGTGCAGTCCCAATTGCTCCGAAACTTGCTCGACGGAGAGCAGAATAGACTCTGTTGAAGCCATTTGAGGACTATAAACGACCTTATTTAGATGTCAATAGGTAATTTTTAGGATGTTTGAGGCTAGTCATGCGTCTCCCTCAACTTCCCAAGCTCTCGCACGTGGGAGGCCGTGTACTGTGCTCTGGAACGAGGTCCAACCGCTGGTGCTGATGATCCGCAATACGGCAATCAGGCTCGTCACCGCGAGCGCGGCGGTGATGGCCGCGGCCTTCGCAGTGATCCCGGTCGAGGCACGTGAACCGCAGTGGCAGAAGAGTCGCGGCCTCTGCGGGCAACTGCGCGCCGACGGCTGGAAGGGCTCACCGGAGGGACCCGGGGACCCCGCGACCGGCGAGATGCGTCATGGCAGCATCTTCGTGTGCCGGCTCAGGCAGCTCATGCCGGCGCAGGCGGGTGGCAAGCCGGCGCGCGTCGACGTCTTCATGCAGCAGGGCGGCGGCGACAACCTCACGGTCATCGCGGAGGTGTGGACCGCCGCCGATCAGGCGCCGACCCTGGTGGCCGCGGCGAGCATGCTCGGGCGCGCGGCGCGGGAGCTGGAGATCGCGCTGCCCGGCGACATGCTCGAGAACGTCATGCGCGGCGAGCCCTGGGAGGATGTCGTCGCAGGACTCCGGTTCGACATCCGGAAGACCACGAGAGAAAGCGAGCTGGTGGGGCGGCCGGACGCGAAGCCGGGCGACGTGCCGCTCGTGGAGTTCAAGGTGTCGGTCGAGCCGGCTTCCTGATCTCGCCGACCGCGCGCCGTTGCCGAGCATTCGGGCTTCCCGGCGACACGATGTCGAAATCCGATCGCGCCGTTCGACGTCCTGGTAGAGCCGTTGAGCGGCTCCCAACCCAGTCCGCGAGGAGTCGACATGCGCGTCATGGTGATCGTGAAAGCGACGACGGAATCCGAGGCCGAGAACAATCCATTCGACATGGCCGGCGCCGCCGAGATGTTCGAAGCGATGGGGAAGTACAACGAGGCGCTGGTGAAGGCCGGCATCATGGTGGCCGGCGACGGGCTCAAGCCGAGCAAGTTCGGGAAGCGGGTGCATTTCGATGGCGCGACCCGGTCGGTGACCGACGGCCCCTTCGCCGAGACGAAGGAGCTGGTCGCGGGGTACTGGATCTGGCAGGTGCGCTCGATGGACGAGGCGATGGAGTGGGCGAAGCGCTGCCCAAACCCGATGCCGGGTCCGTCGGACCTCGAGATCCGCCCGCTGTGGGAGTCGGAGGACTTCGGTCCCGAGATCGCCGCGCAGGAGAACGAGCTCCGCGCCAGGATCGCCAAGGGCACTCGCTGAGCCCGCGCGAAGCGGCGCCCGGCGGCGCTACAGGTTGTTGAGCACGCCGCGCGCCGTGCCCGAGAAGATGTGGGCCTTCTCGGCCTCGGGAATGGGCATCGCGTCGATCGAGGTCACGGCCTTCTCGATCGACCCCAGCAGGTGCGGATAGTCACTGCCCATCAGCATGTGATCGGTGCCCACCATGTCGCGCAGCATCCGCAGGTTGTACTGGCTGAAGGTCACGGTGTCGTAGTAGAGCCGCTTCAGGTAGGTGCTGGGCAGCTGGTCGATTTTCACCTTCGCTTCTGCGAAGTCGCGCCAGCCGCTGTCCATCCGTTCCATCAGATAGGGAATGGCGCCGCCGCCGTGGCCGATGATCCAGCGGATGTCGGGGAAGTCCTTGAACATGCCGTCGTAGCACATGCGCGCCACCGCGAGCGTGGTGTCGGTGGGGAAGCCGATGATCGGGCCGAGCACGTACTCCTGATACGTCTCCGAGGCGAAGGGCAGCATCGGGTGCAGGAAGATGCACAGCTTCATCCGGTTCGCTTCCTGGAAGAACGGCCGGTACT
>CADEDM010000159.1 GCA_902826065.1 uncultured Acidobacteriota bacterium | reverse complement strand
TCGCCGCCGTTGTCGCTGCGCCACAGCTGTCCGCGCTCGGTTTCCTGGCCGCGCCACGGCACGCCGTCGCCGGTCTCGATCAGCGTGTACATCCGCTGCGGGTTCGAGGCGGAGATCGCCACTGCCACCTTGCCGACCGGCTTCGTCGGCAGGCCGCGGCCGCCGGTGAGCTTCGTCCACGTGACGCCGCCGTCGCGCGAGATGAACAGGCCGCTGCCCGGACCGCCGCTGTCGCGGCCCCAGGTGTGGATCTCGAGCGTCCACATCCCGGCCAGCAGGATGCGCGGGTTCTTCGCGTCCATCGCGATGTCCGAGCAACCGGCGTTCTCGTCGGTGAAGAGCGTCTTCGTCCACGTGCGGCCGCCGTCGGTCGTGCGGAAGACGCCGCGTTCCTGCTGCGGACCGTAGGCGTGGCCCAGCGCGCAGGCGAGCACGATGTCGGGATCCTTCGGGTGCACGATCAGCCTCGGGATGCGGCCGGTCTGCTCGAGGCCCATCAGCGTCCACGTCTTCCCGGCGTCGGTCGACTTGTAGATGCCCTGCCCGAGCGAGATGTGGCTGCGGATCTTGCCCTCGCCGGTGCCGGCCCAGACGATGTTCGGATCGGACGGCGCCACGGCCAGCGATCCGATCGACTGCACCGGCTGGCCGTCGAAGATCGGCGCCCAGTTGGTGCCGCCATCGGTCGTCTTCCAGACGCCGCCGCTGGCCGCGCCCACGTAGTAGGTGTGCGGATCGCCGGCGATGCCCGCGGCGGCGGAGAAGCGGTTGCCCTCGGGGCCGATGGTGCGCCAGTGCAGGCGGCTGTATTGCTCCGGCGCCGGGCCCGGGCGCTGCTGCGCCGACGGCGCGGCCAGGATCAGAGCCGCCAGCAGCCACAGGAACATGAACCGTCGGGCGATCGCCATCGCACCCTCCTCACCGCAAGGGCCCGCGCGCGCCGCCCGGCATGGGTCGTCCGGTCGCGCCCGAGACGTGACCGCGGAGTACTACTGCGGACGCCGTAGGAACGCAAGTCTCACGCGCTCAACGGTGTGCAGCCTCGCGGATAATGCCGGGATGGATCCCCGTGCCGCCCTCATCCGCGCCATGACCGCGGCGGATGTGCGTGCGGTTGCCGCCCTGCACACGGCCAGTTGGCAGACGGCCTATCGCGGGGTCCTCGACGACGCGTGGCTCGACGCGCACGCCGCGGCGAACCGAGCCGATGTCTGGACGCAGCGGTTTTCAGGGCCTCGCGAGCGCGAGGCGGGTCTCGTCGCCCACTGTGACGGCGTGCTGACGGGCTTCATCTACCTCATCGCCGATGCCGAGCCCGTCCGCGGCGCCTCGGTCGACAACCTCCACGTGCGGCCCGATGCCACGGGCGGCGGGGTGGGACGGCGGCTCCTGCGCGCCGGGGCCCGGCTCGCGATGGCGCGGCAGTGGCCGGCCGGGCTGCATCTGTGGGTCTACGAGGCCAACCTCGAGGCCCGCCGGTTCTACGAGCGGCACGGCGGCACCGTCGTGGAACGGGTGCTATACGCCGCCGCCGACGGCGGGTCGCATCCGTCACTCTGCTTCCACTGGACCCCCGCCGCGGCGGCGGCGAGACTCCTGGTCCCGGGCGAGGCGGGGGACGAGGCCGCGACGCGCGGCTAGCCCCCGACGCCAGTCACAGCATGGCCTTCCACCGCTCCCAGTCGCGTCGCAGACGCTCGACCAGCGCGATGTACCCGGGGTGGTTCCTGAGCGGCGCCATGTCGACGTGGCCCACGAACTTCGGATACGACGGCAAGCCGTCTTCGGCGGCCTTCGTCAGCCAGCGCACCGCCTCGTCCGGCCGGTCGAGCAGCGCGTACGCGCACGCGATCGCAAACTGCGCATGGTGGATGTCCGACAGTCCGGTCGGGTTGATCACGACGGGCACGGCCGCGGCGATCGTGCGCTCGGCCTCCGCGCGCTGTCCCAGCTTGGCCTGGGCGTGAGCCTGGTTCGCGATGCCGTTCATGTCCATGTCGCGGAAGCCGGTGTCACGACGCCCGGCGGCCTCGCCGCCCTGCAACGCCGCGAGCGCGCCGGCGGCATCCTCCATCGCCAGCAGGCCCTCGGCACGCACCCAGGACGCGAGCCAGCGCGGGTTCCGGGCCAGCTCGTCGCGGACCTCGTCGAAGCGGCGGGCGTCGAAGAGGGCGCCGAGCCGGCGCCGCTCGGCGATCGTCGCCAGCGGATCCAGGCGCAACGCCTCGTCATTCTCGGCGATGGCCTTGTCGAGCAGCCCGATGTGCAGGTAGACCTTGCCGAGCTCGACGTGGGCCTCGGCCAGGCTGGGGTTGTTGGCGATCGCACGCTTGAGGTCGGCGACCGCCCGCTCGTTCTGGAAGCCGTTGCGCACGTTCCAGACGATCTGGCCCCGCGCCAGGTAGGCCTCGGCCTGATCCGGATTGATGGCCAGCGCCTTCTCGATCTCGACGAACGCCTTCTGCTCGAGCCCGGGATCGCTGGCGTCGTAGAAGAAGCGCTGCGTGTAGGCGCTGGCGAGCATCGCGTGCGCCAGGGCGAAGTTGGGATCCGCCGCGACCGCGCGCTCGAAGTCGGCGATGCTCGCGCTGAGACGCTCGCCGGGGTTGGTCAACGACGACCGGCCCTTCATGTGTGACAGGCCCCGCAGGTAGGCGTCGTAGGCCGCCGGAGTCGTGCCCTGCGACGGCGACGGCCGCTCGGGCGCCGCGCTGCCCACCGCCGACGCGAGATGCGCCGCGATCTGCCAGGCGATGTCGTCCTGGATGGCGAGCACGTTGGCGGCGTCGCGGTCGTAGCGCTCGCTCCACAACGTGGTGCCGCCTTCGGCGTCCACGAGCGACGTGCTGATGCGCACGCGGCCGCCGGCACGCTGCACCGAACCCTGCACGAGCAGCCCCACGCCGAGCTCCCTGCCGATCGCGTCGGCGCGCTGCCGGTACGCAAACGCCGTGTTCGAGGCGACGACGCGCACGCTCTTGACCCGCCCCAGCTCGCGCGTGACGGCCTCGGTCACGCCGTCTGCCACGTAGGCCTCGCTGTCGCCGATGGTGCCGAAGGGCATCACGGCGACGAGTCGATCGGGCGGCGCCGCCGCCGACGTCTCCACGGGCGTCCGCGACGTGAGCGTCCAGGCGGCGAAGCCGGCCACCGCGACCGCGGCCACGGCCGCGACCCAGCCCAGCCCGGCGCGTCGCGTCGCCCGTTGCAGCGGCGGAGGTGACGGGACCACGACCGCACCGGGCGTGACGACGCTCGCATCGGCACGCGCGTCCTGAAGCGCCAGCGCCAGGTCGTTCGTGGAGGCGTAGCGCTGGCTGGCCGAGCGGGCCAGGCAGCGGGTCACCGCCCGTGCCAGCGCGGGCGGCGTGCCGGGGACGGCGTCGGCCAGTGGCGTCGGCGCGTCGCGGAGGATCGCGGCCGCAATCTCGTGGCCGCTCGTGCCCGCAAAGGGGTGGCGGCCGGCGATCAGCTCGTAGAGCACGATGCCCAGTGAGAACTGGTCGGCGCGGTGATCGACGTCGTGCCCTTCCAGCTGCTCGGGCGCCATGTAGGCCAGCGTGCCCACCGTGGCGCCCGTCGCCGTCAGCTCGCGCGTCGTGGAGGCTCCCGCCACGCCGTCGAGCCCGGCGATATGCTTGGCGACGCCGAAGTCGAGCAGCTTCACCGTGCCGCCGGTCGTGACCACGACGTTCTCGGGCTTGAGATCCCGGTGGACGATGCCGCGCGCATGCGCCGCGGCCAGGGCGCTCGCCATCGCGGCGCCGATGTCCAGGGCCTCCCGCCAGGCCAGCGGTCCGCGGCGGACACGCGATCGCAGGGACTCGCCGTCGAGCAGCTCGGTGACCAGGTAGACCTGGCCGTCGTCGTGCCCGATGTCGTGAATGGTGAGGATGCCGGGATGCGAGAGCGCCGCGATGGCGCGGGCCTCGCGCGTGAGCCGCTCCACGGCCTCGGCGTCGCCGCGCACGTGCGACGGCAGCACCTTGATGGCGACATCGCGGCCGAGCCGCGTGTCGTGCGCGCGGTAGACCTCGCCCATGCCCCCGGCCCCGACCAGGCCGCGAATCTCGAAGGCGCCCAGACGCATGCCCGGAGTCAGGCGTGGTGGCGCCGCCGACGGCGGCACCGCCTCGCCACCGGGCGAGCTGAGAAAGCCCTCGGCGACCGGATACGCCGCCAGCAACGACGCGACCTCGCGTACCACCAGCGCGTCGTCGGCCTGCGCCTCGACGAATGCGAGGCGGGCCTCGGGGGCCACGTCGAGCGCGGCGTGGAACAACGCCCGCACCCGCTGCCAGTCGAGTGGCGGCGTCACGCCGTCCCTCCCAGCTCACGAAACAGCCATGTGCGCGCCATCGCCCAGTCGCGCTTCACGGTGATGGCGGCCACGTCGAGCACCTCCGCGGCCTCGTCGACCGTGAGCCCGCCGAAGAAGCGCAACTCGACCAGCCGCGCCTGGCGCGGATCGATGGCGTGCAGCTTCTCGAGCGCGACATGCAGCGCGAGGATGTCGGGCGACGCGGTGCCCGCCGGCTCGTCGACGCCGTCGAGCGACAGCGTCAGACCGGCACCGCGCTTCTCCGCGCCGTGGGCCCTCGCCTCGTCGACCAGAGCGCGGCGCATCGCGTGGGCGGCGACAGCGAAGAAGTGCGTGCGGTTCTGCCAGCGCACCCGGCGCTGGTCGACCAGCTTCAGGTAGACCTCGTGCACCAGGGCGGTGCCCTGCAGCGCGTGCTCGCGTCGTTCGCGGCGGACGAAGCCGCGGGCCAGACGCCGCAACTCGCCATAGACCGCGTCCATGAGCGGGGCCGCGGCGGCCTCGTCGCCCTGGCTCCACGCCAGCAGCAAGCCGGTGACGTCCGGAGTGTGGGTCATGAGCGGCTCGGCAACCGCACCGAGAGCTTATCCGGTTGGACGGCCCGATGAGACCGGTTTCGCCCCGTTTCCGCGTTTCCTCCGACGACGACTCCGGCTCCCCGGCGGCGGACGTCGAGGAGGTGACACATGCGGGCACGAGTCGAACGACGGCAGAGGATCTGGGGACGCGCCGCGCGCGCGGGCGGATGGGCATTCGCGGCGTGCCTCGGCCTCTTCGCGGCCGGCGCGACATCCACCGCCGCGCAGCCGGTCGACGGCGGGCAGGACCTGGCAGGCGCACACGGCGGGCGTCACCGGCGCGACCGGCTGCCGAAGGGCACGGTCTGGGTCGTCAATCGCGACGAGGGCGGTTCGCTGACGATCTTCGACGCGGCCTCCGGCGACGTCCTGCGCACGTTGACGAAGGTCGGCGCGGGCGCGCACGACATCTGCCTGGCGGAGCGCGCCGGCACGGCGTTCGTGATGGCGGAGTCGGTCAACGCGGTGATGGCCATCGACACCGAGACGTTGGACGTGGAGGCGATCCCCGTCACGCCTGGGCCTCACCACTGCGAGACCTCGCCCGACGGGCGCACGCTCTACGTCAGCCTGTCGGCCCACACGGCCGCGCCGGGGGCGCCGCAACTCGCCGTGATCGACGTCGACGATCACAGCGTGGAGTACATGATGACCAGCGCGAACGTCACGGGCGCCCGTGCGCACGGTCCGTCCTTGTCGGCGGACGGCGACACCCTCTACGTGGCCCACGACGTCGGCAATGAAGTCACGGCCGTGGACCTCGAGAGCGGTGACATCGTTCTCAGTGTGCCGGGGATCGTGCGTGCCGAGGAAACGGTCGCAACGAACGACGGCCACTGGCTGTGGGCGTCGTCTCGAGGCGCTGCCAAGGTGCTGCGCATCGACCTTCGCCACGGCGGAGAGCCCAGGAGCCTGACGGTGGGCGGCGAGCCGGAGTCGGTGATGCTGACGCCGTCGGAGCACGTGCTGGCCGTGAGCCTGCGAACCACTGCCACCGTGGTGCTGGTCGACACCAGGCGCCTGTCGGTGCTCGCGTCGGTGCCGCTGGCCACTCAGGGGGCGTGCGGCGCCTCGGACCCGGAGAAGCAGGGGCTGGGTGACCTCGCCGTGATGTCGCCTGACGGCCGCTACGTGTTCGCCACGTTCGATCACGGCAGCGGTTGCGTGGGCGGCGTGAGCGTCGTCGACGTGCGCACACGGCAGGTCGTCGCCACGTGGCCGTACCCCGGCAACGGGCGGCCGCACGGCATCGCCTACTCGCGGCGCAAGCCGCGATTCCCCGTGCCGTGAGCGAAGGCCGGCCGCGTCAGGGCAGCCGGCGCGCCT
The DNA here is from genome assembly GCA_902826065.1 of uncultured Acidobacteriota bacterium. Classification (GTDB taxonomy): domain Bacteria; phylum Acidobacteriota; class Vicinamibacteria; order Vicinamibacterales; family UBA2999; genus CADEFD01. The sequence goes on along the minus strand of CADEDM010000159.1, from coordinate 5,569 downwards.
TGAAGATCGGATAGACGACGGGACGCTCTCGCGCGCCGAGCGCGGCGAGCGTCTCGTCGAGCACGCCCCAGCCGACCAAGCCGTCGCGCGACTGCGGTTCCAGGTAGTAGAAGGCCGCGTTCGCCATCGGCTGCGCCATGTCGACCAGGAACGAGCCGGCGGGGAAGGCCATCGTCATCACGTCCGAGAACGCGCCGTCGAGCGTCGTCATGTCGTAGCCCGAGCGGCGTACGGCGTGCATCCGTGAGATCGAAAACTGCTGGCCGGTCACCTGGGCCGGCGCCTCGAGCGTCGTCACGCGGATGTTGTGGGCGCGCAGCTTCGCGACGATCGGCGCCAGCGACGGCGGCAGCACGTAGGCACGCGGCATGGTCGCGGTGCGCGTGCCGACGGGCAGCGTGAGGTCGTCGACCATCACCTTGTCGGGCGGGCCCGACGCCGTGCCTGGTTTGGTCGACATCAGGCTGGTGCCCGGCTTGTACATCGGCTCGTTGGTCTTGTAGTGGAGGAGTTCGATCGTGCCGGCCGATCGGTACTCGCCGTCGAGGAAGTTGGTGAGTGTGCCGCTCTCGGCCTTCGTGGTCACGGCCGCGATCGTGTCGTCGTCGGCCTGCTTCGCGACCGCCTGCATCTCGGCGCCATGCGCGGCGACGTAGTCGAGCAGCGCGGCCAGGTAGGCGTACTGCGCGTAGATCCGCCGCTCGAACGTCGGCTGGCCCGGCGTCTCGGTGATGATCGCGAAGCGGTTGCGCAGCCCGTAGTCGTTGACGATGAATTTCGCGTCGACGGTCCAGGCCGCGCGGTCGTGGCTCCACGCCTTCGGCGGCCAGGTGTCGGGGGTGGCGAGGGCGTGCGTGAACACCTCGAGCCCGAATTGCTGGCGCACGGCGTCACGCACGGCGGGGAAGAGCGTGTGCGACATGTAGTCGCGCGGCCCGGGCGCCGACGCCGGCACCGTGGTGGTGCCGTAGGTGTTGGCATAGCCGTGCGACACGCGGTCCATCAGGTGGCCGTCGAGCAGGAGCAGCGGATCCCACGCGTTCAGCGTGCGGTAGAGCCCGTTGCCTTCGACGGTCGTGAGCTTCACGCCGTCGCGATTGAGATCGAGCCCCTGCGAGTTCTCGCGCACGCCCTGGATGTGCGGCGTCTCGCTGCCATAGCCGCCGTCCTGCGTGACGAAGGTGTCGGTGCCGTCGACGTTGTAGATCGGCGCGATCATCACGATGACCTTGTCGAGGATCGCCTGGCGCGATCCGGCGCCGAGATCGCGCGCCAGCATCACCATCGCCTCGGCGGCCTCGGCCTCGGGCGGATGGATGTTGCCGAGCAGGAACACGATCGGCTTGCCCGACGCCTTCGCTTCCGCCGGCGTCGTGACCCGCGGATTGGCCAGGATCATCACCGGCGCCGCCTTGCCCAGCGGGCTCCGGAACATCGTCTCGACGTGGAGGAACTCGGTCCTCAGCTTGAACGCGGCGATCCACTCGTGGAGCTGCAACGTGGACGACGTGCGCGTCCACTTCGTGCGCTCGGGCACCGACAGGAGGTCGGACGTCCACTTGCCGGTCCAGCCGGCGGGGACGTCGTCGCCCCAGAGAATCGGCCGGGGCTGGGCGGAAGGCGAGAGGGTCATGGCGGAGGCGAGCGCGAGGCAGAGCGCGAGACGGGTACGAACGGCGAACATGGCGCGCCCATTCTCTCCCGGGAGCCCGGTCAGCGGCGGCCGGAACGGGCGGTGGTCGAGGGGCGCTCGCCGAAGCGGCGGCGATAGCTGGTGACGAAGTGGCTGAGGGAGCCGAAGCCGACGGCGAAGCAGGTATCGGTCACGCTCGCGCCGTCGCGCAGCCACCGAGCGGCCGCCTCGAGGCGCACCGACGACAGGTAGCGATGCGGCGGCAGGCCACGCAGCTCTGCGAACACGCGTGCGAAATGAAACGTGCTCATGCCGGCGGTGCGGGCCAGCGTCGTCAGCGACAGGGGCTCGGCGTATTGCGCATCGATCTGCGCCACGGCGTCGTCGACGCGGCGGGCGTACCAGGCCAGGCGATCCGCCCGGAACAGCGGGCCGCGTGGGGCCGCAGCGCCCAGGGTCCAGTGCAGGGCCCCGGCCAGGGCCTCGAGCCGCGCGTCGTCGCCGGCGCGGCACTCGCGCAACGCCCGGGCCAGATACGCGCGCCGGTTCGACGCACCGTGCACGAGCGCACGCGACGGCCGCTGGCCCTGGCCGCGCAGGCTCTCGATCGCCTGTGGTGCGAACGACACCGACAGGCACACGTCGTCCGGATGATCGACGTCGTGGAGGCACGAGAACTCGAGGCCCGGACGGGTGACGAAGATCTCGCCGTCGGTTACCGTGCGCCAGGCGCGGCGGGCGCGCACCCGGAACGTGCCTGATTCCACGACGCTCACCGCGTGGCCGGATGCGCGCTCGCAGTCCGGGTCACGGTGCACGACATCGGGCGCGTGATCGAAGCGTTCGAGCACGACGGCCGGCGTCGCGGCGAGCGTCACCACGCGGTTCATGGGTCGATCTTGCCATGCCACGACGGCGCAGATGTCAGCACGGAGATTCGCAAGAAACCGCAAGCGCATGCCATGGCGACGCCGCTAGTGTGGCGTCATGCCGATCTCGACCTCCACTCGCTTCGCCGGTGGGCGCGCGCTTGCCGTCGTGCTGATCGTCCTGCCCTGTCTGGCCGTCACGGTCGCGGCCGACACACCCATCGCCCCAGACCTCCTGGCCGTCCGTGAGGGCGCATGGCGCGCGTGGTTCGCTGGCGACGCCGCCGCGCTGGACCGCGTGCTGCCCGACGACTTCATCGGCATCGCCTGGACCGACGGGCCGTTTGCCGGGAAGGCGGAAACGCTGGCCGCGTCGAAGGCATTTCACGACGGGGGTGGACGTCTGGTGCGGCTCACGTTCCCCGAGACCAGGGCGCACCGCTTCGGCGACGCCGTGGTCCTCTACGGGCGGTTCGAGATCACACTCGAGACCGGCGGCACCGCGCAGACCGTACGCGGGCGGCTCACCGAGACCTTCGTCAAGCGCGATGGCCGTTGGATCCACCCGGCCTGGCACCTCGATCCGGTCGCACCGCCGCCCCGGTAAGCACCGCCGGATCGGCTGGGCCCAGGGGCGCCTCCCGTCGCCCCGGTGGCGGTAGGATGTGCGGGACCTGACGCGACCCCGACGCGCCAACTCGCCTGGCGCGTGCGGTCGACGCCCGGCCCGCGCCATGCAGGTGTTCGAGCCGACCTCGCCGCCGACGCCCGACGAGCAGGCCTTCACGCGCTGGTTCGCCGCGCTACGTGACCATCGCCCTGGCGAGGTCGACGCGCCGCTCCTCGTCGCCGCCGAGTACTCGACCGACGGGCTGCGCATGTTGTGGGTGCGGGTGCAGCTGCTGTTGAGGGTCTTCGACCGCGTGATCGAGCGGACGACCCGCGTCACGGGGCTCGACGGTGCCGCCGCGCAGATCACACGCGACACCTTCCGCGCCGCCTGGAACGCCGACCGGCGGTTCGTGCTGCAGGAGGTCGCACTTGGCGTCGAGACGCTCGGGCGCACCGCCATGTGCCGGCGCGCCACCATGCTCCACACCGACGTCGCCGTGCTGGCCGCGGACGTCGCCGCCGCCGCGGGCGGCAGCGTGTCGACATCGGCGCCGCTGCGGATGTACGTGGGCGACGGGTCGTCGCTGGGCGCCGAGAACGTGAGCCTGCACTGGGAGTTCGCGCGGAGGATGGCCGAACAGATCACGCCCGATCCGCGCCAGGACGCGTTCGTCCGGCGCTGGTACCAGGCGACGGTGCTGCATGGACACGCCACCGAGTCGTTCGACTCGCTGCAGTTGCGCAGCGGGCTGCGGCTGTTTCCCGACGATCCGCGACTGCTGTTCGCCGCTGGCTGCGAGCGGGAAGCGTTCGCGAGCCCGATGTTCCAGGAGTTCGCGCGCCAGCTCAACGGCGTCCGGATGCGGCCCGACTACGGGCCGGCCGCCGGTGAGCTGCGCCGTGCCGAGGAATACTTCCGGCGCGTGGTCGAGGCCGAGCCCACGTTCATCGAGGCCGCCGTGCACCTGGGCCGCGTGGTCGGCCTGCGCGGACTGCACGCCGAGGCGGCGCGCCTGCTGACCGCGGCGATGGACGCCGGCGGCGATGCCGTGGTGACCTACTACGCCGCGCTGTTCCTTGGGGCCGAGCTCGAAGCCCTGCAGCGTCCGGCCGACGCGCAGGCCGCCTACGAGCGCGCCGCGCAGACCATGCCGAAGGCGCGCCTGCCGCACCTGGCGCTCGCCCATCTCGTGCGACAGGCCGGTGAGCGCACGGACACCCTGGACCGCCTGCGGCGCGCGCTGGCGCCGCTCACCGACGACCCGGCCGACGAGCCGTGGTTCGTCTACCGGCGATCGCACGCCCGCAGCTTCGAGATGGCCATGGCCGACGCGCGCCGGCTCGCCACGGAGGCCTCGCCATGAAGCGACGCGATCTGCTGCTCTCGCCACTGGTGCTCGTCGCCGCCACGCGGCCGGCGCCGGCGCAGACGTTCACGGCCCGCGTCGAGGGCGTGCGCCTCGATGTGCTGGTGACCGATGGCGGCAGGCCGGTGCCGGGCCTGGCCGCCACCGACTTCGAGGTGCGCGATAACGGCGTGGCGCAGCAGATCGACCTCGTGAACATCGGCGACGTGCCGGTGTCGGTGGTGCTCGCCCTCGACCTGAGCCACAGCGTCTCCGGAGCGAAGCTGGCCGCGCTGCGCCGCGCCGGGGCGAGCCTGCTGGACGCGCTGGCACCCAACGATGCGGCCGGCCTGTTGTCGTTCAACACCGCGGTGGTCGAGGAGACGCCCCTCGCCACCGACCTGGCGCCGACCCGGCGCGCGCTCGCCGCGTCGGAGAGCCGCGGTGACACCGCGCTCATCGACGCGACCCTGGCGGCCATGCTCATCGGCGACACCGACGCCGGCCGGACGCTGGTGGTGATCTTCAGCGACGGCGTCGACACCTGCAGCTTCACGACCGCGGACACCGTGATCGAGACGGCCAGGCGGGTGAACGGCGTCGTCTACGCCGTGCGCTCGCGCGGGTCTCGCCCCTCGGGCTTCCAGGGCCGGAACACGATCTCGCGGCGGCTCCGGATCGACGACAGCGACTTTCTGCCCGACGTCGCGTCGGCCACCGGCGGACGGGTCGTCGACGTGGGCGATGACGGCGACCCCGGCCCGGCCTTCGTACAGGTGCTGCAGGAGTTCCGGCGCCGCTACGTCATCACCTACACGCCGACCGGCGTCGACGGCGGCGGCTGGCATCGCCTCGACGTGCGCGTGGCGCGACGCGGTGCCCGGGTGCAGGCTCGGGCCGGCTACTACGCGAGCCGGCGCTGACGCGTCGCGTCCGACGTCACCGCGACACGACCGGGATCTCGACCCGCGACGGATAGCGGGCCGAGCGGTGGACGCGGTGCGTTGCCTTCACGAAGTCCTTCTCGGTGGCGTCGAAGATGCTCTTCGTGAACGTCTGCGGATTGCGGTCGATGAGCGGGAACCACGTGCTCTGCACCTGCACCATCA
>CADEDM010000158.1 GCA_902826065.1 uncultured Acidobacteriota bacterium | reverse complement strand
GACCGTGGCGCACGAGCGCCTTCAGGATCTCGACGTTCTCGGTCTCCATCACGATCCGCGGCTCGATGCCGGCCGAGGAGAAGAACTCGTCGACCACGCGGCGCGTGTTCGAGCCCGGCTCGAACAGCACGAACGGGTGGGACGCGAGATCCTGTGCGTTCACCTTCCGCTTCTTCGTCAGCGGATGTTTGGCCGAGGTGACGACCAGCAGTTCTTCCTGCAGCACCGGCACCGTCACCATGTCGGCGTCACGGATGGGCAGCGTGAGCAGCGCGATGTCGCCGGTGCCGGCCCGCAGGTGCTGCAGGCAGCGTTCGGTGCTCTCGTTGACGATCTTCGCTTCCAGGGTCGGATGCTGCTTCTGGAGTTCCGAGAGCAGCGATGGAAAGACGTAGAGACACACGGTCATGCCACCCAGGATGCGCACCGTGCCACGCAGCGTCTCCTGGCTGTCGCTGATGGTGGCGACCGTGTCGTTCAGGTCCTGGAAGACACGATGACTGAGCTGCAGCAGCGACTCGCCGGCCGGGGTGATGCGAATGCGGCGGCCGATGCGCAGGAAGACCGGCGTCTTCAGTTCGTCTTCGAGCAGCAGAATCTGGCGGCTGATGGCCGACTGCGACACGTGGAGCTTGTGGCCCGCGGCGGTGAACGATCCGGTTTCAGCAATGGCGCGAATGATCTCGAGCTGGCGTAGGTCCACGTCGTCTCCCGCGCGACAGTATACATGCGGGACTGAGATGGACCAAGCCTGAAGGATACCTCGAGCGATGAGTTCTCGCGATGGGAACGGTGCGGTCCCGGCAGCCAATGCCGCCGGGACCACACGACGCAGGCCCTGCGTGGCGGGCGGCTACTTCTTCTTGATCAGGGCACAGACGCCGAGCGCGCCGGTGGGATCGAGCGCCGCCGCGGCCGAATCGATGTGCCGCACGATGCCCTGTTCGTCGACGACGAACGTGAAGCGGCGGGCCATGCCGGAGTTCTCGTCGAGCACGCCGATCTGCTTCGTGTATTCCCGCTTGAAATCTGAGAGGAGCGGGAAATCCAGGCCCATCTGCGTGCGGAACGCCATGTTGGACCAGGTGGAGTCGACGCTCACGCCGAGGACTGCAGCGTTGTTGGCGCCGAACTGCGCGTATGTGTCCCGGTACCGGGACATCTCGGTCGTTCAACCAGGGGAGAACGCCGCCGGGAAGAACGCGAGGACGACCGACTGTTTGCCCTTGAGGGACGAAAGCGTCATCGTCTTCGACGCCGGGCGTCCGCCATCGGGCGCGGGTTCGAGATAGGGCAGCGTGAAGTCGGGCATGGGTTGACCGACCTGCACGAGGGGTGGCGGCGGAGGCGGCGGTGCGGCCGCGGGCGCGCCGCCGGCCTGCGCCGACGCGACCCTGGCGGGTGCGGCGGTGAGGACGGCGAGCGCGCTGATCCAGAGGACGAGCGAGCGTGCGGACATGCCCCGCACTATACCGCGGGACGCCGGCGGGTACGAGGCGCCGGGGCGCTCACCGCAAGGCGCGTGCGGGCGATCGCCTCTTTCAGGTAGTGCTCGTCCAGCTCGATGCCGATGGCGGGGAGGCCGAGGCGCGCGCACGCCACCGTCGTCGAGCCGAGTCCCAGGAACGGGTCGGCCACCCGCAGGTTCGGCCCGACGCCGTGCAGACGGATGCAGTACTCGGGCAGCCGCGGCGGGAACGTGGCCGGATGGGGGCGGTCGGACGCCCGGTTCTGGATCGTTTCGTACGGCACGAACCAGGTGTTGCCGCGGCAGCGGCGGCCGCCCGAGCCGGCCTGCCAGCGGGCGACGTTGGAAGGGTCCTGATACTTCACGCCCAGGGCCAGCCGGTCGAGCCGGGTCGTGCCCTGCGGCGTGAAGTGGAAGACGAACTCGTGGCAGTCGTTCAGGAATCGCGCCGAGTTGATCGGCTTGTAGTGGCCGACGGCCAGGTCGTCCGCCAGCCCGGCGCGGGCGCCGGCCGCCTCGCGCTCGATGGCGATCGACTTGACCCAGTGGACGATGTTCTGCAGGTGCAGGTGCGGGCGGACCGCCTGGGCGACGTCGAGGGCGGTCCACGGGTCGGTCGGCTTGGCGCCGACGTTCAGGAACAGCGACCCCTGGGGGGCCAGCCGGCCGGCGACCGCGGCCACCCAGCGCCCGGTCCAGTCGAGATACTCGTGGCGTGGCTGCCCGTCGTCGTAGGTGCGGTAGCGGATGCCGAGGTTGTAGGGCGGCGAGGTGACGACGACGTCGACCGACCGCTCGGGCAGGGCGCTGAAGACCTCCAGGCAGTCGCCGAGATAGAACTTAATCGTGGCCCGTCCAGCCTGGACGGTGTCGTACGGTCGGGGAAGCCGTGGGGGCACGCGCGCGGATTGTACTGCCTTCGCGCGCGAGAGTACAGGGGCGCGGCGGGCGCCGCACCCGCGCGGAACCGGGCGCCTAGGAGGCGCGCATCGCCACGACGGGGAAGGCGTCGGGCGTGCGGTGGTCGCGCAGCGCGGAAATCGTATGGTTCTGCCGGTGCGACGCGCTCACGCAGTGGGGTCCCTTCTCTTCCACGTAGACCACTTCACGCGTGCTGGCGACGTCGCGATACCGGCCGACGACGCAGCCGCAGGGCATCGTGCCGAACCCGAGGAGCTTGACGACGCTCATGATCTTGCTCTCCTGTCGTTACCCGTTCGCAAGTTCCGTACCCGCCGTGTGTCTGGCTGGATAGGCGTCTTTTTCGATGCACCTCCCTCGCGGCGTATCGAATCCGGTCGCAATTCGTCAACCGTCAGGCCACTAATCGGCGCACGCTGTCCGCAGCGCAGGGCACCCCGACGGTCTGCTGGAGATTGTGGTTCGCGGATTTGGATGGCGCGTGACGCCGAGGCGACGTCAGCGCGACGGCGTGCGGGCGCGCTCGCGATCGTAGACCTCGCGGGCGGCGGCGGCGGTGGGATCGAGCGTGAGCGCCTCGGCCAGGCGGTGGAGGCCAGCCGTCTGGTTGCCGCCTTCGAGCTCGAGCAGGGCGAGGTTGGTGTAGGTGGACGGGTCGCGAGGGTCGGCCTTCAGCGACGCCTCGAACGCCTCGCGGGCCTCGTCGCGCCGGCCCAGGGTGGCGAGCGCCGCGCCCAGCAGGTTCTGGCCCTTGGCGTAGCCGGGGTTGGCGGCGACGAGGGCGCGAGCTTCGTCCAGCGCCTGGTCCGCCCGGCCTTCGAGGAAGCGCAGCGAGGCGGTGTAGTAGCGGGTCGCCTCGGCGTCCGGGGCGACGGCGCGCATCCGGGCGACGACCGGGGCCAGGCGGTCCTTGTCGCCGACGTCGGCGAGCACCGAGGCCAGTTGCTCGAGGGCGGGCACGTTCGACGGCTGGCGCTCCACGACGCCGAACGCCAGGCGGGCGGCGTCCTGCACCGCGCCGGTCGACGCCAGGAACCGGGACAGGGCCACCTGGGCCTCGACGTGGTCGGGCGGTCCGGCCGCCGCACGCAGGACGTTCAGGGTCTCGGCCTGCCGGCCGGCGGTGGCGGCGGCGCGGACCAGGCCGTCCAGAGCGCGGGCGTCGCGCGGGTCGAGACGCACGGCCGCCTCGAAGTCACCCCAGGCCGCCGGCGCCGAACTGGCTTCGAGCAGCATCCAGCCCCGGTTGCGCCAGGCCGCGGGTGAGGCCGCCTTGCGGGCCGCGACGGCCGCCTCGACCGGGTGCTCGGCGGCCAGAGCCCGCAGCGCCGCGGCGTTGTCGACCAGGCCGCGGGAGAACACCGCCCGCGGGCCCGTGAACTCCACGGACGCGTGGTCGTCGGTCTGGCGGCGGGCCGTACCCGCAAACGCCCGGATGCCGGCGCCGTCGGCGACCAGTTGCGACACCAGCGCAAAGGCGTCGCGGACGTCCACGTCGGCCAGGTTGGCCGCAACCTGCGGCCGGCCGGCGAGGCGCTCCGGCAGGGCGGCGATCTGTGGCCCGAGCGGCGCCGTCGAGCCGATCAACAGCACGTCGCCTTCGCCCACCAGCCACAGCGTGCCGTCAGGGAAGACATCGGCGAACGTGGCGACCAGCGATCGCAGATCGTCGCCGCTGATGTCGTAGGTGTGCGCCCACTGGCACAGTACCCCGCCGGGCGCGAGGCGCGCTTTCGCCGCCTCGAAGAACTCGTGCGTGAACAGCGAGGCGATGCCCGCCATCCACGGGTTCGACGGCTCCGAGATGATCGTGTCGTACTGCTGCCGGCCGAGCAGGATGTGGGTGCGTCCGTCGCCGAGCACCACCCGCGTCCGTGGATCGCGCAACGCGCTCCCGTTCTCGGGATCGAAGAAGTGCGACGCCTCGACCACCTCCGGCGAGATCTCCAGCACGTCGGCGCGGTCGAGGCCGTGGGTCAGCGCCGCGCCCAGCGTCACACCGCTGCCGAGGCCGAGTACCGCCACCGCCTTGGGCGCCGGGTGCAGCAGCAGCGGCACGTGGGCGAGCAGCCGCTGCGTCAACATGTCGCCGGCGTTCGAGGCGTCGACCTTTCCGTCGATGGCGAGCGAGGTCGTGCCGGCCGCCTCGCGGACCGACACCGTGGCCGTGGCGCCCTCGCGGTAGTAGGCGAGGTGGCCGGCGTGCAGCGAGAGGTCGAGACCGTCGGCCGAGAACTGGGAGGCGTACTTGTAAGCGCCGCTGGCGAAGAGCTCGCGGTTCCACTCGGGCAGGCGCACGCTCACGACGAGGGCCGCCACGGCCAGCAGCCCGGCGGCGACGCGTGCCCTGCCGCGCGTGCCGGCCGCGACCACGACGCCCAGCGCGGCGAGCGCGGCGGCGGCACCCAGCACGCGCAGGCTGCCGTGCAGGCCGAACCGCGGAATCATCACGAAACCGGCCGCCAGGGCGCCCGCGATCGCGCCCACGGTGTTCAGCGCGTAGATGAGCCCGAGGTCGGCGCCCAAGGTCTCGTTGCGGCCGGTGCCGGCACGTAGCGCGAAGGGAAACGCGCAGCCGAGCGCCAGGGCCAGAGGCAGCAGCCAGATCGCGACCAGCGTCACCTGGGTGCGCAACACAGAGGCGAAGCTCGCATCGGGCGCTGCCACGGCGGTGGCCACGCTGCGCAAACCATCGTCGACGGTCCAGACCGCAGCGGCGCCGGCGAGCACGGCCACGGCCAGCGTGGCGGTCAGTCCGGCGGCCGGCTGTCCCGTGCGCGCCGCCAACCAGCGTCCCGACGCCGCGCCGAGGGCGAGGCCGGCGACGAAGACGGCCACGACCAGGCTGAAGGCGTAGGTGGTCGGCCCCAGCACCTGCGCGAGCAGGCGCGACCAGACGACCTGCAGCGCGAGCGACAGGAAGCCCGACACCGCCATCGCCAAACCGGCCAGGAGCGGCTGCGGCGTCAGGATCGGCGGTGCGGTCGCTGTCGCGGACTTCTTCGCCGCCTTCGCGCTCTTCTTTGGCGCGGCGGCCCCCGCCTCGACGGCGGCCGTCGCGGCGTCGGCCTGCGGCACGCGTTGCGCCAGCATCCACGCCGCACCCGCGACGATGAGGTTCATCGCCACCCCGGTCCACGTCGTCAGGCGCAGCCCGAGCGACGGCAGGAGCACGAACCCCGTGGCGAGCGCGCCGAGCGCCGCGCCGGTGGTGTTGGCGGCGTAGAGCGCGCCGGCCTCACGGGTGGCGGCTGCGGCATCGGCGACGTACCAGCGCGCGACGAGCGGGAAGGTGGCGCCCATCGCCACGGCGGGCAGGGCCACGAGCGCCAGGCTCACGATCAGCCGCAGCACCGGAAACGCGAGACCGCCGGCGCCGTCCGCATAGGCGGCGCGCAACAGCGGCTCGGTGAGCATCAGCCCGATGGGCATGAACAGGGCGAGCAGGGCGATCGCGATCTCGAGTTGCGCGTAGGCGCGCATCGCCGCCGCGCGCGTGAGCCGATCGCTGCGCGGACCGGCCAGCGCCGCGCCCACGGCCAACCCGCCCATGAACGCCGCCAGCACCGTGCTCGCCGCGGCGACGCCGTGACCCAGCGACAGCGTGAGCAGCCGCGTCCACGTCACTTCATAGACGAGCGCCGCTGCGCCGGACAGGGCGTAGACCAGCAGGAACCAGCGCGGGGGCATTCCGAGGAGTGTAGCGCGGATGGCGCGGCCGTCAGCCGCGGTCAACGCTCGGCGGACAGGTCCGGAGGCACGCTCGAACGCGGGCGGTACAGCACCGCGTCGCCATCGGCGGCGACGCGCTCGAGATCGAACACCTCGGACGTGAACGCCTCGAGTTCCGCCGGCGTCTGCGACGGGTGCATCACCACCCAGCCGAGGTTGGCGCGTTCGAGAAATGCCGGTGCGCGCTGACGCAGCGCCGCGCGATCCCGCGCGCCGAGCGTGCGTCCTTCGCTCAGGTCGAGCAGCGCGCGCAGCATGCCCGACTCGCGGACCTCACGGAATCGCCGGTCGGAGACCCGCGACAGGTAGCCGCCCATCAGGCGCTTGCCGTGCACGGTCTGATGGAACTGGTACCGCGCGCTGAAGTTCCCTTCGGAGGTCACGCCGTCGCGCACGCCGAATGGCAGCTCCAGGATGCGGACGGGACGCGGGTCGGCGCGCACGATGTCGTAGATGTCCGGGACGCGCGCCGAATACAGCGGTCGTGGTGCCGGCAACAGTTCGAAGGCGAGCAGCACACCCGCCGTGGCGGTGATCAGGCGGCGCCGTGCCGGCCAGCGCTCCCCGAGCGCCTTCACGGCCATGGCGAACAGGACGGCGGCCGCGAGCGCGGCGACGACGGCGAACCGTCCCGGCATGCGGGCGAGGCCGACAATCGGCATGTAGCGCAGCAAGGCCCACGGCCCCGGCACGTAGGTGTTGACGCCGGCGATCTGCACGAACGGCCCCAGTGACAGCGCCGCGAAGATGCCGAGCGTCCAGAACCAGCCGCGCGCGCGCAATCCGGCGCGCCATACCGCAAGGCCGATCACCGCGAGCGTGACCAGGCCCAGCGCCGCCGTGTACTCGACGAACAGGGTCGGCGCGGCCTGCTGCGCATCTCCCGAGAGTGTCCGCCACAGCGGATGGGCCGGGTTGGGCGCCACGAGCGCGAGCAGATCGACCCCGTGCGGACTGCTGCGCCAGTGGGTGGGCGGCGTCACCCACGATCCGTCGAGCAGACGGACGGCGGCGCCGTACAGGGTGGGCGAGAGCAGCAGCACGCCGGCCAGTGACGCCGTCGCCGCCAGGCCGAAGGCATGCAGCCCCGGCACCCCGGCGCCCGAGATCTGCGGCCGCAGGTGCACCAGCACGCGCGCCGCCACGAGCGCGGTCAGCAGCATCACGGGACCCCAGAGCCCACGCACGCTGACGGTGACGCCGAACACCTCGAGTTGCCCGCCGCGGCCGACGGCGAGTCCCGCGACCAGGCCACCGACGAGCAGGAGGCTCAGGTCGAGCATCCAGACACCCGGCCGCTGCGACCAGCCGGGCCGCCACTCGAGCCGCAGCAGTCGCGATCCGACGTAGATGCCGGCGAGCATCAGGCAGTACACCGCGTAGTAGGCGTCGCACCAGGCCGCCCACGCCACCGACAGGCCCGCGAGCGCCGAGTCGCGCAGCCGTTCCGAGCGTTCCACGCGGTGCAGCGCCCAGACGAATGCGGCCAGCGGCGCGGCCGCGACCAGACTGAAGTGTCCGGTGGACCGCGCCACCAGGACGGGCGACCAGGCGAAGGCGAGGCCGGCCAGCCAGGCCTCGAGCGTGGCGCCTTCGGTGACACGTCGCGCCAGCACGAAGGTCGTCCACGCGGTGAGGATGACGGTGAGCAGGTAGACCAGATTGAAGGCGGTCACCGCGCCGACGCGGCCGATGAGCGGCAGCGCCAGCAGATCCGCGAACACCGTGTAGTTGTGCTGGGACAGGTCGACCGGTCCGCCGGTCATCGAGAAGATCTGCTCGGTGGTGAGCGGATTGCGCTGCTCGACGATGGCGCTGTGGCGGAACACCCATTGGTTCCAGACGTACACACCAGTGTCGCCGCCGGGGTCACCGGTGAAATGCGAGGAGAGCGACGGCGTCAGTGGCCACGAGAAGGCCACCGCCACCAACACGTATCCGAGCACGGCCGCGAGGTGGGGAATCCACGCTGGGCGCGACATCGAGGAGGCGGCGCAACCCTATCACGGCCTCGATACATCCCGTGACGATTTCTCCAACAATTCGTAGCTCCGTAGTTCGCGAGCCTGAAGGCGTGTGCAGTCGTGAGCCGGACGGACACCGGCCGTACAAACGAAACGGGCGGCCCCCCGAGGAGGCCGCCCGTTCATGTGTCCGTGCCGGGGATGGCGAGTGCCCTCGCCGCCGGCTATGCCGCCGGCCCCAGAGGGCCGCCGGATGCTAGAAGTCCCAGCGGAAGCCGACGCGGAAGATGCGGGGCGAGAGCAGCTCCGTGACCTCGCGGTAGTTCGCGCTGGTCTGACGGAACGAGGTGGCGATACCGCTGTTGGCCAGGTTGAAGCCGTCGACCTGGAACGTGACCTTGCCGGCCGGACCGGGCAGCCGGAACGACTTGTCGAAGCGCAGGTCGACGATCGAGACGTTCGGGTAGCGGTTGGCGGTGATCGGCTCGACGCGGATCGTGCGCGCGCCGTCGCCGGGCATCGTGACGGTGTGCGTGCGGCCGTAGTTCTGGCCGCTCTGGAGACGCCACGAACCCGAGGAGCCGATGCCCCACGGCAGCTCGTAGCGGCCGACGACCTTGTAGTTCCACACCATCGAGGTCTCGCGGCCGAACTCGTCGCCGAACAGCCGGTCGACCGGGCGGAACGAGTAGAAGCGCGTGTAACCGGTCGGTACCGGCGCCGTGGCGTTGTGCACGTGCTGCATCTTCGACCAGGTCATGCCGGCCGAGGTCAGCAGCATCCACTTGCCCGTCATGCGGCGGTTGAGTGCGACTTCGACGGTGTTGAAGTTGGCGTCGTAGCCCTCGGGGTTGGTGTAGATGCGCTGCTGACCGGCGTTGACCGGGCGGTCGAACGTCTGGAAGGTCTGCTCGTCGCCCGTGTTGGGCAGGTTGTCCGGACCGGGATCCACCAGCGTGTACGGAACGGTGAACGCGCCGTTGCGGATCGGATCGTCTTCCGCCCACTGGTCGCGGTTGCCCTTCCACACGTACGAGACGCGGCCCGACAGGCCGGTGACGATTTCACGCTCGACGTTGGTCGAGAACTCGTGGGTGACCGGGCGGTTCAGGTCGCGGTCGATGGTGACCGCGCCGGCGCCGCCGACGGTGGTGTTGAAGGCGCCCAGCTCGTTGGGACCATCGACGAGACGGTTGCCGTTGAGGTCACAGCCCGTGACCTGACCGGGCGTGCAGTCGAGGAAGGCGTAGCGCCGCTGCGCGATGCCGACCGGGTTTTCCTTGTCGGCCAGTTCATCGGCCGAGTTCCAGCGGCTCTGGCCGTAGTAGGCCTTCACCACCGTGCGGTTGTCGCCGGTGAGGTCGTAGGCGAAGCCGACGCGGGGCGAGATGTCCTTGGTGTTGGCGACGGTGCGGGCCTCGACCGTTCGCGGCGCCATGAACGTCTGGAAGGCGGCGTCGTTCCACCCAGCCAGGGCCGGGATGCCGTTGGGCGAGAACTGCTGCTCCGGCCAGCGATCGAGGTAGTGCTCGTAGCGCAGGCCGAGCGTGGCGGTGAGGCGGTTGGTCAGCTTCCAGGTGTCGTTGATCCACACGGCCTGGTTGACCACGTCGTTGATGCCGGTGACGCTGGTGTTGTAGATGTCGACCTGCGACAGCGCCAGCGGGTTCGCGTTGGTGCCGTTGTCACGGTAGAAGATGTCGAACGGCTGATCGCGGAACAGGCTGCGGCGGTCGCGCTTCAGGTCGTAGCCGACCTTGAAGTCGTGGCTGCCCATCCAGCCGTCCTTGAAGTACGACAGGCTCACATAGCCCTGCGGCTTCCAGCGCTTCTGGTCCTGGTAGCCGTTGTTGGCGCCGCCGTCGAGGATCTGGTTGTCCCGCAGGTTGATGCGGCCGGGGCCCCACGGGCCGTCGTAGAGGTCGAAGTCGCGGACCGGGCGCAGCGGGAAGAAGTTCCACCAGTTGCCGACCAGCACGTCGAGGAACGCGCGGCTGCCGATCACGCTGGTCCATTCCGCCTTCATCGGCGTGTTCTCGGACGACTGGTAGTAGGCGGCCGAGAGCGGCGTCGTCAGGCTGATGCCGCGCTTGTCCTGCAGCTTCTGGCGCTTGTTGATGAAGCCAATCAGCTGGTTGTTCTTGCTGACCTGATAGGTCAGCTTGAAGGTGTAGGGGTTGGTGAGCTTCGAGCGCTCGATGTTCTGCTTGAAGCCGGTGGTGTACTTGTACTGGTCGTTCAGGCGGTAGCTGTAGAAGCCCCAGATCTTGCCGCGCCAGATCGGGCCGCCGATGTTGCCGTTCAGGTCGTACTGCTTCTGGATCTGGTTGCCGCGCTCGAGCGGCACGCGGGTGAAAAAGCCGTCCTCGTTCTTCTGGTTGGCGGCTTGCAGGTAGTCGGGGACGTTGTTGGCGATCATGTCCTCGTTCTGGAAGTCGCTGTACCAGTTGCCCGTGAGCCGGTCGCTGCCCGACTTGACGCTGATGCTCAGCACCGCGCCGCTGCCGAACGCCGACGCGTCGGAACCGGCGCCGCCCACCTGGAACTCTTCGAAGCTGCCGTAGTCGAAGTAGCCGGCGTTGGCGTTGGTGGCTTCGGTCGTGTCGATGCCTTCGAGCTTGGTCTGGTTCTGGTCGTCCATCCCGTAGCTGCGGTAGGTCGTCTGGTTGCCCGTGCGCGAGCCGCCGACGTCGTACTGCGTCATCTGCATGCCCGGCGCCGCCGCCATCGCCGCCCACACGTCGCGGGCGTTGGGGATTTCGGTCAGCAGTTCACGCGTGAAGTTGGTGCCCATGGTGGTCGTCGAGGTGTCGACGATGGGCGAGGCGCCGGTGACCGTGACGGTCTCCTGCAGCGTAGCCACCTGGAGCTGTTGATCGACGCTGAGGGTCTGGTTGATGACCACGCGGATGCCTTCGCGCTTCACCGCCTGGAATCCGGTGAGCTCGAAGTTCACGTCGTAGACGCCGGGCGGCAGCGCGAGGAAGCGGTAGTCGCCCGCGGCGCCCGACACCTGTACTTGGGGCTGGATGAGCGCGGGGCTCGACACCGTCACCGTGACACCGGGCAGGACCGCGCCGGTGTTGTCGGTCACCGTGCCGTTGATGCGGCCACGGAAATCCTGTGCGCCGGCCGGAAGGGCAGCAACGAGCACCGCCACCAGACACAGGACCCAACCTGTCGTCTTCAACCTCATGGACTCTCCTCCAGAACGCCGGCCACCAGGCCAGGCTCCAACCGCGGTCACTTCTGCGCGGAAGCGACCCCCACGGACTGTCGCGCCACAGGCCACACGTCCTGCGACGCCTTGCACCGCTGTCAGCAAACGAAATGCCACCCCTGCCCGCGCGCTATGCGAGCCCTCGGACCCTGTCGATTCCCGGGGAATGCCCGAGGTGTCGCCGGGCGCGAGTCCGGGTGGCCGGACGGCACAGTGTAGTCGAGATCCGGCGGCCCGGATCGCTGAAACGCCCCGTTGGCGGCCCGGGTCCATCGGTGGGACGGACGGTAGGATTCGCGGCTCGAGATCGAACGATCGTTCGACACTTCGCCGTCGCTGACGGACGTGGAGGCGCCAGTAGAATGCTGCCGCCATGCGCATCGCGTCGCTGCCAATTGCCGCGTCCGTCCTGTTCGCCACGGCCGTGTCCGTCTACGGCCAACAGGCCGCCCAGGACCTCGGCCCGCGCCTGCTGCAGGACGTGGCCGTCAAGGCCGCCC
Organism: uncultured Acidobacteriota bacterium; assembly: GCA_902826065.1. Taxonomy (GTDB): domain Bacteria; phylum Acidobacteriota; class Vicinamibacteria; order Vicinamibacterales; family UBA2999; genus CADEFD01. The sequence goes on along the minus strand of CADEDM010000158.1, from coordinate 139 downwards.
TCGACGCCGCCAAGGCCGACGAGGCCCGGACCATCGCCGAGCAGGTCGAGATCTGCGAGGTCGAGGCGCCGCCGTTCAAGGAGTCGAAGCGCGGCGAGCTCTACGCGCGCAAGTTCCGCGAGCTGGGCCTGCAGAACGT
>CADEDM010000157.1 GCA_902826065.1 uncultured Acidobacteriota bacterium | reverse complement strand
ACCTCGGGCGGCGCGCGGACGAGCGATCGTGCCGCGCTCACGCGGCGCGGCTCCCCGTCGCGGCGAAGCTCGACGTTCGCCGTCGACCCGTTCGCGCCCTCCGAGATCGCGCCCCACGCGAGGAGCTGGTGGTCGATCCACTGCGGCGACCCGGCGTGGAGGCCCGTCCGCCTCGCGTGGAGCTCCGCGATCGGGACGCCGTCGATGGCGACGAGCTCGTCGCCGCGCCGGAGACCGGAGCCCGGCGCCGCGGCGAGCACGACGAAGGCTCCCTCCACGCGCGCCAGCTTGATCGGCAGGTATCCGGGCCGCGGCGTCGGCCTCGCCACGCTCCCGTGCCCGTCGTGGAGGCGATGGACGAGCCGCCTCAGCGTCAGGTGCAGGTCCTCCGGCCCGGTGTCGTCGAGGACGTCGGCGATCGCGGCGTCGAGCACCGCGTCCCAGTCCTCGCCGATCACGTCGTGGTAGGGGTAGAAGTGGCGGAACACGTTCCAGGCGATGACGACGGCTGCCGCGCGCACCGCCGGGTCGTCGGCGCCTGGCAGGGGCTGGTGAGGTCGGGCCGCGTCGGGTGGCGGCGGCGCGGTCGCGGGCAGGCCGAGCACGACGCGGCACGCCAGGCCCGCGCCGAGCGGGCGCTCGAACGTCTCGCCCGGCGCGGGGAGCTCCTCGAAGAGGTGGCGGACGACCGTGTGGCGCCGCTCGATCTTGAGCGCGGCGGCGCCGGCGTGGCCCGGCGGCACCACCGTGTAGTCGTAGCCGTCGCCGGGCGTGCGCCAGCCCTCGGGGAGGCCGCCCGCCTCGAAGCCGGGGTTCCGGATCGGGATCGCGGTCCAGGTGGTGGCTCCGGGCGCGGCGACCTCGAGCGCGAAGTCGTCGAAGAAGGTCGCCCCGCCGCCGCCCGCGATGCCGCCGAACACGACCGCGCGGGCGGCCGCGCCGATGGGCGGCGACTCGATGGTCGCCGACTGCCAGCTGGTGGAGGCGATCGGACGGCCCTGCATGTTGTCGAAGAACTCGCTGCCCGGCGCGTCGCCGTCGACCCGGAGCCACAGCTGAGCCCGGCCCTGCGGATCGGAGCCGTCCACGCGCGCCCAGCCGCGCAGGCGCACGCGCTTGCCGTGAACGAGGGCCGCGTCGACCGATCCGGTCACCGGCGCCCATCCCTGACCCTCGGCCGCGATCGAGCGCGACCGCCCGCTGCGCCCCGAGCGATAGGGAGAGCCGAGCTCGCCGAAGCCGAACCCCTCGTGCTGCCAGGCCAGCACGGGCCCGACGCCGGGTGGCGCGGCCGGCGGCGGCGGCGCGAGCTCGCGGTAGACGAGGAGCGTCGGCGCCAGCGGCTCGAAGGTCTCGCGCAGCGCGGCGAGGAGCGCGGCCTGCGTTTTGCCCCGGACGGCCCGGCGCGCGCCCTCCACGGCGACCGCGTCCCAGTTGGCCGCCGCCGCCTCGTCTGATGGGTGGAAGAAGCGGACGTAGCCGTAGAGCCTGGCGAACGCGCGCAGCTCGTCGGCGTCGGTGGTCGGAAGCGCGGCGGCCTGGTCCTGGTCCGCCGGACCGACCGGAGCGGGTGGCTCGCCGCACGCGGCGGCGAGCAGGACGAGCGACAGCCGGGATGGATTGCGTCGGGGGGGCGTGCGGTCGAGCGTGGCACGGAGGGCCGCCGCTCACAACGGGAGCGAGGCGCGCCGGGCCGCCGGGCCGCGCCGCGCCTCGGGCGCTCCCGCTATCAAAAGCCGCAGCAGTTGCCCGGGCTCGAGCAGGCGGACTCGGGGTCATCCGCGGTGCAGGTGCCGACCTCGACGCCGTCGACGCGGCAGACGCACTCTCCATCGACGCACTCGATCTCCCGTCCGTTGATGCTCGCGCGGCAGAGGTTCTGGCCGACGTCGTCATGGCCGTCGTCGTCGTTGGCATCGTCGCCAGTACCGTCGGCGTCGTCGCCAGTGCCGTCGGTGCCCGCGTCGACCTCGTCATCGCCGCCGCGGTCGTCGGCCTGGTCGTCGCTGGCGTCGTCGCCGGGCCGGTCGTCGCCCCCTTCGCCCGCATCGACGTCGAGGACCGTCTGCGAGCCCTCGCCGACCTCGGCGACTCCACAGCCGGCCGTGGTGAACAGCAGGGTCGCGAGGCAGGCGATGGTCAGCGTTCTCATGGGCGATCCTTTCGTCGGGTGACGAGCCCCCCACAGTGCAACCGTCGAACCACCAAGCCCTGGTCTGGACCGGGACCAGGGCATGCGGCGTGGTTCCGCGCGGTCTCGCGCGCACGGGCACCCGGCGCCCCGGGGCTGGCTCCCCCGGAGCGGTCCGGACCCAGGCCACTTCTCTGCTCAGGTCGGGTCGAGCGGGAACAGCGCCACCGTGCACAGCCGGTTGCCGAGCCGGTCGCCGATCGGCAGGGACCGCTGGACCCGCGGCCAGAGGTGCAGACCGCGCGCGACGGCGCGCGCGCACCACACGTCGAGGTCGTGATCGGCGGTCACGGCGTCGACCGTGAAGAGGATCAAGAGCACCAGCCCGTGCGCGATCGTCGGATCCCTGGCGAGCTTCCGGACGTCGCCCCAGACCGGGGTCTGGAGGGCGCGCGCGTAGCCGCGGTGGGGACCCAGCTCGGCGAACTGGGCGACGACCTTGACCTCGATCCACAGGGCGTCCCCGAGGGAATCGTCGTCCAGCGGGCTCGCGGCGTCCGGCGTGACGACCAGGTCGCAGCGCGCGCCGGCGCTGCGCTTGCGCTGGCTCCGGTCCCGCGGGAAGCGCTGCTCGTGGAAGACGCCGAGGCCGGCCTCGCGCAGCGCGGCCCCGAGGACCGGATGCAGCTCGAGCTCGCGGCAGGAGTCGAGCCCGCGCACCGCCTGCTCGAGCTCGACGGCGTCCGCGGCTCGAGCGAGGCCGGCGGCGAGCGCATCGGCCAGCGTGTCCCACGACCACACGGTCATTCCTGACTCTAGTAGACGATCCGCACGCCGCCCGAAAGGGCGTAGGTCAGGCCCTCGTCGACCCGGTAGCGGTGGCCGACCTGATCGATGACCGGCGCGAACAGGGCGCCGCCGCGCGCGAAGCTCACCAGGTGGGTCTGCTCCCACGCGAGATCGGCGGCGAGGTCGAGCTGGAGCCAGCCGGTCGGCCGGACGTCGAACGCGACGCGGCCCCCGGCCGAGAGGTACTCCTGGGTCGTGGTCACGCCCGGGTGGGGCAGGGGCTGCATGCCCTCCGCGCCGGGATCGCCGTCGAGGACGAGCGGCCCGCCGTCGTCGCCGGCCAGGGCGAAGACCTCCCAGAGGTCGCTGTAGGCGCGGCCGGCGAAGTGGGCCGCGACGCCGGCGCCGAGGGCCACCGCCGCGCGCTGGCCGGTGTCGGCCCGCTCCCAGGGGACGATCTCGACGCCGCCGTCGACGCCGCCCCGGTGCTGGCTGCGCTGGAGCTTGCCGGCCCCGGCGGGTGGGTCGAGCGGGGCGCCGTCGCGGGTGGCGATCGGCGCCAGCCACCACGTCTCGAAGCGCGGCGTCATCCCCATGCGGCCCAGACGGCCCAGACGGCGCTCGAGCGCGGTGGCCGCGCGGAGTTCGTGAACGCCGCGCGAGACGCCGTCGTCGCGGGCGGGGCGCGCGGCGTCGATCTTCATGACGTCGCCGATTGAGAGGCGGAGCTCGGCGCCCACGGTCCAGGTCGGCTTCGACGAGTCGAGCGCCTGGTCGGTGACCTTCCAGGCCGCGCCGGCGTGGAGCTGGTCGAGCCCGGCTCGGGTCGCGCCGCGGAAGATCGTGGCGCCCGCGGTCCCGCCGCCGCCGTCGACGTCGAAGGCGTGGCACGGCTGCACGACGAGTTCCGGCGCGACACCGACCGGATGCAGCGCGAGCTCGACGGGAAAGTCGCCGGCATCCGCCGCCGCTCAGAGGAGCCGTAGCAGGCAGGTCTGCAGGTAGCGGGCCTCGACGTCGGCCGGCTCGGTCGGATAGTCGGCCGGCAGGCCGCCCTGTGCCACCAGGCGCGGGCGTCGCGACGCCGGCACGGCGGCCTGCACGGCGCCGGCCAGGGAGAACCCGCGCGTGTTGCTGGCCAGCCACAGGTCGCCGTCGGGCGCCAGCAGCTCGCAGGCCGCCGCGATGACCGGCGCATAGTCGCGATCGATCGCGAAGGGCGCGCCGCGCGCCGCCGAATAGCTCGGCGGGTCGACGAGCACGACGTCGAAGCGGGCGCGCTCCCCGGCCGCCTGCTGCAGCCACGTCGCGACGTCCGCGGCCACCGTGGTGTGGGTGGTGGCATCGAGGCCGTTCAGCGCGAAGTGATCGCGCGCCCACGCCAGCACGCCCTCCGAGAGATCGACGCTCGTGACGTGCGCGGCGCCGCCGCTGGCCGCGGCGACCGACAGCGCGCCGGTGTAGGCGAACAGGTTCAGCACCCGCCGGCCGGCGGTCATCGCGGCGAGACGGCAGCGCTCGTCGCGCATGTCGGTGAAGAGCCCGACGTTGACGCCGGTCGCCAGGTGCACCTCGAACTGCCACGGCCCTTCGCGCACCACCAGCCGCTCCGGCGGCGTCTCCCCCACCACGGCGTCGACGGCCGGCCCGGCGGCCGCGCCGCCGCGGCCGCGGCGCTTCACGACGACGCCACGGGCGATGCGGCGGTCCAGCAGGCCGTGCGCGAGCAGATCGGCGACAACCCGCAGGGCCGGCGTCGACGCCGAGACCACCGCCCACGCGCCGTACACGTCGATCAACACGCCGGGGACGTGGTCGCCGGCGCCGTTCATCAGCCGGAAGGCGCGGTCGGGGCCGGTAAGGCCGCGCGCGGCTCGCAGGGTCAGCGCACGCTCGAGCCGTCGGTCGGCCCACGCCGCATCGATCGAGAGTTCCGGCGGCCATGCGAGCACGCGGACGCAGGCCGCGTCGCGATCGACGACGCCGCGCGCGACCGTGCTGAACGCCGGCGTCTGCAGCAACACCATCGCGCCATCGGTCAGTGAGTCGGGCACGGCGAAGAGCGAGAACGGCACCTCGCACGAGCGCTCGAGACGCTGGACGACGCGACTCGGCACGGTGAGGTTCGTCACGACGCCGCCTCCATGGTCGCGTGCGCCTCGAGCCAGGCGGTGACCGCGGCGAGGTCGGCCGGCCAGGGCGCCGTGGCGACGACGCGCCGGCCGCCGCCGGGATGCGGCAGGTCGAGGGACTCGGCGTGCAGCGCGAGGCGCGGCACCGGCACGGCAGGCGCCGCACTCGCATCGTGGCCGCCATAGACGGCGTCGCCGAGAATCGGCGTGCCGATCGCCCGCAGGTGCACGCGCAGTTGATGGTGGCGCCCGGTGCGCGGCGTCAACACCACCTCGGTGGCGCTGCGGTCGCCGAAGCGCCACGATCGCGCGGCGGCGTAGACAGTGGTGGCGTTGCGGGCGCCGGCTTCCCCCGGGTGCGCCGGACGGGACTTGCCCTTGCGGGCCTCGTGCAGGGCCACGTCGATGGTGCCGGCGCGCGGCTCGGGTAGGCCGCGCACCAGCGCGCGGTAGCCCTTGGCGACGTCGCGACGCTCGAACGCCATCGACAGGGCGCGATGGGCGTCGGCGCTCCGGGCGAAGGCGACCAGCCCCGACGTGTCGCGATCGAGCCGGTGGACGACCCAGACCGCAGTGCCGAGCGCCGTGGCGACGCGGTCGCGCAAACTCGTCCCCTCCGGCACGGCCGGGGCGGGGATCACGGTGACACCGGCGGGCTTGTCGACGATGACCAGCGCGGCGTCCTCATACACGAACGTGACCGGTGCGCCGTCGGGAGCCATCCCGGGTATCTTCCTTCAACGGCCGCCGGGGAACTGGAACACAACTTGATACGGGGAGGCCGAAGAGGTGCGCATGGTCCACTTGGGAGGACAGGAACGCGGGGGGCTGGGAGCCGGAGGCTTGGGGCCGGGGCATGTCCGAGGGCTGGTGATCGCGCTTCTCGTGATCGGCTTCGGCAGCCAGGCGCACCCCGCATCCGCGCAGGCGGCGGTGGGGTTCCAGGCCGGGGCGGCGGTGGACCCCGAGCAGGTGTTCGGCGGGGTGTTCTACCAGACCGGTGACCTCGGCCGGGGCATCCGCATCCGGCCCGGCATCGACGGCGCCATCGGCGACGGCCTCCGCATCGCCACCATCAACGCCGACCTGATCTACGGCTACCCCCTGAACGGTGGCTGGACCTTGCTCGCCGGCGGCGGGCCATCGGTCGTGATCACCCGCTGGGCCGACTATCCAGAGCTGCGCGACACCGGGCTCGGCTTGCACTCGATCGTCGGGTTCGGCCACGACAACGGCTTCTTCGTCGAGGCGCGGTTCGGGTCGTTGAACGCGCAGCAGCTGAAAATCGGCGTCGGCTGGGCCATCGTGCTCAATTGATCAGCGGCTCGCGGCCGGCGGCTGGCAGCGAGGAGACGCCGGGCTGCGAGAGACGACACGCGGTGCCATACTCGTCGGCGCATGAGCGATTCGGCACGCACGCGCATCGTCACCTGGGCCGATCCGGCCGTGAATGCCTGGCGCGCCACCACCGCGTCGGGCCTCGACAACCTGCGCAAGGTCATCGCCGGTGAGCTGGCACCCGCGCCACTGGCCGAGGTCCTCGGCATGCGTTTGGTCGAGGCAGACGAGGGCCTCGCCGTCTTCGCCGCCACGCCCGAGGAGTTCCACTACAACCCGGCCGGGCACGTGCACGGCGGCTTCGCCGCCACGATTCTCGATTCCGCGATGGGCTGTGCGGTCTACAGCACGCTCGCGCTCGGCACCAACTACACGACCGTCGAGATCAAGGTGAACTACCTGAAACCGGTGACCGTCGCGACCGGTCCGGTGCGTGCCAGCGCGCGCGTGCTGCATCGCGGGCGCCGGACGGCCATGGCCGAAGGCCGCCTCGAGGACGCCCGCGGCCGACTCCTCGCCCACGCCACGACGACGTGCCTGATCTGGACCGAGCCGGCGCCGTCCGCCGGCGGCGTCAGCGAGGCCTGAACACCACGGTCACGACGTCGGTGATGGCCGCCGGAGCGATCGGCGCGCCCACCGTGCCCGCGTCGATGGCGTGCGCGGCGTAGCCGAGCGCCGCGAGGTCGGCGAACAACGCCGCCGGCGAGGATCCCGACACCCGTGCGAGCTGCTCGGGATGCACCTCGGACACGATGCACGGCCGATCATCGCGCAGGACGGCGAGCGCGCCGCGCACCACGCGTGGCTCGGCGCCCTCGACGTCCATCTTGATCAGGCGCACCGGCCGGCGCAGCCCGGCGTCGTCGAGGCGCACGGTGGCGACGCGCACGCTGTTGAGCCCGTCGTCACCGCCCTGAGACTCGTCGCCGAGGAATGCGCCGCCGGTGTTCAAGGTGTCGCGGCCCACGCGCAGCGTCGCCTCGCCGGCCGCGTCCGAGACCGCGGCGCGCGCCAGCGTGACGCGTCGCTCGAACCGGCTCTCCGCGATCGACCGCGCCAGCAGATCGGCATTGCGTGCCACCGGCTCGAAGGCGTGGACGTGACCGGACTCGCCCACCGTGTCGGCCAGGCGCATCGTGAAGTAGCCGATGTGGGCGCCGACGTCGACGGCGACGTCCCCTGGCGCCACGAGCGACAGCGCCAGCGCGCTCACCTCGGGCTCGTAGCCGTCACGCAGGATGGGCATGCCGATCACCTGATCCGACAGGTCGACCCACAGGCGCGCGGCCCCGAGCGGCTTGATCACCTGCAGCGGCAGGCCGCCGAGACCGGCGTCGGGATTCTTGAGACGAAACTCCTCCGACGCCATGATGTCGCGCCGCAACTCCGCCGCGGTGCGCCACGCCGCGACCTTCGTCGCAATCGCGGCCTCGCTCTCCGCCTCGCGGTCGAGCAGCAGGCGATACGCCCACGCGACGTCGTCGCGGCCGATCCGGTCCTGGCTCATGAACCCGGTCTCCCCTGGAACGCGATCTGGGCGCCGCCAGGACAGGCGGTCGCGTCGACGCGGATCACGCACACGAAGCTGTCGCGCGAGAACACCTGCGGCACGGCGAGGTCGACGTCGCGGCGGTCGGTGTCGTCGAGCGCGACGGTCGCCGATGCGCGGTCCGAAGCCACGGCAACCGTACACGCACGGCCTCCCCGCACGCCGACGACGGCCGACGCGAGCCGCGCCGGCGCGCGCACCAGCAGCTCCGTCCGCCCTCCGGGCGCCACCGAGATCCAACCGCCCGGGCCCGGCGACGCCTGCGGGTCGAGCAGCGCGACGTAGACGGGCGGATTGGCGCCCTGCGGCAGGCGGCCGCGGCTCTGATCGAGGATCACCGGGAAGTCCGAGGCGCCAGTGAGTTCCAGTGGCAACAGGCCGAACTGTGGCGCCCGCGTCGCCAGCCACGGCTGCTTCGCGGCGTCCACCGGGTGCTGATACGCGGGCACCATGAACACGAGCCCCACGGCCGCGACGACCACGGGCCACCACGTCCTCACGGCCGGCATCAGCACGAACACGGCGCCGGCGACGCTGAGGAAGTAGCGATTGCCGATCGGCCCGCCGCCCCCCGACCACGTGTACGGCATCCAGACGACGGTCGCGAGCGCCACCGCCCCCAGCGCCGCGACGAGCGTCCACTGCCAGCCGCGCTTGCGGCGCTCGAACGCCAGCCAGCTCACGAAGACGACCGCCCATGTCCAGCCGAATGGCACCAGGCCGAAGTGGCGACCGGCCACGAAATAGCCCAGGTTGGCGACGACGCTCGCCGCGCGGCCCTCGGCTCCGACAGGCGTCATCAACGTGTCGGTCGCAAGGTCGATGCCGGTCGTCGCGAAGGTGCCGCCGCCGTCGTCGTACGGGAAGCGGCCGTAGAACGTCTTGCGCGCACCGCCCTGGTAATTGGCATCGCCCGAGACCCAGGCGTTGATGCCGAAGAGGGCCCCGACCAGCAGGACGTAGACCGCGGCCCACGGCGCCACGCGGCGTGGCTGCCAGCCGGCCTGCGCGACGATCAGCGGCGCGGCCAGGGGCAGCACAATCGGCTTCGAGAAGGTGGCCATGGCCAGCAGCGCCAGCGCCGCCACGGCGCGCAGGGGCGAGACCGGGCGGCCATCGCGGCCGATGCCGGCGACGAACGCGAGGAACACCAGGACGAAGTTCAGCAGGTCGGAGGTCAGCCACGCCGCGTACAGCGGCGACACCGACGCGACGAAGAACGCGATCGTGAACGCCACCGCCGGGCCGATCGCCGAACCGCCACGCAGCCACCAGCCACCGGTCACGATCGCGATCACGAGCGCGACAGCGTTGAACACCAGCAAGCCCGACAGCCCGAAGGCCCACACGAAGGGCGCGGCGAGCAGGCCATGCACGAACGCCTTCCCGAAGCGCAGCTCCCCCTGCCCGTCCTGCTTCAGGAAGATGCCTTCGGGGCCGCCGCCGTACCAGTGGCGGAACCGGGCGTAGTCGGCGCGATCGAACTCGAGGTCGCCGTCGAGCGCCAGGCTGGCCGCGATGCCGATGTAGGTCGACTCGTCGCCCTTCAGTCCGCCAAGCAGCGACACCGCCGCGTCAGGCGAAGCGGCCGCCGCGGACTGCGCACGCCCCGTCGTGCCAGTGGCGACGAGTCCTGCCGCGAGGCACGCCGCGACGACGCCGGCGCGAAGGCCGAACCGGCTCATCGTCGGTCGGCGGCGGTCTTGGGCGCCGAGGCCGGCGCGGCACCGACCAGCGGGCGCACGAGCCACGCCGCCAGCACCGCCAGTACGAGCAGCATCGCCCACCGCAGCAGGGCGGCGATGAAGGCGGCGTCGAGCACCGGCCAGGTGAACGGGTAGACCCAGAACACGCTCCAGCGCTCGACCAGCCAGTGCCAGGCGGTGTGGGCGACGAACGCCGACGCGATGATGACGCCGACCCGCGGCTCGACCCAGCGCGAGAACACGAGGCTCAGCACCGGCAGCAGGATCAGCAGCACCAGCAACTGTCCGAGTTCCACGCCGACGTTGAAGGCCAGCAGCGAGGTGAGCAGGTGGCTGCCGGCGAACTGCAGCGACTCGCGCAGCGCGAACGAGAAGCCGAAACCGTGCACGAGCCCGAAGCCGAAGGTCACCACCCAGCGCCGCTCGAGGTGCGCCCCGGTGATGTTCTCGAGCGCCATGTACACGATCGACGCGGCGATCAGCGTCTCGATGAGGGGCGGGAACCACAGCGCGTCCGGCGCCAGATTGAACGCCGAGGCGATGAGCGTGATCGAGTGGGCGACGGTGAACGCGGTGACCACGGCCACGAGCGGGCGCAGACGCCGGAACGGCAGCACCAGGCAGAACAGGAACAGCAGGTGGTCGATGCCGTCGAGGATGTGGAAGAAGCCGTCCCTGGTGAAGCGCAGCGCCGCCTGGTGCCAGCGCGGGTCGAGCTCGACGATGCCGGTGTCGCCGTGGACGTCGAAGGCCCGTTCGGCCCCACCCGGCGGCAGCAGCCGCAGCACCACGTTCACGCGCAGGCCGAGCCGCGTCAGCCCGGGCTGGATGGCGAAGCGCGACGTCTCCGACGCGATCGGGTACTCGAACCGCACGTCCAGCAGGCCGTCCTGCCAGTAGAGGTCGGTCTCGTCCGACAGCGGCGGCGCCGAGAAGTGGGCCACGGCCTCGTCGTAGGTCGCGAACGACTTGTCCGAGGGCAGCGACACCCGGGCCGCGGTGATCTTCGGCCGGGCCAGCGGCTGGCTGTTCTCGTAGACCTGGACGAAGTCGCCGATCCACAGCCACGCGGCGTCTTCGAGCGTCGGCCGCACCCGCGCGAGGTCGAGGAAGCCGTTGGCCTTGGTCGGAATGTCGACGTCGCGCATCGACTTCAGCGGCGCCCGCACCAGGAAGACCAGCGTCTGCCCTTCGGGCTTGAGGAAGGTCTGGACGGTGGCCTCGTTGGGCACTTCGTGGGCCAGCGGCCGGGCAGCCAACACCAGACAGGCCGCGAGGACCAGGGGGAGCGTACGAATCACGCCGGGCAGCGTACCGGCTCCCACGACGGCTGGCAAGGCCGTCACGGCCCAGCTCGCCGGCCGCTCCGGCAGGGTCGGGCCGGGGCAGCGATCGCCACGCGGTTCCGTGTATACTCGCTCGGTTTCCGGAGTCCGCTCAGTGGCGGAGTTCCTGTCGTGGAGGCACCATGAGCCGAGTCATTCGGTCACGCAAGGTCAGAATCGGCAGCGCCCTGGTCGCGCTGGCGCTGGCGCTGGGCGTGAGCGCGTCGTGGATGGAGAAGCGTGCAGTCGCCGAGGCCCAGGCGGGCGTCGTGGCGCCGCGCTTCGAAGTGGATCCGATGTGGCCCAAGCCCATGCCCAACAACTGGGTGCTGGGGCAGACCATCGGCCTCACGGTCGACGATCGCGATCACGTCTGGCTGATTCATCGCGGCAACGACCCCGGCACCGCCGGCCTCGACCGCACCGAGCTGGCCGTCGTGCAGCCCGGCACCCCGCGCGTCGGCGAATGCTGCGACCCGGCCCCGCCGGTGCTCGAGTTCGACGCCGCCGGCAACCTGGTCGGCTCGTGGGGCGGCAAGAAGGACGGCGCGGCGTACGAGTGGCCCGAGTCGAACCACGGCGTGGTCGTCGATCACAAGGGCTTCGTGTGGATCGGCGGCAACGGCGGCAACGACGCCCACATCCTGAAGTTCACGCGCGACGGCAAGTTCGTGGCGCAGTACGGCAAGTCCGGCGCCCGGCGCGATCCGAAGTCGCCAGCCGAGAAGCCGAACTACATCGCCAACAGCCACGACATGAACAACTTCGGCCGCGTGGCGAAGATCTTCATCGACCCGAAGGCCAACGAAGGCTACGTGGCTGATGGCTACTTCAACCACCGCGTCGCGGTCATCGACCTCGACAACGGCAAGATCAAGCGCTACTGGGGCGCCTACGGCAAGCCGCCGACCGACGAGGTCCTGGGCCGCTACATCCCCGGCCAGCCGCCCGCCCAGCAGTTCCGCAACCCGGTGCACT
>CADEDM010000156.1:5730-11953 GCA_902826065.1 uncultured Acidobacteriota bacterium | reverse complement strand
TGGAGCGGGAAACGGGATTCGAACCCGCGACTTCGACCTTGGCAAGGTCGCACTCTACCACTGAGTTATTCCCGCCCAGCGGTGCCTTGGCAGTGTAACAAATGCCAACGGGACGGAGCAAGTTGAGTACCGTCCCGTCGACGTCCGCTCACGCGGGGACGCGAAGGACGCGCGCCGCCTTCTCCGGCGACACCGGGTTCACCGGCACGCCGGCGCCGAGGTCGAATCCGCCTGGCCGCAGCACCCGCGGCAGCACCTCGAGGTGCCAGTGATAGGCACCGTCGCCGGGCTCGTCGAATGGCGCCGAATGCAGCACCGCGTTGAACGCCGGGGCCTCGAGCTCCGCCGCCATCCGGTCGAGCAGCAGTCGCAGGGCCGCGGCCAGCGCGCCCAGTTCGCCTTCGGGCGTCTCGTCGAAGCGCGCGCCGTGATGCATCGGCACGATCCACGCCTCGAACGGGGTCCGCGAGGCGTACGGCGCCAGCGTCACGTGGGTGCCGCTGTCGGCCACGACCCGCAGTCCGGAAGCGCGCTCCTGCGTCACGAGGTCGCAGAGCAGGCAGCGGCCGGTGGCGGTGTGGTGGCGGCGGGCGGCGTCGACCTCGTGGGCCAGGTGGGGCGGCACCAGCGGCGTCGCCATCACCTGCGAGTGCGCGTGCACGAGCCGCGCGCCGGCCTCGGCGCCGTGGTTCTTGAACGCGACCGCTGCCCGCAGTCGCGCGTCGCGGCGCAGGTCGGCCATGCGGCCGCGCCACGCCTGGAGGACCAGCGTGAGCTCGTCGGCGGTCATCGTGTACCACGAGGCGTCGTGGCGCGGCGACTCGATGATCACCTCGTGTGCCCCCAGGCCCGGGCGATGCGCGAGCAGGCCGTCCTGGGTGCCGGCGGAAGCGGCTTCGACGCGCAGCGCCGGCACACGATTCGGCACCACGCGCAGCCGCCATCCCGGGCCATCGGCGGCCGTGCCGTCGCGCACGGCCGCAATCTCGTGTCCCGCGGTGGCCTCGCGCCCCTCGCACAGCGGACACGGCAGGTCGAGCGGCCGGCTGATGCCGTCGAGCACGAAGTCGCGCCTCGCCAGCGGCAGGTCGTCGGCCACGATGGTCCAGTGTCCCGTGACCGGGTCGGCGCGCCATTCGGACATGCGCCGCGGATCGTACACCGGCCGGGCCAGCCGATCACCAGCCGGGACGGAACGCATCCGGAATCACCGTCACGACCGGCGGTCCCGCCGGGCCGTACTGCAGGCCGACGACGTCGAAGCGCACCGGCAGGCGTCCGAGGCGATGCCTGGCCAGGTAGTCGCTGGCCATGGCGACCACGCGCTGCTGTTTCTGCGTCGTGACGGAGCTGACCGGATCGCCGAATCGTCGACCCCGTCGCGCCTTGACCTCGACGAAGACGATGGCGCCCTCGTGCCGCGCGACGATGTCGATCTCGCCGAACCGCGTGCGATACCGCCGCGCCAGGACGCGATAGCCGCGGGCTTCGAGCGCATGGCAGGCGCGCGTCTCGCCCTCGAGTCCGAGCGCCTGCCGGGCGAAGGTCACGCCCGCCGCGGTGCAATCCGCGGTCCGCCCGGGCGGACCGCGCTACGCCCGCGCGGTGACGGCGGCCAGCGACTCGTCGAAAATGCGGACGGCGGTGTCGGCCTGCGCCTTCGACAGCAGGAGCGGCGGCGAGAAGCGGACGGCGTTGCGGCCGGCGCCCAAAATCAGCATGCCGCGGCGGAACGCCTCGTCGACCACGGCGTTGCGCTCCGTGGTCGCCCGTTCCTTGGTCGTGCGGTCGCGCACCAGCTCCACGCCCACCATCAGGCCCTTGCCGCGCACGTCGCCGATGATCGGGTGCTTGTCCATCAGGGCGCGCAGGCCGTCCTGCAGGTGCGCGCCGACCTCGGCCGCGTTCTTCACCAGCGACTCGCGCAGCAGGCCGATGGTGGCGATGGCCGCCGCGCAGGACACCGGGTTGCCGCCAAAGGTGCTGGCGTGCGCACCCGGCGGCCAGGCCATCACGTCGGACTTCGCGATGGTCACGCCGAGCGGCAGCCCCGACGCGATGCCCTTGGCGGCGGTGACGACATCGGGCTCGACGCCGAAGTGCTCGATCGCCCACATCTTGCCGGTGCGGCCCATGCCCGACTGCACCTCGTCGACCATCAGCAGCATGCCGTGCTTCGTCGTGAGCTCGCGCAGCCGCTGGTGGAACACCGCCGGCGGCACGACGTAGCCGCCTTCGCCCTGGATCGGCTCGACCAGCACGGCCGCCACGTCATCCGGCGAGATCAAGTGCACCAGGATCTGGTCTTCGATGAAGCTCAGGCACTCGCCGGCACATGTCTCGGGCGTGGCGCTGACCGGGCAGCGGTAGCAGTTCGCGTACGGCGCGTGAAACGTGCCGCCTGGCATCGGCCCGAAGCCGCGGCGCTGGATGGCGCGGCTCGACGTCAGCGACAGCGAGCCCATGGTGCGGCCGTGGAAGCTGCCGAGGAAGCCGATGATGCCGAAGCGCTTGGAGTGATACCGCGCCAGCTTGATGGCGGCCTCGTTGGCCTCGGTGCCGGAATTGGCGAAGAAGGTGCGCACCGGCGCCGGCATCGGCGCCGTGGCGGCGAGGTCTTCGCCCAACCGGACCTGCGGCTCGTAGTAGAAGTCCGTCCCCGACATGTGCAGGAACTTCTGCGCCTGGTCGACGATGGCCGCCACCACTGCGGGATGCGCGTGCCCCGTCGAGTTCACGGCGATGCCAGCCGCGCAATCGAGGAAGACGTTGCCGTCGACGTCCTCCACCGTGGCGCCCGCGCCTCGAGCGATGACGAACGGATAGTCGCGCGTGTAGGACGGCGAGACGACCTTGCCGTCGCGTTCGATGATCGCTTTGGCCTTCGGGCCCGGCAGCGGGGTCTTCAGATTCGGCGCGTCCATCGCTTCCCTACTTTCGTTTCCAGCGCGTGCCGTGCGGGCCGTCCTCGAGGATCACCCCGAGTGCGAGCAACTCCTGGCGGATGCGGTCGGCGGCCGCGAAGTCGCGGCGTCGTCGCGCCTCCTGCCGGTCGGTGATGTAGCGCTCGACATCGGCCTCCGACAGGCCGCCCGAGGCGTCTTCCTTCGCGCGGAGCGACACGACGCCGATGACGTCGTCGAAGTGCGCGAAGGCCGCGCGGATGCCGGCGACGTCGCCCTGGCCCACGGTGCCGGCGTCGATCTGCGAGTTGAGTGCCCGCACCAACTCGAACACTTCGCCCAGCGCCGCCGACGTGTTGAGGTCGTCGGCCATCGCCGTATCGAACCCCTGCCGCGCGGTCGCCACGCGCTCCGCGACCTCGGGATGCGACGCGCTGCCGGTCACGGCGTCGAGCCTGGCGAGGAAGTCGGTCCAGCGGCGGATGGCTTCTTCCGCCTGCGCCATGCCCGACCACGTGAAGTTCAGGCGCGAACGGTAATGCGCCGAGAGCAGCAGGTAGCGCAGCGTGGAGGCGCGATAGCCCTTGCCGATGACGTCGGGAATCGTGAAGAAGTTGCCGAGCGACTTCGACATCTTCTGGTTCTCGACCAGCAGGTGTTCGAAGTGCACCCACATCCGCGCGAACGTCTTCCCGGTGGCGCACTCGCTCTGCGCGATCTCGTTCTCGTGATGCGGGAACACGAGGTCGATGCCGCCGGCGTGCAGGTCGATCGGCGCCTCGCCCAGCAGTCGCAGCGCCATCGCCGAGCACTCGATGTGCCAGCCGGGACGGCCCGGCCCGATGCCCGGATCCCACGTCGGCTCGCCTGGCTTGGTCGCCTTCCACAGCACGAAGTCGCGCGCGTCTTCCTTTTCGTACTCGTCGGCGTCCACCCGCGCGCCGGCGCCGGCCTGCATGCCCTCGTGGTCGAGGCGGGCCAGCCGTCCGTAGGTGGGCATGCTGGCGATCTTGAAGTAGATCGAGCCGTCGCTGCGGTAGGTGTGGCCCTTCTGCTCGAGTGCCGCCACCATGTCGCCCATCGCCTGGATGTTGCCCGGGTCAGTGGCGCGCGGGTTCTCCTCCGACGGCTCCAGCCCCAGTGTGGCGCAATCCTCGTGGAAGGCCGCGATGTAGCGCTCGGTGTATTCGGCCAGCGGCAGGCCCTCGCGCTGCGCGCCGGCGATGGTCTTGTCGTCGACGTCGGTGAAGTTCACGACCTGCTTCACCTGGAAGCCCGCCACGTACTTCAGCGTGCGCCGCAGCACGTCGAGGCTGATGAAAGTGCGGAAGTTGCCGATGTGGCCACGGGCGTAGACGGTGAGGCCGCACGCGTACATCCGCACGGTCGTGCCGTCGGCCGGCGCGAAGTCTTCGCGTTGCCGCGTCAGGGTGTTGTAGAGGCGCATCGAGAGGGTCCTCAGGCGATCGCCTGACGGATGTGGCACACCGGCCGGCCGTCGGTCTGCTGCCAGTCGACCGACAGCCCGTGGCCGCGCGACAGCGGCGCGGCGGTGAGGGTGGCGCGGCCGCCCGCCACGAACACCTCGAGGCACTCGGAGGTGCGCAGGAAGCGCAGATCCACCGGTGAGCCGTCGCCCCGGCCGGCGGCGATCGCCGCCTCGGTGGCCGTCACGACCTCGTCGGCCACGGCGGCGGCAAGGGCCTTGCCTCCGGCATAGGTGGCCACCTGCGACGCCAGGTCGCGCACCGCGCCGAGCATGGCGCGCGTGCCCGACACCTGCACCGTGAACTCGAACGACCGCTGGTTCATCGTCACACCGAGATATTGTCGAACAGCCGGCGCGCGCGTCGCACGTCGGCCTCGATCTGCTCGCGCAGGGCGTCCACGTCCGGGAACCGCCGCTCGTCGCGCAGCCGCTGGATGAAACTCAGCGACAGCCGCGCGCCGTAGACATCGGCGTCCAGTCCGAGGACGTGCGTTTCCACCGTGACCGCACCTGCAGTCTCGAACGTCGGCCGCACGCCGATGTTCGTCACCGCCGGCCACCGCGTGCCGCCGATCTCCGCGGCGGTGGCATAGACCCCGGTGGGCGGCACCAGCTCATTGTGGGTCGAAAGATTGGCTGTTGGGAACCCCAGCTGGCGCCCGCGCTGCGCGCCGTGCACCACGTCGCCTTCGATCGCGTAGTGATGGCCGAGCAGCGCCCCGGCCTCGTCGACCCGGCCTTCGGCCACGAGGCGGCGAATCCGGGTGCTCGACACCACGAACTCCTTGTAGCGCACGGGATCGATCTTCTCGACCCTGAACCCGTACTGCTGGCCGAGCGTGCGCAGCATCGAGAAGTTGCCGGCGCGCTCGTGGCCGAACAGGAAGTCGGCCCCCACCCACACCTCGGCAACCCGCAGCCAGTCCACCAGCACCTGGCGGACGAAGTTCTCGGGCGACCACCGCGACACGGCCTCGGTGAAGCGCACGACCGCCGCGCCCGACAGGCCGGCCCGCTCGAGCGCGGCCAGCTTCTGGGACATCGTCATGAGCAGCGGCGGGGCCTTGTCGGGTCGCACCACCCGCGGCGGATGCGGGTCGAACGTGAGCACCAGCGACGCGCCGTTGCGATCGGCGGCGCTGCGCCGCACGCGCTCGATGATCTTCTGGTGCCCGCGATGCAGGCCGTCGAAGTTGCCCAGCGCCAGCACGGGGCTCAGCCAGCGCGCCGGGCGCGCGTCGTCGGGGAAATGGACGACGTCCATGATCAGGCCGGGGCTCCCGCGCCGTGCACGGCGGTTCGGGCGCCGCCGATGGTCAGCACCTGGCCGTCGTAGGCCAGGGCCATGCCCGCGGGCAGCGAGGCGTTGGTCGCGCCATGCGGGAGGTCGTGGCAGATGTGCGTGAAGTAGGTGTGCCCGGCGCCGATCCGCGTCGCCATCGCCACCGCTTCACTCAGACTGAAATGTGTCGGGTGCGGCCGATGGCGCAACGCGTCGAGCACGAGCACGTCGAGCCCGTGCAGCAGTTCCAGCGATGTCTCCGGGATGGCGTTGCAGTCCGTCAGATACGCGAAGCGGCCGAGACGGAAACCGAGAATCGGATGCGGCCCGTGCTGGATCGGCACCGGCGTGACCGCGACGCCGTCGACCGTGAACGGTCCGTCGATGAGCAGCAGGTCGAGCTCGGGCACTCCGCCACCCACCGTCGGCGGCGCCTCGAACGCGTACGAGAAGATGCGGCGCAGCTCGCGGCCGGTGCGGGCGTCGGCGTAGATCGGCAAGCGGCCCGACATCAGCACGTTGAAGCGGCGGAGGTCGTCGAGCCCCATC
>CADEDM010000156.1:0-5680 GCA_902826065.1 uncultured Acidobacteriota bacterium | reverse complement strand
GTGCGTGAACAGCACGGCATCGACGCGCGTGATGTCGCAGGCCAGCGCCTGCTGCCGCAGGTCGGTCGCGGTGTCGACCAGGATCGACGGGCCGTCGTCGACGGCGATGTGAATCGACGGGCGCGATCGGCGATCGTGTGGATCGTCCGACCGGCACACCGCGCAGCGGCATCCGATCATCGGCACACCGTGGGAGGTCCCGGTGCCGAGGAACGTGACCCGCGCCGGCGGCATCAGGCCTTTCCGGCGGCGCCCTTCAACGCCACGAACCGCATCCGCAGTTCGTAGAGCACCTGCTCGAGGAACTGCCGCTCCTCGTTGCTCAGATTGCCCTTCGTCTTCTGCTCGAGCATCGACATCACCTCGATGACGTGCCCGGCCTGCTCGAGATTCGGCGCGCGCTTCTCGCCGCTGGCGGGATCGGCGACGTCGCCGAAGTGCACCGCGGCGCTGCCGGCGAGCGAGTAGAGAAACGCGAGGAAACTGACTGGAGTCTCGGCCACGGGTCGAATTTCGAATGGTAGCATAGCGCCTCGCGCGCCCTGCCCATGCCGAGTCCCGCTGCCGACCGCTTCGACCATCTCGTACGCATCATGCGGGCGCTGCGGGCGCCGGGCGGCTGTCCGTGGGATCGCGAGCAGACCTTCGAGTCGCTGCGACCGTTCGTGCTCGAGGAGACCTACGAGCTGCTCGACGCGATCGACCGCGGCGATCTCGACGGGATGCGCGAGGAGCTCGGCGACTTCCTCTACGAGGCGGTGTTCCTCGCGCAGATCGCCGAAGAGGCCGGGCACTTCTCGATCGCCGACGCGGTCGACGGCATCGCGCAGAAGCTGGTGCGACGGCATCCGCACGTGTTCACGCCGGACGGCAGGCCGCTGGCGGACGCGCCGGCGACGATGTCGGCCGACGACGTCGTCAGGAAGTGGGAGGACCTGAAGGCGGCCGAGCGGCAGTCGACAGGCAAGCCGGCCAAGACACTCTTGAGTGGCATTCCGCGATCGATGCCGGCCCTGCTCCGCGCCTACGAGATGGCGTCGCGCGCGGCCACCGTCGGCTTCGACTGGACCACCCCCGATGACGTGGTCGCGAAGATCCACGAGGAGCTCGCCGAGATCGCGCTGGCGCGTGCCGGCGGTGCTCCGGACGCGCTGGAGGACGAACTCGGCGATCTGCTCTTCGCGGTTTCGAACTACGCGCGCAAGCTCGGGATCGAGCCGGAAGCCGCTCTGCGCCGCGCCAGCGACAAGTTCCAGGCCCGCTTCACCGCCATGGAAGACCGCGCCGCGTCCGGGGGACGCCGGCTGGCCGACCACAGTCTCGACGAGCAGAACGCGTTGTGGGACGCCGTGAAGCGCGACGTCCCGATGGCCGCCGACCCGGCCGGCCCGGAGGACCGATGACCACGATCGACACGCTCGTGACTGCCTTCGAAACGGGCCGGCTGTCGCGCCGACAGCTGGTGCAGGGCCTCGCCGCACTGGTGGCCGCCGGCGGCGCCTCGGCGACCGCAGCGGCGCAGGCACCGGCGATTCCGGCGCTCTCGCTCAACCACGTCTCGCTCGCCGTGAACGACCCCGAGACATCGAAGCAGTTCTTCCAGAAGACGTTCGGCATGCCGGTCGCGTCGACGCAGGGCACCGGCATCAACCTGGCGCTCGGCACCAGCTTCCTCGGTCTCTACAAGATGCCGAATCCTGGACGCGTCGACCACGTGTGCCTCGGCGTGGCCAACTACGAGGTCAACGCGATGGCCGCCAAGCTCGAGGCACAGGGCATCAAAGCCACGATTCGCAAGGACAAGCCCGAGGTCTACTTCACCGATCCCGACGGCATCCGTTTCCAGCTCGAAGACAAGGACTACCGCGGCTGAGGCGCGACCAGTGCCGTGCGCCCCGACATGGCGCGCACCGTGGCGGTGCGACCGTCGGTGCGGACGTGGATGGCGCCGTCGCGGTCGGTACGCCAGACGTCTACGGCGGCGGCCTGCAGACGGCCGAGCACGGCCGGCGCCGGATGGCCGAAGGGGTTGGCAGCGCCGGCGCTGACCAGCGCCAGCCGGGGCGCGAGCGCGTCGAGCCACGGCGCCGAGGTCGAGCCCGCGCTGCCATGGTGCGCGACTTTCACCACGGTGAGCGGCGCCCGCACACCGGCGCGAAGGTCCGCCGCCAGGGCCTGCTCCACTTCGATTCCGATGTCGCCGGTGAGCACGAACCTCGCGTCACGCCAGCGGACGTCGAGCACGACCGAGTCGTCGTTCCGCGGGCGCAGCCGCTGCCATTCGGGCCGCGGCGGATGCCTCACCTCGATCGTCGCGTCGCCCAGCGCCACACGGTCGCCGGCCCGCACCTCCCGCCACGCCGCGCCGGCCGCGTCGGCGGCCGCGCGCAGTGCGTCCAATGGCACATGTTCAGCGACGGGCACGCCCACCCACACCTCGGTCGGGCCGAACTCGCGGATGATCGTGGCCGCGCCGCCCACGTGATCGAGGTCGGGGTGGGTGACGACCAGGTAGTCGAGCCGGCGGATGCCCAGCGCCCGCAGCGCCATGCCCACGACCCGGCCACCGACGTCGCGGCCGTCGCCGCCCACGCCGCCCGCGTCGACGAGGACACGGTGGCCGCCGGGCGTCTCGATCAGCAGCGCATCCCCCTGCCCGACATCGAAGGCGATCAGCGACATCGCACCAGGCGGCGCGGGGATCAGCGTGGCCGGCGACGCCGCGATCCACAGTGCCGCTGACCCGGCGACGGCGGTCGACACCTGCCGCGCGCGAACGCCCAGTTGCGAGTCGAGCCCGAGTCGCCGCGCCGCGAGCCAGCCCGCGACCGCGGCGTAGTACACAGTGATGCTCGCGGGAGACGGCGGCGGCACACGCCACGTCAGCCACGGCCAGAGGTCGACGAGCCGCGCCGATTCGGTGATGGCGCCGGTGACCGTACGCAACACGACTCCTGCCCACGGCGCTGCCGCTACGGTGATCGCGTCGGCGGCCACCGCCACAAGGGACGTGAGCTGGACGACGACGCTCGCGGGAATGGCGAGTGCCGACAGGAGGAGCCCGGCGAGCGTCACTTGCTGGAAGACCGCGGTGACCACCGGCAGCAGCGCCACTTCCGCCCAGATCGACGTCAGGACGAGCGCGCGGAGCCACCGCCGCCACATCGGCTCATCCCGAGTGAGCGCCGGCATCCCGGCGACGAGGCCGGCCGTCGCGGCGGTGGTGAGCCAGAAGCCGGCGTCGAGCACCAGCACGGGATCGAGCGCCACCAGCAGGGCCGCCGTCAGCGCCAGCACGTTCAGGGCGGCGCCGCGCAGGTCCGCGGCCTGGCAGGCGATGCCCACCACCGCCATCCCCGTCGCGCGCAGCACCGACGCGCCGCCCCCGACGAGCGCGGCGTAGGCGACCAGCGCCAGGGACGCGCCGGCCAGACCCACCAGCCGCCGGCGCGTCACCCGCGAGGCCAGGCCGACCGCGAGCGCCGCCCAGATCGCGACGTTGCCGCCGGAGATGGCGATGACGTGGAACGTGCCGGCGCGCTGCAGACGCTCCTCGAGGGACGCCGACAGTCCGGCGCGGTCGCCGATGAGGATCGCGGTCGCCACGGCGGCGGCGTCGCTGCCCGCACCGGCGGCACGCACGATCGCCGCGCGGGCCCGTGCGCGCAGCGCGGACGCGCCTTCCGCGGGCCACGAGCCGCGAGCCGTCACCTCGACGAGGAGCGCGCTCTTCGCCGCAGCCAGCGCGGCGATCCGGCGCCGCGCCAGCGCCCACTCCGGATCGGGGCCGCCCGGATTGCGGAGGCTGGTCGGCCGGCGCACCGTCGCCACGACCGAGACGGCGCGTCCCGATCGCCAGCCCGCCATTGCCTCGGCGGCCACCCCGCCGCCCACCGTCACCAGGACATCGCCGCTGACGTCGGTGCTGCAGCCGCACGGGCCGGCACGGACGCGTCGCACGCGCAGCACGAACTGCGGGCGTCCGGCCGACGACGTGGCATCGCCGGCGAAGCGCCCCTCGAGGCGGACGGGCTCGACCGGCAACTCCGTCCCGCCGCCGGCGCCCTCCAGCAAGGCCTCGACAAGCGCCGGTGTCCGCGCGCGCATCATCGCGGTGGCGCCGAGGACGGCGCCAAGAGCGAGGGCGCCGGCAAGGCCGGCCACAAGCAGGAGTGCGGGCCGCTGCAGCCGCCACGCCAGCCACGCGGTGGCAAGACTTGCGCCCGCCGTACCGGCGCTGGCCGTCAGCAGCCCAGGCCACGCGAGGCCAAGCGCCGCGCCGGCGACGAGCGCGGTCGCCACGGCCACAGGGAGAAAGGACACACGCCTGGCCCTGCAAGAGCCGGGGCCGCCGCTGGCGCCGTGGACTCAGGTGAAATTTGCCCGAAAGAGCGCGCCGTGCGGCCCCGCGCGGCGCAGTGGCTGCGATGCCACTACGCCCGCGCGCTCGCAGAGGCTGCTACTTCGTGGCCGGCGTCGCCGCCTGGTAGTACTCCTGCAGCGATCGCACGCCGAGCTCGCGCGACCTGAGCGCCCGAATCGCGTCCACGACCGCCGCGGCGCCGGTCATGGTGGTGACGCATGGGATGCCGGCCATCATCGCCGCCCGTCGTACGGCCCGGTCGTCGAAGAACGACTCCAGGCCGAGCGGCGTGTTGACCACGAGCTGGATGCGGCGATTCACGATCTCATCGGAGAGGTTCGGCCGGCCTTCGTTCACCTTGTAGACGACGCCGCATTCCACGCCATGCGCACGCAGGTAGACCGCCGTGCCGCGCGTGGCGATCACCGAGAAGCCCATCTCGCAGAGCGCCTTGGCGATCGGCACGACCTGTGGCTTGTCGTCGTTGTTGACGCTCAGGCACACGGTGCCCTGCTCGGGCAGGCGCTGGCCGGCGCCCAGCATGGCCTTCACGAACGCGTGGCCGAAGTCGTCCGCGCCGCCCATCACCTCGCCGGTCGACTTCATCTCCGGCCCGAGAATCGTGTCGACGCCCGGGAAGCGGATGAACGGGAACACCGGGCTCTTCACGAAGACGCCGGCCGGCACGAGGTCGTCGCCCAGGCCGAGGTCGGCCAGCGTCTTTCCCATCATCACGCGGGCAGCCACCTGCGCCAGCGGCACGCCGGTCGCCTTCGCGAGGTAGGGAATCGTGCGCGAGGCGCGCGGATTGACCTCGAGGACGAAGATCTCGTCG
The DNA here is from genome assembly GCA_902826065.1 of uncultured Acidobacteriota bacterium. Lineage (GTDB taxonomy): Bacteria > Acidobacteriota > Vicinamibacteria > Vicinamibacterales > UBA2999 > CADEFD01. The sequence continues at coordinate 482 of CADEDM010000156.1, read as the reverse complement.
TCCTTGAGCGCGTACTGCACGTTCATCAACCCGACGACCTTCAAGGCCCGGGCGATGCGGCGGGTGTAGTCGCGCAACAGCTCGAGGTGGCGCTCCGACATGCCCGTGGGCGGCACGACACACGAGCTGTCGCCGGAGTGGATGCCGGCCTCCTCGATGTGCTCCATGATGCCGCCGATGACGACGGCGCCGGTCGCGTCGACGACGCAGTCGACGTCGAGTTCCTTGGCGTGCTCGAGGAAGCGATCGATGAGAATCGGCCGATCGTTCGAGACGTCCACGGCGCTCGCCATGTAGCGGTCGAGCGAGGCCATGTCGTAGACGATGGCCATCGCGCGCCCGCCCAGGACGTACGACGGGCGCACCACCACCGGGAACCCGATGGTGCTGGCGGCATCGCGCGCTTCATTGCGCGAGACGGCCGTGCCGCTCGCCGGCTGCGGGATGCCGAGGTCCCACAGCAACTGCGAGAAGCGCTTGCG
>CADEDM010000155.1 GCA_902826065.1 uncultured Acidobacteriota bacterium | reverse complement strand
TAGCCGATGGCATTTCGTTGACCATCGTGTACACCGACCGGGCCGAGGCCGGTGACCGAGTCCGTCGAATCATCTCGGCCAGAGTGAGCAGTCGCAGTGAGCGTCAAGCGTACGAAGAAGCCGTCCAACGCCGTTCCTAGCCGGGGCCGCGCGAGCCTGAGCCGCCTGCGGCGCGTCTCCGAGGCGACGATTCAACGCACGTCGCCCCGGGAACTGCGAGGGTTGCCCGACGACTTCTGGGCAGCGGCGCATGTCGTCGAACCGGTAGCGAAGCAGCCGATTTCGCTCCGGGTCGATGCCGACGTGCTCGACTGGTTCAAGGCCCAGGGGCCCCGCTATCAGTCCCGCATCAACGCCGTGCTGCGGTCGTTCATGACGCAGCGCGCGGCATCTCGCCGGAAGGCCGGCTGACCGCAGTCACGACGCGCGCATGCTGCGGCCGGTGCCGCGAATCTGCAGGTCGCCGTAGTTCCGCGAGAACCGCTTGTAGGTCCACACCGTGGCCCACAGCCCCACCACCCAGACCACGGCGGTCTTGGCCAGCGCGTCGAGGAACGCCCCCAGCCCGGGCAGCGTGGGACGCATCGCCACCGGCACGTCGTTGACTGACGCGTCCTCCACGCCGAAGTCGGGCGCCGACTTCGACGTCCACAGGCGGATCACGCGGCCCGGCGCGAAGGTCTCGGCCGGCGAGCCCTTCGGCGCCACCAGGTCGCCCACCATCATGCCGCTGACGCGGATCACCTCGGGGTCGTCGCCGACGTGGCCGTCGATGTATGGATAGCCGTCGTTGACCTGCGCCTCGTCCATCACGAACTCGACGTTGCGGTAGGTGGGCCCGTACCACCAGAACACGCCGGAGACGATGGCCGACTGGAACGGGATCCACGCCAGGCCGATCGTGGCGAGGAACGGGATCACGTGCGGCGAGAAGCGCAGGCCCCAGCGCGCACGGGGCCGCTCGTCCTCAGTTGTCATCGTCGGTCTCCGCTGGCGGCGGCATTGTGCCACGGCCGCGCGCGCCGCTGTGCTATAAGCGACGGGGCTCACGCCCCCTATCGATTATGTGGACCCACAACTACGAACCGCTCGGCGGCAGCCTCGCGCTCTCGGCGCCGGTCGCCGCACTGCCCATCCTGGTCCTGTTCCTGATGCTTGGCGTGTGGCGGGCCCCGGCGTGGAAATCGGCGCTCGCCGCCTTGCTCACGGCGTTCGTGGTGTCGCTCACTGTGTACGGCATGCCGTTCGGGCTGGCGCTGATCGCCACGATCTACGGCGCCGCCTATGGCCTCTTCCCCATCGCCTGGGTCGTGTTCGCGTCGATCATGCTGTATCGCCTCGCCGTCGACACCGGCAAGTTCGAGATCATCAAGGACTCGGTCGGCAGCCTCACCGACGACCGCCGCCTGCAGGCGATGTTCATCGCCTTCTCGTTCGGCGCCTTCATCGAGGGCGCGGCGGGCTTCGGCGCGCCGGTCGCGGTCTCAGGCGCGATGCTCGCGGGGCTCGGGTTCAATCCCTTCTACGCCGCCGGCATCTGCCTGCTCGCCAACACCGCGCCGGTGGCGTTCGGCTCGATCGGCATTCCCGTCACCACGCTCGCCGGCGTCACCGGCCTGCCGGTGCTGCCGCTGTCGGCCATGGTGGGACGCATGTGCGCGCTGGTGTCGATCATCATCCCCGGCTACCTCATCGTGGTGATGGCGGGCTGGGCGCGCGCGGTCGAGGTGCTGCCGGCGATCATCGCTTGTGGTGTGTCGTTCGCCGCCATGCAGTTCTACGTCTCGAACTACATGGGCCCGGAGCTGACCGACATCCTCAGCTCGCTGACCTGCATCGTCGTTATGGTGGCGGTGCTCAAGCTCTGGAAGCCGAAGAACATCATGCGGCTCGAGGGCGACACGACGGTCACGCACGCCGCGTTGAAGCACTCTGGCGGCGAGGTCCTGGCGGCGTGGTCCCCGTACCTGCTGCTGGTCGTCTTTGTGCTGCTGTGGGGCGAGGCGTCGATGAAGCCGCGCATCAACGCCGTCGGCGATTCGGTGATCCCGGCCTCGATGCCGACCGTCCCGGCGAGCGGGCTGCTGGCCGCCCGCCTGATGGTGCCGGGGCTGCACAACATGATCGAGCGGATCCCGCCTGTGGTCCCGAAGCCGGCGCCATACGCGGCCCTCTACGAGTTGAACTGGCTGAGCGCCTCGGGCACGGCTTGCCTGTTCGCGATCTTCGCCACCGCGCTGCTCCTGCGCGTGCCGCCCAGAGGCGTGGTGAAGGTCTACGTCGACACGTTCAAGCAATTGAAGCTTGCGCTGCTGACCATCGCCTCGATGCTGGCCCTCGCCTACCTGATGAACTACTCAGGGATGACGTCCACGCTCGGGCTGGCGATGGCGGCGACCGGGGGGCTGTTTCCGTTCTTCAGCGCGGTCGTCGGCTGGATGGGCGTGTTCCTCACCGGCAGCGACACGTCGGCCAACGCGCTGTTCGGCAACCTGCAGGTGATCACGGCCAATGCGCTGGGCCTCAACCCGATTCTCACCGCGTCGGTGAACTCGGCCGCCGGCGTGATGGGCAAGATGATCTCGGTGCAGTCGATCGCGGTGGCCGTGGCCGCCACCGGCATGACGTCGGATGACGAGAGCCGCCTGTTCCGCTTCACCATCAAGCACAGCGTCCTGTTGATGATCGCGATGGGCATCGTGGCGATGCTCTACGCCTACGTGTTCCCGGGCTTCGTGCCGGTCGTGCCGCCGAAGTAACGCACCGCCGCGGCGTCGAGGCGCTTATGGACCCCGAAAATCGCCTCGGGCGCGCGCCGCTCGGCCCGGGCACCCGCATCGGCATCTACGAAGTCGGCGCGTTCCTCGACGAGGGCGGCATGGGCGCCGTCTACCTGGCCCGCGACACGCAGCTGGGCCGCACCGTGGCGTTGAAGGTCCTGCCCGCAGACTTCACCGGCGACGCCACCCGCGTGCGGCGATTCGAGCGTGAGGCGCGGGCATTGGCAGCGCTGAACCATCCGCACATCGCCCAGATCTACAGTCTCGCGATCGAACCGGGCACGCCGCCGGTGCACGCCATTGCGATGGAGTTCGTCGAAGGGCAGACGCTCGCCCACATCGGTGCGCTGTCGACAGGCGAGGCGCTCACGCTCGCCGGACAGATCGCCGACGCGATCGACGCCGCGCATGCCGCCGGCATCGTGCACCGCGATCTGAAGCCGGGCAATGTGCGCGTCACGCCCGACCGCCGCGTCAAGGTGCTCGACTTCGGCATCGCCAAGGTGCCCGAAGCGACGGGTGCCGACACGGTCACGTCGCTGACCGCCCCGTTCACGGCCTTCGGCACGCCGGGCTACATGAGCCCGGAGCAACTGCGCGGCGAGGCCGTGGACGCCCGCGCCGACATCTGGGCGTTCGGCTGCGTGCTCTACGAGCTGCTCAGCGGACGGCGCGCCTTTCCGGGCGCGACCGCCCCCGAGGCCGCGGCGGCCACGCTCGAGCGCGAACCGGACTGGACCCGGCTGCCCGCCGCAACGCCGGCCACGATCCGCGCGCTCCTGCGCCACTGCCTGCAGAAGGACCATCGACGGCGGCTGCGCGACATCGGCGACGCCCGCCTCGTCATCGACGACGCGCTGGTGGGGGGGGCCGAGACGCCGCCCCAGGACGACGTCGCGCGGCCACGCCTGTGGCAGGCCATCGCGCTGGCGGCCATCGCACTGGCGGTCGCGGCGATGTGGTGGAGCCCGCGCAATCGGGCGCCGGCGCCAGCGGCAACAGTCACCCGCTTCGACGTGGTCACGCCGAACGACATGGCGTTGAACGTCTCCACCACCACCCCCACGGTCGCGATCTCGCCAGACGGCGGCGCGCTCGTCTACATCGACGACACGCTCGGTACCAATGGCGGGCGCCTCGTCGTGAGGCACCTCGACGACGCGACGCCGCGGGTCGTGACGGGCGTGGCGCAGGCGCGCGAGCCATTCGTGTCTCCGGATGGGGAATGGATCGGGTTCCACTCGGCGGCAGGACTCCAGCGTGTGCCGATCGGCGGTGGTGACGTCCGCCTGCTGGCGCGCTTCCAGGGCACCGTGCGCGGCGCGTTCTGGCAGGACGACGGCACCATCGTCTTTGCGACCTCGGATCGGTCGACGGGTCTGCAGCAGGTGGCCGAATCGGGCGGCACGCCGTCGACACTGACGACGCCGGATGCGGCGAACGACGAGAGCGATCACCTGTTTCCGGCTCCCTTGCCGGCCCGCCGCGGCATCCTCTACACAGTGCTCGCCGCGTCGACCGGCGCGACGTCGGTGGCGGTGCTCGACCTCGTCAGTGGCGCCAGGCACATGGTGGTACCGGCGGCGGCGTGCGCGCGCTACGACCCGCACGGCTACCTCGTGTACGAGCACGGCGCGACCGTGTTCGCGGCGCCGTTCGACCTGGCGTCACTGCGCGTCACCGGCGAGGCGTTCGCCGTGGTCGACCGGGTGCTGTCCGGTGTCAGCGGGTGCGCCTACTTCGGCGTATCCAGTACCGGCACGCTGGCGTTCGTGCCGCGCGACGCCGGCGACGAGGCCCCGATGGTGCTGGTCTGGGTCGATCGCCAGGGCCGCGAGACCGCGGTGGATGCGCCGCCACGCGCGTATCGCGACATCCGCCTCTCGCCCGATCAGTCTCGCGCCGCCCTGTTCATCGCCGCCGAGGATCGCGACCTCTGGGCCTGGGACTTCGCTGCACGTCGACTGTCACGGGTCACCAGTCATCCCGCGCAGGACCGCAACCCCGTGTGGACGCGCGACGGCCGGCGGCTCATCTACTCGTCGTTGCGGGAGGGCCCGGGGAATCTGTACGTGCAGGCGGCCGATGGCAGCGGCCAGGCCGAACGCCTCACGTTCAGCCCGCAGAATCAGGTGCCGACGGCCCTGTCGGCGGACGGACGGACGCTGCTCGGCAACCAGACGCTGCTCGGGCCGTGGAGCCTGTTCACGCTGCCGCTCGGCGACGCGACCATCGGCGCATCCGCACCGCTGTTCGACCTGCAGGGCGGAGCGTTCTTCGCCGATCTCTCGCCCGACACGGCCTTTGTGACCTACACGTCTGATGAGGCCGGAGCCACCCAGGTGTTCGTGCGTCCGTTCCCGAACGCGAACACGGCACGTTGGCAGGTCTCGCAGGCGGGCGGCTCGTTGTCGAAGTGGTCGCCCGATGGCCGCGAGCTCTTCTTCGTCGACAACGACGGCCGCCTGCTCTCGGTACCGGTGTCGCGCCAGCGTGATGCGCTGCAGTTCGGCACGCCGGCCGTGGTGCTGAGTCGCAGCTACGAGACCACCTCCAGTACGAGCCCATACGAGGTGTCGGCCGACGGCCGCCGGTTCCTGCGTCTCAAGCGGGTCGAGGGGGCGGCGCCGAGTCCCCGCGTGTCGGTGTGGCTCAACGCGTTGGCGCGCCGGCCCTGATCAGTCGATCCCGCGAAACTGCTCGAAGCTCTGGCCGCTGGCGAGGAACACCAGCGAGCCGATGAACAGCCCGACGTTCACCACCACCGCCAGGCTCACGATGGCCCAGCGGACGGCGCGGCGCGGCTGCAGGTGATAGGCGATGTTGAAGATCGCCGGCAAGGCCAGCGGCAGGTTCGGCAGGCCGAGGGCCAGCAGCGTCAGCCCGAGCCAGGCATTGAGGCGAAGCGTCATCGGTCCGTGCTCGTCGTCGGACGCGAGCAGCGCCGGCGTGTGGGCGATGAGCCACCACGCTGGCACGGCGAGAGCAGCGCCGATGGCGTAGAACTTCAGCAGCGAGCCGTCGAGCGTGCCGACGAACAGCTTGGTCGTGACGGCCAGCAGGTGACCGAAGGCCATGCTGCCGATCGTCACGCCGAAGAACAGGTTCATGGCGGCGCCGAGGCGACACCGCATCGGCAGCCGGCGGCGGGCGCGGCCCGTGAGCAACACGGCCACCGCCAGCATCGCGAGGCCCATCGACAGCGTGAGCCACTTGCCCTCGTCGACGATCAGCGCGACCACCGTAGCCATCGTCAGTCGAGGGCGAGCCGTCGCCGCCAGTCGGCGCGCCACTCGGCCAGCGGCTTGCCGCCGAGCTGCTCGAGACGGGCATTGGCCGCGGACGGCGCGATGGCGAAGAGGTCGATCATCGCCGGCAGGCCGACGCCCTCGACCAGGTGCTTCACGAACGAGAACGAACACGTGTAGAAGGTGGGCGCGAACCGGCCGCGGTCGGTGGTGAACAGCACGTCGGGCCGGCGATCGCTGCCCACGAACGGCAGCATCGTCGCGCCGTCGGCGGTGCGCGCGCGCTCGGTGCAGATCGCGTCGACGCCGGCGATCGAGGGCGTGTTCCACGGGCCGTCCTCGACCTGACCGACCTCGGCCGCGACGAGCCGCGCGACGTAATCGGGCAGCCCTTCGGTGAGCCACAAGGGCCGGCGCACCGGCGGTGTGGTGGGCGCGGCGTCAATGCGCGTCGACGCCAGCAGCTCGTGCATCGCTTCGTGCAGGAACGGCGCACGCCCGTCGCGGACGCGGGCCATGGGCACGAACACGGCGCCGCGTCCGGAGGCATGCGACACGAACGTGTCGTCGCTCAGGTAGTAGGTGATCGGGCCCTTCGGCACGGCTTGCCAGTCGTGCGTACCCACCCGCCGCCACAGGCCGGCGACACCGGCGTCCAGGCGGGTGACGAGGGCCGAGGCCTCACTGCCCGGCAGCGATCGCGGAAACCAGACGATCACGTGTTCGCCCTGCAGGCGGGTGCCGTCCTTCTCGAGCGCCGCGACGCGCGCGCCATCGTCGGCCGCCCAGTTCAAGGGCTGCTGGGCCAGGTAGCGGGCGAGCTCGGCATACGCCACGCCGGCACTCTCCGCCACGCCCGGATAGTCGGCGTCGCGCTCGGCCGTCGACGCATAGCGGATGGACTGCGTGAAGCGGGTGCCGCCCGTGACGGGAACCAGCGTGGTGGTCACGACGATTCGGAGCGGCGAGAATCCATACGTCTCGGCATAGACGAACCGTGACGGCGCCTCCACCTCCTGGTAGGCGCCGAACACCTCGAGCCGACGTCCGCTGGGGCGCACGAACACCTGCCGCGACGTCCCTCCGGGACGCGCATCGGTCTCGACCGACTCGAGGGCGATGTCCGGGCCCTTCATCCACCGTCGGAGATGCGCCGCCTCGGTGAGCGCGGCGAACACGCGCTCGCGAGCCGCCGGGAACGTGCGGGTGACGACGATCTCGGTGTCGGTGGGTCGCGTGATTGCGTCGGATGCCACCGGCGCCTCCTCCCGCGGACCTGGCGCGCCAGCGCTCTCGCCGGCGAACGTCAGCTCGGCGGCGGCGATGCCCTGCTCGCCGCAGGTCGCGTAGAACAGGAACGCCCGGCCCTGCTCGTCGAATACGAAGGGATCGCGGATCTGGTTCACCCTGGTGTCGATGTCGCCCGCTTCCGACGGCGCGATCGGCAGATCGGCGCACTCGTAGGAGGCCGACGGCCGCAGCACGTCGACCGGCGCCGTCGCGCGCCAGGTGGTCCAGTCGCCGGCCAGATCGATCGTCGACATCAGGACGCGCTCTGGTGCGTCGCCGATCGCGGTGAAGAAGACGTGCAGGCGGGTGCCGCGTTTCAGCAGACCGACGTGACGGACCTTGCCCGCGTACTGGCCGCCGGCGAACGGATTCGGTCCGAGTTCGAACGCCTCGAGAGGATCACGCGCACGCGACAGCCGGCCCAGGCGCGACAGGCCGTACAGCCCGCCGCCGTGCTCGAACACGCGCAGGTAGCTCGTGCGCGTGATCGGCGCTCGCATCGCGAAGTGCAGGCCGTCCGCCGACTCGGCCGCCTGCGTGAACTGGCTGTAGCGATTGCGCGCCGCCCAGGCGCGGGCCGCGGCCGGATCGGCCGGCCACCGCTCGCCATTGGTCCACCAGCCGTGCACCCAGATGACCAGGCGCTTGCGCGCATGGTCCACGAACACCTCGGGCGAGGCGACGTGGGTGTAGAAGTCCGCGAGCGTCTCGGCCGGATCGGGCTGCGGCCGGAAGAACGCGGTGTCTTCCACCTTCAGCACGCCGGGTTCGTGCAGTCGCCACGGGCCGGTCAGCGCATCCGCATAGGCCAGGCGGATGAACGTGCCCAAGTGGTTGGCGAAGTACATGTAGTAGCGGGCCAGCGGACGATCGATCCAGTCGGGCACGCGGATCACGGTAGGCCCGTTGACGTTGCCGCCGAGCGATGGCGAGGTCGCCACCGTGATCAGGGGATTCTGCGGAAAGCGCTGTGCGGACACGGCCGCCGCCGGTTGTGCCAGGGCGACGGTCGCCGATGCAAGCGCCACCGCACACACCGCGACCGACGTAACGAACCTGGCCGGTGCCGGGCCGCGATGCGGACGCTCCACGCGCGCTCACACTACCACGGCCATTCCGGCAGATTGGCGTGCGCTCAGCCGTCGAGGTCCGATCTCGAACCAGACCCTCGGGAGGCCAGCCAGCCGCCGATCAGCGTGCTGCCCACTGCCGGCACCAGCCGCGCTCCGTGCGTGACGAGCTGTTGCACCACGCCACGAATTGAAGGCTGCTGGCTGATGGTGTCGAACGGCGCCGACGCGTCGAGCCACAGCGCGGCGGCCAGGAGGCCAATCACCATCGCGTACGAGGCGCGGAACATCGACCCGGTCGTGCGCGCGGCGGCCAGCCCGACGGCCAGGCCCACGACCGAGCCGATCGCGACCCAGACGGTCACGCTGACGAGATCGAGGACCGGCGCGGCGAGCCACCCGACGATCAGCGCGGCGATGACGAACGACCAGACGAGCTGCCAGGCGTGCGGATTGCGGAGCACGGCGGGTTAGACACCGCCAGCGCGATCCCGGCTCCGAGCGCGTCGCTGGTGCTTGGTCACTTTCCAGTCTCAAAGACCGAGGCGTGGAGGTGCACGATCTTCCACGCCGGGCCGACTTGCCGGAACACCAGTGTGCGGCGGCCGCGGCGGACGTCGCTGCCGAGATGGAACGTGAGCACGGCCACATCGCCGTACAGCTGGACCAGCAGATCCTGTGGGTCGATGTGATGGTACGGCGGCGCCGCCTTGCCCGACCCTCGTCGTATCTCGTCGAAGACGACGCCGAACGTGCGCGCGATCTCGGCCTTGCCCTGGAGGCGCGTCGGGAAGGTGCGCGGCGGGCCCGCCGGCGGGTGGATGATCGTGGCGTCGTCGGAGAACGCGTCGAGGAAGCGGGGCATGTCGAGGTCGTCGAAGGCGGCGAGGAACGTCCGGGCCGCGGCCTCCACGGTGCCTGCGCCTTGCGCCTCACGAGCCTCCGGCGCCGCGCACGGTGCCAGCGTCGCGCCGAGCACGAAGACGGTTGCGGCGACAAGGCCCGCACCTGGGGCGCGCGAGTCTCGATCTCTGACGCGGCTTCGCATCGCTCGCCCCCTTCAATTCACGAACAGCAGGCTCGCGTCGCCGTGCAGCACGCCGAAGTAGACGCGGGCCAGATCGCCGATCGAGTGGATCACCATGCCGGGCAGAATCGACCCGGTGCGGCGCGCCAGCCACCCGAACAACATCGACGTGACGAACAATCCCGGTCCGAGCGCAATCACCGCCCCAAGGCCCTGCGTGATGTGCGCGGCCACGAACACCAGGCTCGTGATCCACAGCGCCCGCTCGTGATCGTGACGTTCGAGTCCGCTCTGCATGTAGCCACGGAACGCCACCTCCTCGACGACGCCGGCCGTCAGTCCGCCCATGAGGAACATCGACCAGCGGTAGGCCGTGGTCGGGTAGTCGCCAAGGTCGGGCAGCGGCGACATCGAGCTGATGAGCGTCCACACCACGTAGATCACGGCGAGAGACGCGACGAGCACTCCCACCGGTGGCCCGCTGTCGGCAGGTGTCTGCCGAGGCGACAGGCGCAGGAGATATCGGCGCGACGCCGAACTACGCGCCGGTGGTCCCCACCCGTGGAGCCACGCGATCAACACGGCGAGATACGCCACCGTGGTCAGCGCGGCCCACGGCAGGTCGGGACGCACGCGCAGGTTCTGTTGCGAGAGCAGCAGCCACGGGACGATGCCGGCCAGAAGAACCGCCAGCCCGGTGAGGATCGCGGTCACGACTTCGGCCGGCTGGCGTCGCCGTCGAACTCGCGTCCCGGCGCCGCCTGATCGCGGCCGACGCGGCCGGGTTCGATGGTCGCCCGTGCGTAGCTCTCTGGCCGCACCGGCCGTCCGGCAAGGCCGCGCAGCAACGACAACTGGCCCACATGCGTGAACGCGTCGGCGATGGGCCCCTGGAACATGACGTCGGCCGGAAATGGCGCCGCCCCGGGATCGGCCAACGCCGAGTCGAGTGCGGCGAGGCCGCCGAAGAAGCGGTCGACACTGGTGTCCCAGTCGGGCAAACCGCCAGCCGCCCACCGATACTCGCCGCGAGCCAGACGTTCGCCCCAGGCCAGGAGATCGACCATGTGCGCCAGGATCTCGACGGCGGAACGGCTCTCGGGCGCCAGCCGCACGTCGGCGAAGCCCTCGGGCACGTCGCGCAGCACCTTGCCGGCGCGATAGGCCAGCGTCGCCACAGTGTGGCGCAGCAGGCGGCGTGTGGACTCGTCGAGCGGCGGATGCGAATCGGACACGACGGCGACCTCGCGATGCGCAACGGTGGTGCGCGCAGAGCGGACCTACGCTACCACGCGGCCGTCGCGGTCGACGGTCTATGGTCGGCGTAAGCTGAACGCGCCGTGAGCGCCGGGCGATGAGCGACGACGTGACCGGGGCGCCGACGCTCCTGGGCTTCGGGCTGGTGTGCCTGGCCGCAGCGGCGGTGCTGGCCTGGTACTCATCGGTGACGACGTTGGACCTAGCGCGCACGGGCGACACCGCGACGCTCACCTACGAGACGCGTCTCTTCAACCTGGTCACGATCGACCGGCAGACATTTCCCGACGTCACCGGGGTGTCATTGCTCCGCAGCCGCCTGGCCGGCGCGCGGTCGGACACGCCGGCCTACCTGCTGCTGCTGTCGAAGCGCGGGCAGATCGACGCTGGCTACATCCAGCAGCGCTTCTGGCGTGACGTCGCGGCAATCGACGACTTCTTCACGCCCGAGACCAGCCCGCCGCCTCCGGCGCTGCACCTGTCGAGCATCGCCCGGAGCGACGACTTCCGCCTCTTCGCGTTCGGGCACGCGGCGGCGGTGTTCCTGGCCCTGCTCGGACTGGGCATCTCGTGGTTCACGGTGCGAGCGATCATCGAACATCGCCGCGCCATCGGGCCGGTGTGACGCTGAGCCCGCGTCGCCCGGGCGCCGCTACGGTCTCACGGTGAGGACGGACTCGCTTCGCGCACCGCGATACGATCCCAGTAGCCGGGTTTCGCCCGCCTATTGGCTGACGAGGACCTGGCCCTGTCGCAGGTGCTGGTCGAAGAACGCCTCGGCCCGCCGCCACGCGTCGCGCAGGATGTGGGCGCGGCGGAAGAAGTGGATCTCGCCGGGATACACGCCCATCTCGAACGGCTTGTCGAGCTTGAGCAGCACGTCGATGACGCGCAGCGAGTCGCGGAACTGCACGTTGCGGTCGTTGGTGCCGTGCAGCACGAGCAGCGGCCGCGCCAGCTTCTCCATGAAGTTGATCGGCGCGGAGACGCGGTAGATCTCGGGGTTCTCCACCGGCGTGCCGAGGCGCGGCGTGGTGTAGCCGGCGCCGTAGGTGGCCCAGTCGACCACGCCGGCGACGTCGATGCCGCAGCGCCACAGCGTCGGGTCGGTGTTGAGCGCCTGCAGGGTGAGGAAGCCGCCGTAGCTCAGTCCCCACACGCCGATGCGATCGGGATCCACGTAGGGCAGCGTCTTCAGGTAGTCGGCGCCTGACGCGACGTCGGCGGTGTCCTTCACGCCCAGGCCCATGTGCACGCCGGTGGCCCAGTCGCGGCTGTAGCCCGAGCTGCCGCGGTAGTCGGGCGTGAGCACGATGTAGCCCTGCTGCACGAGGTA
>CADEDM010000154.1 GCA_902826065.1 uncultured Acidobacteriota bacterium | reverse complement strand
TTCGACGTGAAGTACACCGACGTCAACGTCGGCCTGCTCAGCCCGATCGGCGACGAGTTCACGAAGGCGGTGGCGCCGGTGCCGACCTTCGGCCTCGTCGGCCGCGCCTATGTCGTGAAGAACGTCGCCATCAACGGCGAGATCAGCTACTTCAAGATCCCCGAGAGTGCGTCGGAGGAGTACAAGGGCCGCTACAAGGACTACGACTTCTACGCGATGTTCAACCCGCACAAGAACGTCGGCGTGCAGGCGGGCTACCGCAGCATCGACGTGTTCTACAACGCCAAGAGCGACACCGGCACGCTGACGTTCAAGGGGCTGTACCTCGGCGGCACGGTGCGCTTCTGACGGCGAGCGGCACGAACGCTCAGCGGGCTGGCGGCGCCGGCCCGTCGGGCCACGTCACGTAGACGCCGAGCCAGCGCACGTCGCCGTTGCCGCCGAACGCGGAGGGACGAAAGCCGCCCTCGGTCGTGACGGTCAGCACGGCGGGCGCCAGCCCGTCGGCGGGCACTGACACATCGGCCGACGCATCGGCTGCCAGCGCTACGTCCTGCTGCCACGCGCCCGCCGCGACACGCACCCGCGTCGCGACCGGGCCCGCCTTCACGCGCATCGCCACCGGCGCGCCGTCGTCTGATCGGACCACCAGCCCCGCGGACCGCCCGCCGCGCGTCCACAACGCCCCCGGCTCGAGGTACGTCCCATCGTCCAGTGCGTAGACGACGACGCGACCGTAGCGCGCCGCGAGGAGCGCTGCCGGCCGCCCCGGCGAGGCGAGCGTCCGTGGCCGCAGGGCCAGTCCCCGCAAGGCGCGCCGCGCTGCGCCGTCGCCGACGACCGTGAGCGACGGCACGTCGACCGGCAGGCGCAGCACCAGCCCGCCGAAGCCGGCGCGCCGGCCCGCGAGCGTCCACTGCTCCGCCGTCAGGCCCTGCCGGCCCTGACGGCCGACCGCGACCACGGCCGAGCCGTCGGGCTCCCCCACGGCGTCGAGGAACACGTCGTAGTCGCCGGCAGGCACCCTGGGCAAACGCAGCAGGGTTGGCGCCGCCGTGTCCGGCTCACCGCGAGTCGTGCTGGCGAGCAGAAGGCGGCCCACTGACTCGGTGCCGGCCAGCGATCGCGCCGGTGACAGCTGCGCCGTCACGGGCAGCCCGCCATCGCGCCACGCCGCCAGGTAGCGCAGGCTCGACGTCGGTGCGGTCACGATCGGGCGATCCCACCCGGCCCACACCACCGACGCCGCCAGCATCACGACCAGCGGCGCGCCCAGCCACGCCAGGGCCGGCGCCAGCCGCGCGACGCGAGCCGCCACGGCGATCGTGCCCGAGGCGGCGGCGACCCAGACGAGAGCGTCGGCCGCGGCGCCGGCGGGCCCATCGCGGTGCACGCTGGGCGCCGCCAGTGTGAGATCGACCGTCGGGCTCAGCCAGTCGAGCAGCAGCGCGTGGCCATCGCGCCCGTTGTAGACGAGCGCGCCCCGGTCGACGCCGGCAACGCCAGCGGTGAGGGCGGCCGAGACGACCACCGCGACGACCATCGCCGCGCGGCCGACGCGGGCCGTGCGCGCCCACACGACGGCCGCCGGCAGCGCCAGGGCGGGCGCGATGACGACCGCAAATCGCGCCGGCGAGCTGTAGCCGCCCCACCACATCGGGAAGCTGGCCGCCGTCACGAGGTACGGCAGCACGCCGATGGCGAGTTCGGTGGCCAGTCGCGGCCGTTCGCGCGCCAGGCAGGCGGCGCCCACCACGCCGGCCACGAGCGCCGGCGCATTGGCCAGCAGGCCGAACTGCTGGTCGATCAGCAGCCCCGCCAGCCCGGTGGGCACGAAGGCGAGCCCGGAGCCCGTCCCGACGCCGTACGGCGCAGCGGGGTCTGGCGTCCCGTAGATGGCCTGGAAGTAGCTGAACCAGCCCGCCGCCGAGAGCGTCGGCACCGCGAGCAGCGACGCCGCGTCGCGCCACCGGCCCGGCCCCTGCCATGCGCGCCATGCCAGCACCGCGCCGAAGCTCGCGGCCAGCACGGCGAATCTGGTGTGGAGCCACGGCAGCAGCGCGAGCGCCGCGCCGGCGGCGACCCACTGCGACGTGCGCAGCGCAGCGCCGGCATCGAGGCGCACGAGCGCCCAGATCGTCGCCGCGACGATCGCGCTGCCGATGGGATCCGGGTAGATCGTGAAGGCCAGCAGGATATACGGCGCTGCGGTGACCAGCGCAAGCGTCGCTGCCCAGGCACTGCCGGCCGATCCTCCGAGGAGCCGCGCCGCTCGCCACAGCGCGGTGACGCCGAGGCCGACGAGCAGCGTCACCATCACGGCGGCGCCGGCATACCCGGCCACGGCGAACGCCGGCAGCACGACCACCGACGTGCCCGGGGCGTGAATCGAGTAGATCTGCCCGTCGAGCCCGCGGCGCATGAAGTCGGGCTTCAGCGCCCCGTCGAAGTAGTCGAGGTAGTGCTCGTCGCGGTGATTGTCCTCGATGCGCAGGTCGCGATCGCGGAGCAGGCTCTGTGCGATCACGAGATAGTGCGGCTCGTCGCCGGCTGGCACGCGCGGACGCACGGACGTCCACGCGGTCAGCGCGACGGCGACGGCGAGCGCGCCCGCCAGCCAGGCCTGGACGCCGCCGGACAGCGTCGACGGGGTCGAGGCGGCCTGCGCCGTTCGCGATCGCCACCACCCGATCGCGGCGCCAGTGATGGCTGCGATCCAGACGGCGCCCTCGAGCGGGCCATCCCAGAGCAGGAATGCGTGCGGTACACGCAGCGGCACCAGCGGCAGCCACGGCAACACCAGGAGCATCAGCGGTGCCGTCGCGGCCCGCGGCAGTCGAGCGATCGCAGCGACGGCCGCCCCGGCCACGACAAAGGCGGCGAGCCACGGCCACGGCGGCATCGCCACGAGGCGCGTGGCACGAGCCGCATCGATCGCCGCCACCACGCCCAGCGACGCCCAGGCCGTGGCGCCCACACCCGCTCCCAGAAGCGCCGCGCCGGCCCTCGCCCGAGGCCCGCCGGCGCCGTCGGTCATCGCGGCTTCCTGGCGATGCAGGCGACGGAGCTGCCGAACGGCATGTCGACGGCGCGCAGCAACGCCGCTTCCACGGCGAGCGCCGCCGACAACGCCGCGTTGACCGGCGCCGCCGGCACCTGCATGTCTCCCTCGCTGGCTGCCGCGGTCCCGCCGCCCTGCCACCGTTGCCAGGTGCGCACGGCGTAGAGGATCGGGAACAGCGTGGCATGGGTATAGGTGACCCGCTCGATCTCGAGGCCGACGCCGGTGAACAGCCTCGACAGCGACGCCGCCGTGTAGCGCCGCACTTCGTTGGTGAACGTGCCGTGGCCGCCGCGCAACGACTCGAACGCCGCCACGGTGATGAGCGCGGCGCCGCCCGGCGTCAGGAGGCGCGCGATCTCGCGTGCGGCCGCGTGTTCCGCCGCATCGGGCAGGCCGTAGAACACGTCGAAGGACGTGACGACGTCGAAGGCCGCGTCACGGAACGGAATGGCGTCGATGCTGGCGCGCACGACCCGGGGCACGCCGTGGCTGCGCGCGAACTCCAGCCCGCGCGCCGTCAGATCGAAGCCCGAGGCGCGCCCGTGGCGCCCGAGCAGCGCCAGGTTCGCGCCGGTGCCGCAGCCGCAGTCGAGCAGCTCGAGGCCGGTGCGATGACGCGCGGCCTGGGCGATGAGCGGCGTGACGAATCGGCGGAAGCCGCGGAACCAGAAGTGCGTGCGTTCGGCGCGGTAGGTGAGCTCGAGGAGACGGTCCATGCAGACGGGACCACCGCACGCGGCGTGGTGGTGCGTCATGGTACCATACGGCCCGCATGCGACAGGGCGGGCTCGCCGAAGCGGCGGCCGTGGCCGCCGCCGCGTTTCTCCTCACTGCGGCCCTCACCTATCCGCTGGTCCCGAAGCTCGATCGCGTGGGCCGCGTCAACACCGACGACGGACGCTTCGCCATCTGGAACGTGGCGTGGGTGGCCGACGCGTTGATCGTGCACCCGCGCACCCTGTTCGACGCCAACATCTACTATCCGAACCGGCGCACGCTCGCCTACTCCGAGGCGAACATCGGCGCGGGTGTGATCGCCCTGCCAGCGTGGGGCTTCACGGCCAATCCGTACTTGGCTTACAACACCGTCGTCGTGTTCGCGTTCGTCATGGCGTTCGCCGGCGCCTACTACCTGGTGCGCTACCTGACCGGCAGCCGCCAGGCCGCGGCCGTCGCCGGCGTGCTGTTCGCGTTCTGCCCGTTCATCTTCTCGCGCACCGCGCACATCCAGCTGCTGATGACGTTCGGGCTGCCGTTCTCGATGCTTGCGTTCCATCGGCTCGTCGATCGACCGGGCCCGGGCCGGGCGATTCTGCTCGGGGTGGTGCTGTGGTATCAGGCGCTGTCGTGTGCCTACTACGGCATCTTCGCGGCGCTGATGGTGGGCCTGGGCGCGCTGTGGTTCGCGGCCGCACGGCAGTTGTGGACGTCGATGCGTTACTGGACGGCCATCGCAATGGCCGCCATCGTCTCGATCGGCCTCACGCTGCCGTTCTTCCTCCCGTATCTCGAGGTGCAGAGCGAAGGCTTCAGCCGGTCACTCGACGACGCGCGCGACTACAGCGCCAACATCGGCGCCTGGCTGGCCTCGTCGGCGTGGGCGCATCGCTGGTGGCTGCCGTACCTGGACGGCTTCAACGAGACCTTGTTTCCCGGGCTGATCGCCACCGGGCTCGGCCTCGCCGGCGCGTGGGCCACGCTGGCGCGACGCACCGTGTCGGGCGTCGCGGCCCCGTTGGCGCGAGACGTGGCCGGCTACTACGTCGCGTTGGCGGTGCTGGCCGGCTGGTCCACGTTCGGTCCGGACGCCGGGCTCTACACGGTGCTGTTCAACACCGTGCCGGTCTTTGCCTTCCTCCGCGCGCCAGCCCGGATGGGCATCGTCACGACGCTTGCGCTCGTCGTCCTCGCCGGCGCCGTGCTGGCGCCATGGCTGCGCAACCGCCTGCGTCCGTGGCCGTGGGCCGTCGCCTTGGCGCTGCTGGCGGTCGTCGAGCTCAACGCCGCCCCGCTGACGGTGCTGCGAGCGGCCGACCCCGTGCCCGAAGCGTATCGGACGCTCGCACGCCTCCCGCGCGGCGCCGTGGCGGAGTTCCCGTACTACTACCGCCGCACCGACTTCCCTCGCCACGCGGAGTACATGCTCGGCTCCACGTCTCACTGGATGCCGCTCATCAACGGCTACTCCGACTACATCCCGCCCGAGTGGCGCAACACGGTGCTGCCACTGAGTTCGTTCCCGACGCGCGAGGCGTTCGGCATCCTGGGCCGGCTGAACGCGCGCTACGTGGTGTTCCATCTCCGCGGCTACGACCGGCGCAATCGCGAGCGGCTGCTGCAGCGGCTCCAGGACTACGGCCAGTACCTGCGCGTCCTCGTGCAGGACGACGACGTGTGGTTGTACGAGATCGTCGGCTGGCCCAACTGACCATGTCGCCGTCGTAGCGACCCGAACGCCCTACTCCCCGGGACGCCTCGGGCGCGGGGCCGGACGGCGTGCCGGCGTGCGCTTCTTCGCCGGGGCCTTCGCGGGCGCCTTCACCGCGGGCGTCTTGGCGGGCGTGCGTGCCGGCGCGGCAGACGCGGCGGGCGTCGCGGGCGACGAGGCCGTGCCGCTCGAGACCGGCGTCAACAGGCCGCCGCCGTACAACCGGCGATAGTCCTCGGCGGTGCCCAGGATGCGTTTCACGTAGTTCTGGGTTTCGGGAAACGGGATGTCGTCGACCCACTCGTCGAGCGGCAGGTTGGGGCGCTCCGACTTCCAGCGTACGACGCGGTGGCCGCCTGCGTTGTAGCCGGCCAGGGCGTAGGCGGCGTGGCCGAACTGCGTGATCAGGTCGCCGAAATACTCCGACCCGATCGCCATGTTGACCTCGGGATCGGTGAGCCGGCGGGTCGTGAACGGCTTGATGCCGAGTTGCCGGGCCACCGAGCGTCCGGTGGCCGGCATGATCTGCAGCAGGCCAATCGCCCCCGCCGACGAGCTGATGCCGGCGTCGAACGTCGACTCCTGCGCCGCCAGCGCCACGAGCAGGAACGGATCGATGCCGCGACGCGAGGCGCTGCCCTGGAGCTGCTGGAAGTAGTCGACCGGGAAGATGACGCGCAACACCTCGGGCGGCAGCGACTCGCCGCCGGCGGCGAGATATTGCGGATAGGCGCGCTTCATCGCGTTGATGCCGACACGCAGGCGGCCGGCCCGGTGGTGGGCCAGCGCCGAGGTCGCGACCAGCTGCGGCGAGTCGCCATAGACACGGCGCGCGAACGCGATCTCGGCGAGCGCCAGGTCGTGCAGGCCCAGGCTCATCAGCGCGCCGATCTGGCGTTCCGTCGGCGGCGCCTGGCCGCGCGTGGCCGTGCCCTCCGCAATCGACGGCGGCACCACGACGTCGGCGCCCAGCGCCGTCTGCGCCAGTCGGCCGTAGTAGCTGTTCTTGTAGTCGGTGACGGCGAGCAGCAGGCGCGAGCGGGCCCCGGCCGCGTCGCCGAGTCGCATCTTGGCCTTGCCGCTCCAGTAGAGCCACGACGGCCGATAGTCGGAGCGCGGGAACTGGCGCGCACCGATCTCGAAGTAGGTCACCGCGGCGGCGTCTTCGCCGTGGCGATAGGCCCACCAGCCCGCCTTCCACGCCGCCCGTTCGGCGTAACGGCCGGCGGGAAACCGCTGCACGAGCTGTCCGAACACCTCAGCGGCCGCGGCGTCGTCATCGCGGAGTACGTACCATGTCGCCAGCGCGTTCAGGGCTTCTTCGGTGTAGGCGCTTTGCGGTTGCGACTCCACCAGCGCGCGCACCGACTGCACGTAGCCGTTCACGTCGCCCAGGCCCCGCGCCGCGAGGCCGTACAGCCATCGCGCCTCGGCCTGGTGCGGGCCAGCACCGATCAGCGGGCGCAGGCGATCGCTGGCGGCGCGGTACTGCTTCGCCTGCACGTCGGCGCCGGCGATGCGCACCTGCATGCCGTCCTTGAGGTCGCCGGTGGCATCGGCGGTCGCGTCGAGGTAGGCGGCGCGCGCGGCGCTCCAGCGCCGGGCGGCATAGAGCGCAGCGGCCCGGGCCCGCGTCTTCTCGAGACGATCCGGGAACGGCACGTTCGCGCTCTTCAGGCGATCGAGGACGTCGCCCGAGGCCTCCGCGTCCGGTGACAGCGGATAGTCGTAGTAGACGACCCGGTGCGCCGCCACGGAGGCGGCGAGGTCACCGGACCGCTCGGCCGCGACGCCGAGCCGATGCGAGACCCGGTCGGGCTCCGCTGGTCCGGTCGCCAGCAATCGCGTGAGCACGTCGCGGGCCAGCGCGTATTGCCCGCGCAGTTCCTGGACGTCGGCCAGACGCCACAGCGCCTGCTCGACGACAGCACTGCGCGTCGTCGAGGCGGCGACCGAAGTGAACTGCGCGAGGGCGGTGTCGAGCCGGTTCTGCTTCATCGCCACCAGGCCGCGGTAGTAGCGGACGTGGTCGACGATCGGCGTGGTGTCGAGCGCGGCGGGGTCGAGCAGCGGGGCGACCGACGCGACGTCGCCCCCGTCGTCGATCACGCTGACGGCTCGCGCGAAGTCACGCAGCGGCTGAGTGAGCGTCGTGGCCGGCGCAGGCGTGAGCCAGTAGGCGGCCGGTTGGGCCGGGAGCGGATCGTGCCGCGTCGCCTGCAGGACCTCGCTGCCCTCCTGACGGGCGGCGCCGGGCGCGGGCTCGAGCACGACCAGGGCCGCCAGCGTCGTGCAGGCGATCGCGGACCGGATGGCCCGCGGCCCGCGCACGACGGCAGCGGCCCGCGCGATCACGCAGGCGCACCGACACGCGCTGGAGCCGGGCGGGCGGCCGACGCCCGCTGCACGGCCAGGCCTTCGAGACAACGCGCCGCGTGACGCACCAGCACTTCGACGGGTGAGGTCCAGCCGGCCGGGGCCCCCTCGGCGCCCGGATCCGCATACACCACCGCCACGGGCTTGCCGCCGACGAGCAGTGGCACGGCCAGGCCAGGCCGATCGGCCGGCGCGTCGCTGAACGACGGCGCGGTCAGCACCGATCCCGACCCCACGACGGCGGGCCGGCCGGTGTTCACGGCGGCCGCCAGCGCGCCGACGTCGCTCGTGCTCGACTCGAGCGTCCGCGCTTCGTGATCCCAGCCGCCGAACCCGATCGTCCGCCAGCCCACGAGGCGGTCGCCCTTGACGACCATCATCGCTGCCCGACCGGCTTCCTTCGCCGCACCCGCCGCCAGGGCGTCGAGGACCTCGGTCAGCGAGGTCGCGCCGTCGAGGGCGCGAATCGCCTCGAGCAGCCGCAGGCTGCCGGTCTGGTGCGCGTCGAGCGCCTGGCTGTGCAGGTCGGCCGCGTGCCGCGCGTCATGCTGCGCCGCGGCCACGGCCGCCTCGGCGGTGTGCTGCGCCTCGGCGCGGGCCGAGGCCAGAGCGTCGTCAGCGGCCTGGCGCACCTGCGCCTGGATGGCGTCGTGTTCGTCGCGGAGGCGGCGGACCGCTGCGTCGCCCTCGGTGCGTGCGGCCTCGGACGCCTGCAGGAACTCGTCGCGCTGCGCGGTGACCGCCGCGATCTCGTCGCGAAGCTGCGCGGCCAGCGCGTCGTGCTCCGACTGGCGCTGGGCACTACGGGCGTCGGCCTCGGCCTGGATCTGGGCGACGCGCGACTCGATGTCGGCCTGCGCCTGGGCGGCCCGCGCCTCGTGGTCGGACTGCGCCTGCGCGACACGGACCTCGTGGTCGGCCTGGAGCTGCCCGACGCGGGTCTCGTGGTCGGCCTGGAGCTGGGACGCGCGGGCGTCGAAGTCGGCCTGCAGCTGTGTCGTGGCGGCCGCGTTGCCCGACTGCAGCTGCTGGACCTGGACGTCCGATTCGGAGCGCAGCCGCGTGACCTGTGCCTCGTGGTCGTCGCGCAGCTGCAGCAGGGTCGCCTGGGCGCTCCGCAGTTCGCTGCGCACGGCCTCGATGGTCGCTTCCGCATCGACACGCTGGCGCTCGAGATCGGCGGCGGCCGACTCGGTCATCCGGGTCGCCTCGAGGCGCGCCGCGTCCGCGGCCTGGGCGAGGAGCTGCTCGTGGGACGTGGCCAACGCGGCCTTGTCAGCCTCGAAGGCCTGGAGCAACTCGGCCTGCAGACGTCCGCGCGCGTCGGTGACGGCAGCGGTCGTGGCCTCGTCGGCCGCGGCGAGTGCGGCGGTCTTGTCGCGCTCGGCCTCGGCGCGTGCGTCGGCGAGCACGGCGGCGAACTCGGTCTCGAGGCGCGTGCGCACCTCGTTCATCGCGTCGTCCAGGGCGGTGCGGAAGCGTTCGTCCAGCGACATGAGCCTTCTCGTCCAGGGGCAGGTTCCAACGCCAACGCGGCTGGGAGTGCGCGGTCCATCGGCGAAAAGCCCCTGATGCCGACGGGCGTTCTGTCACCGATCTGTATCGGGATGACGCCCTGCTGGCATTATCGAGACGGCGGCGTGCAGGGTCAAGCAAGGCCGCGCAGCGGCGCCACCTCGGCTGCACGGATCGCGAGCCCGTCGTCAGGGTGCTACACTCGATTCTGCGGTTGCGTGTCCGTGCTTGAATCCGGCGCGCAGTGCTCTCGTGGGGGCGACCTGGCTTCGACGGGGGTGCAGAATCGTGGGATGCATGCCGAGCTCCACTAACTCGCAAAACTGGTGGGACATCCGTTAACTGCGGACAATCAGTACGCTCTCGCAGCCTAAACCGCTGTGAGCGTCTTGCCTGACCTCGCCTGGTGGTTGGGGTCAAGACGTCATCAAACAGGCTGGCTCTCGCGTGGCGCCACGGCGCGCGGGAGTGAGATCTACCGGGGCTGGCGCCTGCCGGTACTTCGCCGCTTCCACACGGCGGGCGCGAGACCCACGAAGCGGACACGCATGTAGAGTCCTGCGGGGACGCATTCTCGGACGCGGGTTCAACTCCCGCCGCCTCCACCACTTTCCTGGTAATTGTTCGACAAAAAAGACAAGTCTCGCCTCAGACCTGCTTTTCAACCCTCATTCTTGCTGGCAGCCTGGGCGTCGCCGCTGACCGCTGCCGCCGGCTGCCACGCGATGCACAAGCGACGACTTCTCGTGTTCCGGTAGCCCGAGGTCCACACCATCCTCCAGCGAACACGCGCGAGCCGCGGTTTTCAGGTCTTCCCGAAGGTGCGTCTGGCGGATGCGATTCAGAAGGACGCCTCGGAGTATCTCGGCGACCGCGAGTTCGGATACTTCACGCGAGCCCACTTCGATTTTCTGGTTGCCACGGACCTCAACCCTCAGTTCGCCGTAGAGTTCGACGGGCTGACGCACGCAGAACCCGACGCCGTCGAGCGCGACGTCTTGAAGAATCGGCTCTGCAAGGCGGCCGGCCTGCCCCTGCTTCGGATAACCAGCGCCGAACTCACCGAGCGAGACAAGCTCACCGTGCTCGACTACATGATGGGTCGCTTCGTTGCGTGGCGCGACGAGATTCCCGACATCCAGCGCGAGCTTCAGGAGCAGGCTGCTGGGCTGCCGGCGGATGCCGCCCCTAACGACTACATCGACTACTTCGAACCGTCGATCCACTTCGACCTCCAGCATCCGTTTCCCGCGACCGCGGCCGTCCGCGACCGCTTGTGGCAGCGATTTCGGACTGCGCCTGCCGTCGCAGGCCGCGGCTACGAAGTGGAGCATTCGAGCAGCCATGTCCGGTTTCTCTGTGACGTCGGTTCGTCGATGAAGCAGGGGCCGCTCCGCCGCGACGACTTCACGACGTGTCGCTTGAGGGTTCGGGCCTGGGAGCCGTCGCGCCCAGCCGAGCCACTGCTCGAACGCGAAGTGGAGGCGTCAATACGGTCCTGGCTACCGTTGAAGGAGACGCCGCCCGCACCGATTTCTCTGGACGCGTTCTTGTCCTTGGCGGGCACCGACTTCAGGCAGTTGAGGGATCGATCCGACCACATGAGGTTCGCCCACCTTCCCGGCGTCAGCCCTTGGGACATCGCGGAGAACCTCGCCGAGTATCTCGGGTTTCGGGCGGTCGAAGAATGGGCCAGGTCGCAGTACAGCCGTCACTAGTTCGGACGTTGTTCGGTCGGCGGCCCGTCTTGCCGCGCATCGGCTTCTCGGCGCTGTTTGGGGCCGCGCTTCCTCCACCGCGATAGGATTCGACGCATGGCGGGCTTTGAGCATCAAGGCGTGTGGTGGGAGCCGAAGCATCCCGAACGGCAGCGCGTGGGAACGCTTACGTTCGACGAGCACGAGGGAGCGACGCTGACCCTGATCGTCCCGCCGGACAATTCCGGCTTCAAGCCTCCGCTGGAGTCGTATGAGCTCCTCCATGGCCGGTCGACCAGCGGGGAACGAATCAGCCTACTGAAGTGCTTCGACCAGTCAACCATGGGCAGCTTTGGCGAACAACCGCGCCCCATCGAGGTCTTCGCGAACGAAGTGATCGTCGGGTTCCACTGCGACTCGACGGACCCCCTCCTGGGGACTGTTTCTGCGACGTTCCGGCATCTTCAACCCTGGCTCGGAAAGTCGGGCATCGAGATCGAGCCGCCGACGTCGCCCAGGGACATCAGCCTTCGCTACAAGTCCTCGCCGCCACTGGTGTTGCACGAGGACGACCGCTACACCGTCGCGTTCACGTCCGGCTGGACAGGTTCGCTGTCTCACGCCGCAGTCACCATCCGAGAAGGCTTTCACGTCGAGGTGAAGGGGAAGGCACCTGCGAGGCTGTCTGAGCTGCGACGCGTGCTCTCGGCGTGTGCCGACCTACTCTCAGTCTTCTGCCAGCGTTACTGCGCGATGGATGAACTGGTGCTTCTCCCACCAGCCGTCGAATCACAGCCACGACAGCTGGGCACGCATCACGCCGTGCCGATCTACAACGACCGAGGCAAGAGCTACAGCCCCGTCGACACACTCGTCCCAGCGACCGCGCTCGCCGGACGGCTGCCACACATGTTCAGCCGGTTCATCGCCCAGGCCGAGACGCTTCACGATGTGCGGGCGCTGTATCTCTCGGGGGTCTACGGCGGCGGGTTCCTGGAGAACAAGCTGATCGCCTTGACG
>CADEDM010000153.1 GCA_902826065.1 uncultured Acidobacteriota bacterium | reverse complement strand
TTTCATCACCGGTCTCGATCCTGGCGAGCACGGCATCTTCGACTTCATCCACCGCCAGCCCGACACGCTCGAGCAGTTCCTGTCGACGTCGCGCACGGTGCCGCCGGGCCGCCTGCTCACGCTGGGCAAGTACCAGTTCCCGCTGCAGGCCGGTCGCGTCGATCTCCTGCGCGGCGGGACCGCCTTCTGGGAGGTGCTCGAGGCCCAGGGCATCGAGACCACGATCGTCCGCATGCCGGCGAACTTCCCGCCGTCGGGGACCGCCACCCGCGAGCTCAGCGGCATGGGCACGCCGGACATGCTGGGCACCTACGGCATCTTCACGCTGTTCTCGTCGAAGCCCGAGGTGTTCGAGCGGCGCGACGTGTCGGGCGGCGTGATTCAACCGATTGACGTCATCGACGGCGTGGCCCGCGGCAGTATCGAAGGGCCCAGCAACCCGTACCTCGTGACGCCGACGCCTCTGAAGGTCGACTTCGAGGCGCACGTCGACAGCACCGGTCAGGCTGTGCAGATCGTGGTCGGCGGCGAGACGCGGGTGCTCGAGATCGGCGAGTGGAGCTCGTGGGTGCCGATCGCGTTGCCGATGCTCGCCTTCTCCACCCTGCCCGGTGAAGTGCGCTTCCTGTTGAAGAGCCTGACGCCGTACTTCGAGCTCTACGTCAGCCCGATCAATCTCGACCCGCTGGCGCCCGCGCTGCCGATCTCGACCCCCGAGGGCTATGCCGCCGAACTGGCGGCCGCGGGTGGGCGGTACTACACCCAGGGGATGCCCGAGGACACCCGCGCCCGCAACGTCGAGGCACTCACCGAGCCCGAGCTGCTCGCGCAGGCCCGCATCACCGCCGACGAGAACCGGCAGCAGTTCCGCTACGTGCTCGACCGCTTCGACGACGGACTGCTGTTCTACTACTTCGGCCACGTCGATCAGGTCTCGCACGTCACGTGGCGCTCACTCGACCCGCAGCATCCGGCCTACACCGAGGCCGACGCCGCGTTCCGCGCCGTCATCCCCGACCTCTACGTCGAGATGGACGCGGTGGTCGGCGACGCGATGGCGCGGCTCGGGCCGAACGATCTGCTGGTCGTGATGTCGGACCACGGCTTCGCGCCGTGGCGGCGGGCGATGAACGTGAACGCGTGGCTGCGCGATCACGGCTACCTGGCCGTCACGTCGCCGCAGGCCGGACTCGGCCCGGGCCTGACGGGCGTCGACTGGGCGAAGACCCGCGCCTACGCCGTGGGCCTCAACGGCCTCTATCTCAATCTGCGCGGCCGCGAGTCGAAGGGCCTCGTGCCTGCGGAGGACGGGTCGCGACTGGCCGATGAGATCGCCGCGGCGCTCGAAGCCACGACCGATCCGTCGACGGGCGCGCCGGCCGTGACGAAGGCCTTCGTCGCGCGGACGACGTTCGCGCAGCAGCGCTACCCGGCGCTGTCGCCGGATATCGTGATGGGCTACGCCCGCGGCACGCGCGTGTCGAGCGACTCCGCCCTCGGCATCGTCGCGGCCGACGTGTTCAGCGACAACCGCGAGCCGTGGAGCGGCGACCACAGCATGGACCCGGCGCACGTGCCGGGCGTGCTGTTCACCAGCCGGCCACTGAAGGTGCCGGCCGATCGACTGCAGACGCTGGCCGCCTCGATCCTGGCGGAGTTCGGCGTCAGCGGCTTTCCCCTGGCGAGGTGACCCGATGTTCGGATCCGGCATCAAGCTCGACAAGGCCCTCATCGCGCGCGTGAAGCGCATCTCCGACCTGGCAGGCTACTCGTCGGTCGAGGAGTTCATCACGCACGCGCTGGAAAAGGAACTGGCGCAGCTCGAAGGGGCGCAGTCGGAAGAAGAGCTGAAGAAGCGCCTCAAGGGCCTCGGCTACCTGTCGTAGCGTCCGGCCCCTGCGAATGAGCGCCCTCAACGCCCTGCTCACGGCCCTGGCCGACGTCCTGCTCGGCCCACTGGCCGGGCTGCCGCCACTGGCCGTGATCACCGGCGTGTCGCTGGCGACGGCGCTGGTGGTGCTGGGCGTGATGCGCGTGACCTCCAATCAGGCGGCCCTTGCCGAGGTGAAGCGGCGCATCCAGGCCGGGCTGCTCGAGATGCGTCTCTACAACGACGACCTGCGTGGGCTGGTGCGCGCGCAGGGCGAGGTGCTGTGGCACAACCTGCGCTACGTCGGCCTGTCGCTCGTGCCACTGGTCATCACCGCGATTCCGCTCACGCTCGCGATCGCGCAGTTGCAGGCGTGGTACGGCTACTCCGGTCTGGCCACAGGCGTGCCTGCCGCGATCACCGCCACCGTCGACGGCGCGATGACGACGTTGCCGACGCTGGAGGGCCCGGCCATCGAGATCGTCGGTCAGCCGCGCTACTTTCCCACCAGGCACGAGGTGGTCTGGCGAGTCGTGCCGCGCCAGGAGGGAACGTCGACCCTGCGGGTGACGGTGAGCAACGGGGTGGCCGTCGACAAGACCCTCCACGTCGCGGCCAGCGAGGTGGCGGCCCGTCGATCGCCATCACGCGAGCATGCCGCGGTCCTGCACCAGCTGCTGTATCCCTCCGAGACGCCGATCCCCGATGGCGTGGCGATCGCCTCGCTGCACGTGCCCTATCCCGACCGGGCCCTGCGCGTGATCGGGTTCGAGCTGCACTGGCTGATCGCCTATCTCGCGGTGACCATCGTGTTCGTGCTCGGGCTGCGCGGACCGCTCGGCGTGGTCATCTGACGCCGGAACGCCGGCGAGCGCCCACCGGGGAGCGGCCAGGACTGACGCGGCCGCCTGCCCGGCCCTGGCGGAGCGCGCACCGCCGGGACCTCGCTTGGTACAATCAGGCGATGCAGTGGGGGCAGGCATGGCGCCGGCACATCGGCGTGGGCGGCGCGCTCGTGGCTGCCCTGACCGGACTCGCGGGATGCGGGCGCACGGCCAGCGGCCCGGTGAACGTGCTGGTGGTCACGCTCGACACGCTGCGCGCCGACCACGTGGGCGCATATGGCTACGCGGCCGCGAAGACGCCGACGCTCGATGCGCTGGCGGCCCGAGGGGCGCGCTTCGCGAATGCCACGACGACGACCCCGCTGACGCTCGCCGCGCACACCTCGCTCTTCACGGGCACGTTCCCCGGCCATCACGGCGTGCGCGACAACACCGGGTTCCACGTCGACGACAGCCTGACCACGCTGGCCGAGGTCTTCAAGCAGCGCGGTTACCGCACGGGCGGCTTCGTCGGCGCCTTCGTGCTCGACCGCCGCTGGGGCATCAGCCAGGGCTTCGACCAGTACGGCGACGACTTCGATCTCTCGGGCGATCTGGGCCCCGGCCTGGACTCGATTCAACGCCGCGGCGACGAGGTGGTGAACAAAGCGCTGGCGTGGCTGGGCCAACCCAGCCAGGCGCCGTTCTTCGCCTGGGTGCACCTCTACGATCCGCATGCGCCGTACGACGCGCCGGCCGACGTCGCCGGGCGATTCCCGGCGACGCGCGACGGCGCCTACGACGCCGAGATCGCCTACACGGACACGCAGGTGGGCCGCGTGTTCGCCGCCCTCGAGGCCAGCGGCCAGCTGGCGCGCACACTCGTGGTCGTCCTGGGCGACCACGGCGAGCAGCTCGGTGAGCACCGCGAGCAGGCGCACGGCTTCTTCGTCTACGACGCCTCGGTGCAGATCCCGCTGATCGTGGCGGGCCCGGGCGTCACGCCGCGGGTCGTGCCCGATCAGGTGCGCATCGTCGACGTCATGCCCACGGTGCTCGACCTGGCGGGCATCGAGGGCCCGCCGGCGATGCAGGGCGCCTCGCTCAGGCCGGCCCTCGGCGGCGAACGGCAGCCGCTGGTCGCGCTGTCGGAGAGCTGGTATCCGCGCTACCACTACGGCTGGAGCGAGCTGACGGCGGTGCGCGACGGCCAGTACAAGTTCATCCTGGCGCCGACCCGCGAACTCTACGACCTGGGGACGGATCCCCGCGAGCAGACGAACATCGCCGGTGCGAATGCGTCGCGCGCCGATGCGATGGAGCGCGCCCTTCGCGCCATGGTGGCGCGCACGACGCGCACCGACGCCACGAAGGGCCCCGCCACCATGGCCGCCGACGTCGAACAGCGGCTGCGGGCCCTGGGCTACGTCGGTGGCGGCAGCGCGAAGAACCTCGAAGAGCGCCCGCGTCGTGATCCGAAGGACACGATCGAGCTCTACAACCTGCTGAAGATGGCCGGCACCGATTCCGAGGCCGGGCGCTTCGACGACGCGGCCGCCAAGGTGCAACAGGCGCTGGCCGCCGACCCCGAGATCATCGACGCGCTCGCCCAGCTCGGCAACATCCACGGCAAGGCAGGCCGGCAGGCCGAGTCCGTGGCCGCCTACAAACGCGCGCTGGCCCTCGATCCCGAGCACGCCCAGTCGACCTACAACCTGGCGCTCGCCTATCGCGCGATGGGCCGCATCGACGACGCCATCGTCGGCTTCGAGCGGTCGCAGCAGCTCGAGCCGCGCAGCGGCCGGGCGCACTTCCAACTCGGCGACATCTACATGCAGCGCCAGGAGGCGGCGAAGGCCGCGGCCGTCCTCGAGCGCGGCCTCACGCTCGACGTCGACCGGCCGCCGTTTCTCGTGAAGCTCGGTGAGGCCTATCTGGCCCTCAAGCGCTACGACGACGCGGAGAAGGTGTTGAAGGAGGCGGTGGCGCTGAAGGCCGACGTCGGCCGCGGTCAGTACAACCTGGCGCTCGTCGCCGAGGCCCGCGGCAACGTCGCCGGCGCTCGTTCGGCCTACGAGGCGGAAGTCGCGGCGAACCCCAAGAACTACGCCGCCCAGTTCAACCTGGGCAAGGCCTTGCTCAAGGAGGGCCGGCTGCCCGAGGCCGTAGCGCGGCTGCGCGCGTCGGTCGAGGCCCGCCCCGAGTTCGCCGAAGGCTACCTGTATCTCGCCAAGGCGCTGCTCGACGCCGGCAACCTCGCCGGCGCCAGCGACGCGGCGACGCAGGGACTGGCGAAGAAACCCGACGCCTCGATTGCGCCGCTGGGCCACTACGTGCTGGCCGACGTCTACAGCCGCCAGGGCCGCGAGAACGAGGCGGCGCGGCAGGTCGCGCTGGCGCGACGGCTGGAGCGCGGCCGGTGATGCGGGCCGCGCGGACCGCCGGTGCGCGCGCGCTGACGCTGATCGGGCTGGCGACGGCGGTCGGTTGCGGCGGCGGGGCGTCACCGCCCTCTGCGGCGCCGACGCCGGCCGCCCGTCACCTCGTGCTCGTCACCATCGACACCCTGCGCGCCGATCGCCTGGGCGCCTACGGCAACACGTCGGTGCCGACACCGGCCTTCGACCGGCTGGCGCGCGAGGGCGCGCTGGCGCTCG
Source organism: uncultured Acidobacteriota bacterium (assembly GCA_902826065.1). Lineage (GTDB taxonomy): Bacteria > Acidobacteriota > Vicinamibacteria > Vicinamibacterales > UBA2999 > CADEFD01. Next base: position 6,753 of record CADEDM010000153.1, on the reverse strand, counting down.
ATGCCACCACGCACGTGCCGATCACGCGTCCGGCCCACACGTCGCTGTTCACGGCCCGCTACCCCTCCGAGCACGGCGTGCGTGACAACGTGGCGCTGCCGCTGGCGCCGTCGGTGCCGACCCTGGCCGAGGCGCTGCGCGCCCAGGGCTTCGCGACGGCCGCGTTCGTCTCGAGCTTCGTGCTGTCGGCGCAGTCCGGGCTGCCGCGCGGGTTCGATCACTACGACGATCGCTTCGACGTCGCGCCAGACGACGTGCGCTTCCTCGACGCCGTGCAGCGGCGCGGCGACGCGACCCTGACCGCGGTCGAGCGGTGGCTCGATGGGCGATCGCCCGAGGTCCAGACGAAGCGCACGGCAATCTGGGTCCATCTCTACGACCCGCACGATCCCTACGAGCCGCCGGAGCCCTTCGCCTCGCAGTATGCCGGCCGCGAGTACGACGGCGAGGTGGCGTGGACCGACACGCTGCTCGCCCGCCTGCGCGCCTCACTCGAGGCGCGGGGGCTGTGGAACGACGCGCTCGTCGTCGTCACCGCCGATCACGGGGAGGCCCTGGGCGAGCACGGCGAGACCGGCCACGGCTTCTTCGCCTACGAGACGACGCTGCGCGTGCCGCTGGCGGTCCGCGGCCCCGGCGTCGCCGCCGGCGCGGCCGTCCGCGGGCCGTTCCGCCTCGTCGACATCGCGCCTACGGCGCTCGCCCTGCTCGGACTGCCGGCGATGACCGCGCCGGTGACCGGGACGAACCTCGCCCGTCACCTCGCCGCCGGCGCGCCGCCGATCACGGGCACGACCTACGCCGAGTCGCTGACGCCGCTGGTGCACTACCAGTGGAGCGATCTCCGCGTGCTGCGCGACGGCTCCTGGAAGTACATCCTCGCGCCGCGTCCCGAACTCTACGATTTGGCAGCGGACCCGGGCGAGACGCACGACGTCAGCGCCACGAACACCGCCACCGCCCGCAGGCTGCGCGCGTCACTCGAGACGCTGCTGCGTGCCGAGCGCGCCCAGGCGACGTCCACCGACGACGCAACCGCCGCGATCCCGGCGGAGGCCCTGCAGAAGCTCGGCGCCCTCGGCTACGTCAGTCCCGGTGCGTCGCGCGACCACGTCGCGCCCGGCGCCGATCCGAAGGACAAGATTGGCGAGTTCCAGACGCTGAACACGCTGATGCGTGACGGCCTCCGCCTGCTCGAGGAGCGCCGCTTCGCCGACAGCGTCGCGCGGTTCGTGCGGCTGCGCCAGGCCGGGGCCGACAGCTTCCAGGTGCACTTCTACGAGGGCCAGGCCCTGGCCGGCGTCGGACGCTGGCGCGACGCGGCGACGGCCTTCGAGCAGACCATCGCCCGCATGCCCGGCTACGCGCGGGCCTACCTGGAACTGGCGGAGGCAGCCGTGGCGCGCAAGGACGTGCGCGGCGCCCTCGCTGCCATCCAGCGCGGCGAGCAGGCGGCGCCGAAGGACGCGGCGCTCGTCGATCGCGAGGGCCAGTTGTGGCAGGCGCTCGGCGACGGCGCGAAGGCGATGAGCGCCTGGGAGCGCGTGGCGGCGATGGCGCCTGACGACGCCCTCGTGCGCTGGCGCCTCGGCGAGCTGCACCTCGGGCTCGGCCAACCCGAGCGGGCGCTGGCGCGATTCCAGGAAGCCACGGCCCTCGATGCGTCGGTGCCCGACTTCTGGAACTCGCTGGGCATGACGCTGGGCGGGGCCGGCCGCAACGACGACGCCGCCGCGGCTTTCCGCGAGGCGACGACGCGCGATCCGGAGAACGCCCGCTACGCCTACAATCTCGGCCTCGTGCTGATGCGGGCCGGACGGGCCGATGCCGCGCAGTGGTTCGAACGCACGCTCGCCCTCGACCCGGCGTTCCGCCCGGCGCGCGAGCGGCTCGCGGACCTGCGACGATGACGCACGCGAAGCCGTGGCTCGGCGCGCTGGTGCTGGCCGCGCTGACGCTGGGGACCTTCGCGCCGGTACGCGACCACGCGTTCCTCAACTGGGACGACAGCGAGGTGATGGCCGCGCTGGCGGCGGCGCCAACGCGCCCGTTCGATCGCGTGGCGTGGGCGTTCACCACGCGCGATCTGCAGCACGTCCAGCCGCTGGCATGGCTGGCGCTCGGCGCCATCGCCGGCCGGCCCGCCGATCCCGTGCGGGTGCACACCGCCGGCCTGGTCCTGCACACTGCCGTCGCCCTGCTGCTCTTCGTGCTCACCGCGTCGTGGCTGGCCGCGATCGTGCCCGCCGGCGATGACCGCCGCTGGTGGATCGCCGCGGCGGCCACGGCGCTCTTCGCCGTGCATCCGCTGCGGGTCGAGCCGGTGGCGTGGGCCAGCGCCCTGCCCTACCTGCTGTCGTACCTGCCGCTGCTCGCGTCATGGGGGCTGTGGACGGCGTGGGCCCGCGGCGCCCCGGCCCATCTCCTGGCCGGCGCCGTCGCGGCGTTCGCGGTGTCGCAGTTGACCCGCGTCACCGCGCCACTCGCGCCGCTGGCCTTCGTGGCGATCGCCGCCGCCGACCCGCGCGCGGTGCGGCGCAGCGCCGACCTGGCACGCGCGGTGGCCTGGTTCGCCGTGGTCGCCGCGCCGCTGGCACTGCTCGAAGCGCGCGCCCGGCCGGTGGAGTCGCTGGCGGACGTCGGCCTTGCGCCGCGCCTCGTCGCGGCCGTCACGGCGCCGGCGCGCTACCTCTGGCGCACGCTCGCGCCGATCGACCTGACGCCGCTCGACGTCCTGCCGCGCGTGCCGTCGGCCGACTGGGGCCCGCTGGTGGTGGCCGTGCTCGCCTCGGTGGCGGCGGTAGCGCTGACCTGGCAGCTGTGGTCGGCCCGCGTCGCCGCCGCAGTGTGGGGGTCGTATCTGCTGCTGCTCCTGCCGGTGAGCGGGCTGCTGCCGTCGGGCGTGCAGGCCACGGCCGATCGCTACACCTACGGTCCGGCCATGGTGCTCACCGTGGTGATGGCGCTCGCCGTGGTGCGCGCGCCGTCCAGCGTGCGGCGCGGCGTGCTGCTCGGCGCCGGCGCCGCCGTGGCGCTGCTGGTGCCCGCCACACGAAGTCAGGCCGCGTATTGGCGTGACTCGGTGACGCTGTGGACGCGCGCCGTCGCCCTCGACCCGGCCAACGACATCGCGCTCTACAACCTGGCGCTGGCGGACGCCGACGCCGGCCGTACCGACGCCGCCATCGATCACCTGCAGCGGCTCGTCGGCCAGGTGCCGGATCACGCGCCGGCGCGGGCGCGGCTGGCCGCGCTGGTTGCCGACCGGGAGACGGCCGCCGGCAATCGCGCGGCCGAGGCCGGGCAGTTCCACTCCGCCATTGCCGCCTACGATCGCGCCCTCGACGCCGACCCATCCCGCACCACCGTGCGCGTGAACCGCGGCATGGCCCTGGTGCAGGTGGGCCGGCTCGATCGCGGCGCCGCCGATCTCGAGGTGGCACTGCCGGCGGGCCTGCCGGAGACCCCGGTGGTGAGCGCGCTCGCCTTCGCGTGGGCGGCGACCGGGCGCGGCGGCGACGCCGTGACGTTGCTGCAGCGGACGCAGCGCGCGCGTCCCGACGACGCGGCGCTCGCCGGCAACCTGGCGCGGCTGCTGCTCACGGTCGACCCGCCGGCGCTGCGCGATCCCGCCGCGGCCCTGGCGCTCACGGCGCCGCTCAACGACCGCAGCGGCGGACGCGATCCGCGGGTGCTGGCGCTGCTGGCCGAGGCCCTCGCCGCCACCGGACGGCCACGCGATGCCGTCGCGGCGTTGGACGTCGCGGTCGCGGCTGCGATCGCGGCCGGCGATCACGCCCTGGCCGCGCAGCTCGACACGCGGCGCCGCGCCCTGGGCCGCTGACCCGGCGACGGCCGGCAGGTGGCGGCCGGACGCATCCAGGCGGGGGCCGTACATGCGAAGGGCGGCTCCGTAGAGCCGCCCTTCTGGTTGGTCGAGCGTCTAGCCTCTAGCGGCTAGCCGCTGTTCCGAACGCACGTTCTCTGGCGCTCAGAACCTGAACTTGCCACCAATCATCAGCCGGCGCGGCAGCACGAACCGCGACGCGACGTTGTAGTTGACGTTGCCGAGGCGCCGGTCGAGCACGCTCTCGTTGACGTCGGTGTTGAGCAGGTTCAGGAAGTCGGCGAACACCGCCACTTCCGCCGGCGCCTTGATCGTGAAGGCCTTCTCGACACGAGCGTCGAGCTGATGCCAGAACGGCGTGCGATCCTCGCCGTCGGCCTCGAAGGCAATCACGCGGCTCTGCACCGCCAGGCCCGTCACGCTGGTCGGCACGCGGATCTCCGAGTAGATCGGATGGCCGCTCTGGCCCTGGTAGTTGAACGACGTGGTGATGCCGAACGGCGCCTGGTAGATGAACTGCGTCTTCACCACCACCGGGCGGTCGCCGATCAGGCGGCCGTCGGAGTTGATGTAGTCGTTCGGATCCTGGCCGAAGACGCCGGCGGTGCTGACCTGGCTCGAGATCGGCGTCGCGCGCGCGGAGCTCGATCCCTGGCGGCCCGTGCTCTTCGACAGCGTCACGCCGACGTTGGCCTGCCAGCGGTTCGACATGCGCTTCTTGAGCTCGAACGCCACGCCGTTGTAGCGCGAGAACATGCGGTCGTCGTTCTCGAGCTGGAAGAAGCGGCTGTCGAGGCCGTTGGTCAGCCGCGACACCGAAGTGACTCCGGGGGCCAGCGAGTTCGCATAGGCCTGCTGCACGTAGGCGCCGCCGACATCGTTGAACGCCGTCTGCCGCTCGCTGCGCTTGTGCACGTAGTTGATCGACATGCCGAGGCTCGGACCCACCTGCTGTTCGAGCGCGACGATGAACTGGTCGGTGTAGGGGTTCTTGAGGTTGGGATCGACGCCGAGCTGCGACGTGTCGGACACCAGGGACTTGCCGGTCGGGTTGCCCGCCGCGTCGTAGAAGCCCGAGAACGTGTACTTCGGCGTGATCGACGGCGAGGTGTTGTCGAACTCGCCGGTGACGATGCCGCGGTAGTAGCGGCCGTAGTGCGCCTTCGCCAGCGTGGAGCCGCTGTCGTTCAGCTTGACGTTCACGCCGAACCGCGGCGAGATGGCCTTCCAGTTGAACACCTTGTCAACGGCGGGCGACTTCTGGCCGGTGGGCTCGCCCTGGGCGTTCAGCAGATCCTGTTCGACGAAGTAGGCGGTGCTGTTGTCGAAGCGCACGCCGATGTTGAACGTGGCCCGCCCCATCTTGTAGGTGTCGTCGGCGAACACGCCGAGCGCCTTGAGGCGGCCGCCCTGCGTGTAGGGCAGCTGCGTGCTGTAGCCGTAGTAGATCTGGCTGCCGTAGGTGTAGATGTAGTCGTTGTAGCCGTAGGTGTACTCACCGAAGCCGGTGTTGAACTGGACGCCGACCTTGAAGTCGTGGCTGCCGCCCAGGAAGTTGTCGGCGTACTTGGTGACCTTGCCCGAGAACGCCGTCTTCTGGCTCTTGCCGTCGTACCAGCCGTAGATGCCGCCGGTGATGCGGTTGGTGTCGAGATCCTTGTAGCGACGCGCCACGCGGGGCCCGCCGTTGAGCGGATCGCCGTGGTCGACACCGTAGAAGCCCGAGTAGCGGGCCTCGAAGACCGTGGTCGGCGTGAGCACCGACGACCACAGCAGGCCGGGCGACGGGTTGTGGCCGTTCTCGACGCTCACCGATTCCGGCGAGTCGTTGGCCGTCGCGCGCTGCGGAATCCGGTAGAAGTCGTCGTGCGTCTGCGCCTGGAGGCGGTTGTTCTGGTTGATCTGGTAGTTCAACTTCCAGAAGTAGCGCTTCGCGGTCGACAGGGCCGGCGTGTTCGGGTCGGTGCCGGGCTGCGCGTCCGAGTCCTTCTGGTACTGGTACGAACCGAAGAACCAGAACTTGTCCTTGAGGATGGGCCCGCCGAGCTGCGTGGTCGTGTCGACGAAGCTGTCGCGATAGTACGGCAGCCCGCCGTCCTGGTCGTCGGTGGTGTTGCGGCCGGTGAGGCCGTCGCTCTGGAAGTAGATGTTCGTGTCGCCGTGGAAGGTGTTGCTGCCCTGGCGCGTCACCACGTTGAACACGGCGCCGGCGAGGTTGCCGTAGTCGGCAGGGGCGCCGAGCGACAGCACCTGCACCTCTTCGATGGCGTCGGTGTTGGGCCACGGCCACGCCGCGCCCGTCGACGGCGCCGTGAAGTCGGTGCCGTCGAGCAGATACATGTTCTCGTTGGTGGCCGAGCCGAACGACTGCGAGCGCGAGCTCGTGGACGTGGCCGGGCTGACGCCGGGCGCGGCGTTGATGAGGTCGAAGAACGTGAAGCGGCGCACCGGCGCGTTTTCGACCCACTCGCGCGAGTAGTTCGTGGCCACCTGCGAGCTGGCCGAATCGACCACCGGGGCTTCCGCCGTGACGGTGATCGTCTCCTGCTGCGTGCTGACCTTCATCTGCACGGGGATGTCGGCGGTGCCGCCGAGCGCCACGGGAATGCCCGTCTGCGTGCTCGTGGCGAAGCCGGCGAGTTCCACCGTGATGTCGTAGGTGCCGGGCGGCAGGTTCGGGAAGCGGAAGACGCCCGATTCGTTCGTGATCGACGTCGGCGCGCCGGGCACCGCGCGTCCGCGCAGTGTGACGGTGACACCAGGCAGTACCGCGCCGGTATCGTCGGTCACTGTCCCGCGCAGGTTACCGGTGGTCTGTTGAGCCCACCCTGACAGCGGCGCGGCCAGCAAGGCCGCGATCGCAAACATCCATACCAGACGAGAACGCATGTAGACCTCCCACACGC
>CADEDM010000152.1 GCA_902826065.1 uncultured Acidobacteriota bacterium | reverse complement strand
ACTCCATGCCGACCACCCCGTCGCGGCCGCCCCACGAGACCTGCGGGTGAAAAAGGTCTACGGTCGAGGTCGCGAAGTGCCGGGCGATGTCGGCATTGGTGACCTGACGCCAGCTGTGTGCGTCGATATAGGGGACGTCGACCCGCCACACGCGCAGGACCAGGGCCACTCCGAGCACCGCCAGCAATCCAAGATCGAGCCGGGGCTGTCGCTGGGGGTGGTGCATCTCGCGTGTGGGGCCGATAGTACCAGTGCAACCGCGCGAAGGGTGTGCCATTTCTGTCAGGAACGTATCGAAGGATGACAGTTCTGTAAGGGTCGAAACACCCCAATCGCCCGATACCGCGACTTCCCTCGTTGCGTGAATGTGGCACCGACTTCGCACTTCGCCGTCCGTCCATTCCGTGATTCGCGCTCCGAGGTCTTACCGATGCTCCGAACCCTGACTGTCTTCACCGCGCTGGCGGCGTGCCTGACGCTCGCCGCGCCCGTCGCCGCTCAGCCCCCCGCCGCCCCCGTTCTCCAAGCCAGTGCGGTCGGTCAGACCGTGTCGGCGACCTGGACAGCCGTGCCCGGCGCTTTCAGCTATCGGGCGGAAGTGGGCTTGAGTCCCGCGCAGGTGCTCCACGCACAGGAACTCGGGCCGGTCACGTCGTTCAGCCTCCCCAACGTGCCGCAGGGCACCTATTTCCTGCGGGTGATTGCGCGGAACGCCAGCGGACTCGGGGCGCCGTCGAACGTCGTCGCTGTCGCGGTCAGCTCGGCACAGGGCCCGCCCTCGCCGCCGACCAACCTGCAGGCGGCGGTGTCGGGTAGCACCATCACCTTCGCAGCGACGCCGCCGGCCGGCGCCACCGGGCTCCTGCTGGGCGCCGGCGTGGTCCCGGGGCAGTCGCTCGTGGTCCTGCCGGTGCCGCTCTCGGGGCAGGTGTCGGTGCCGAACGTGCCGCCCGGCGTCTACTACGCGCGCATGCACGCCGCCAACGCCGGCGGGATCAGCGGGGCCTCGAACGAGGTCACGGTCACGGTCAGCAACGCGTGCTCGGCACCCGCCGCTCCAACGCTGAACGTCGCGGTCAACGGCCAGGCCGTGGTGGTGTCGTGGAACGCCATCGGCGGCGCGATCGGCTACCGGCTCGACGTGTCGGCGACGCCCGGCGGGGCGCCGATGATCTCGCAGCCGCTGCCGGCGTCGCAGACCGGCGTGTCGAATCCGTTCGTGCCGGCCGGCACTTACTACGCCCGCGTCGTCGTGGCCAACGCCTGCGGCCAGTTCTCGACCTCGGCCGAAGTCGCCGTGACGGTGACGGCGCCGACCGGCGGCAGCCGGACGCCCAACCCGCCTCCGGGCCAGCGCCTGCCGCTGCCCAACCGCGCGGCCGTCGTCGACGAGATCGGCCGGCTGTATCGCGGCGACCTGCTGGCGTCGTGCGTCGCCAGCGGCGGCAACAACACCTGGCTCTTCCGGCTGGTACAGCGGCTCCGCCAGGAAGACACGCGCTGGGGCCTGAACTGGAAGCGCGGGCGCGTGAACGACATGTCGCAGGACGTGATCACCTACAACTGGGGCTCGCAGGCCGATGAGGGCACGCGCGAGATCTACGTCATCGACGTCATCATCGGGCACTGTGGCAATCCGGTCGCCGGATGGATCGACGTGACCGGCCAGGGCGGCGCCGACGCCATCTGGACGCTCCAGCCCTACCGCAGCGCTGGTTTCCCGTAAGACCGCTCTGTAGACATCGCCACACGGATCCGAAGCCGGATCCGTGTGGTACACTTTTGCACCTTGGCGGGGGCCTTCGGGCCCCCGTTTCGTGTGTGATCCCCAACAACGTCAGGGCGGTCGAAGGACGCGGTGATACCGGAAGTGTGCGCAGGTGCGCCTCTGGAGCCCCCGCTTTATGAGGAGAGCGAGATGAAGGAACGAATGCTTCGGAGCCTGGCGGTCGTCGCGGCCACCTGGTTCCTCAGCGCCGGCGTCGCCCACGCCCAGGCGCCCGTGCTGGCGCAGCCGTCCGTCAATGGCGTCACGGTCAACTTCACCTGGTCGGCAACGGCCGGCGCCCTGGGATACCGGCTCGACGCCGGCGTCAGCAGCGGCGCCTACATCCTGTCCGTGCCGCTGGGCAACGTCACGTCGTTCGGAACCACCGCCCCCCTTGGCGTCTTCTTCGTGCGCATCGTCGCCATCACGGCGGGCCCGGAAGTCCCCTCGAACGAGGTCGTCATCCAGGTGCCGTCGCCGCCTGCCGCACCCACCGGCCTGACGGTCGCCCGCAATGGCACCGGGCTCGTCGCCGCCTGGACACCCGGCGCCGGCGGCGCCAGCGCCGACCTGTACCAGGTGCAGATCGGCCTTGCTCCCGGCACGACGGGCTACGCGGCCAACGTCAGCAACGCCGGATGGGGCTTCCCCGCCGGCGTGCCGGCGGGCACCTACTACGCGCGCGTCGTCGCGGTGAACACGCAGTTCGGCAACGTCGCGAGCGCCCCGTCGAACGAGGTGGTCGTCACGATGCCTCCTGGTGGCGCGTGCGATGCCGCGATCAGCGACTTCTCGGCGACGGCGTTCAGCAGCATCATGAGCCTCAACTGGACCCCCCTGCCCGGCGTCGTCAACTTCATCAGCGTCGCGATCAACAACGTGCCGAGCCTGGCCGACTACCCGATCTCGGCGCCGAACGGCCGCATGAACCTGGGCTTCAACCAGCAGACGCGCCTGCTGCTGCCGCACGGCACCTACGACTTCGCCGTGCGCACGGCCTTCTCCTGCGGGTCGCAGGCGGTGCGCAACTTCCAGGTCGTGAACAACGGCGCGCCGCCGGCCGGTCCTCGCGAGGCCGACCCGGCGCCCGGCCAGCTCCTGCCGGTGCCGCTCGGTGATCTCACCAACGTCGTCAACACGCTCGCCAACGAGCGCCGCGACCTGCTGAACGCCTCGTGCGCCAACAGCCGCTTCCTCTTCGAAGCCGTCCGCCGGCTGCGCCTGCGCAGCACGCGCTGGGGGCTGAACATCAAGCGCGGCAACGAAGGCATGTCGCACGACATCATCGCCTACAACCGCAGTGCACTGCCCGACGAGGGCGCGACCACTGACGGCAACTCCTCCGAGCGCAACATGTCGCTCTACGACGTCATCGTCGGGCACTGCGGCCCCAATCCCGGGCCGAACAACGCCGACGTCACGCCCGCCACGGTGCAGCAGGGCGCTCGCGCCGTGTGGACCCTGACCTACTATCTCGACGCCGGCAACAAGCCCTAGGGCTGACGCGTCGGTTTTTCAGCGGCCGGGCCGGTGCCACAGCACCGGCCCGTTCGTTGTACGCTGGAGCCACCACGTGATGGCTCTGCCTCGTCCGTTTCCGCCGCCCTGCCGCCGCGCCGCGATCCTGTCGCTGGCGGCCCTGTTGCTCACCCTCGCGCCCGCGCAGGCCCAGTCCCCGTCCGACGGGCTCGTGGTTCGCGGTCGGGTCGCCGGCGCGCGGTCGGCGTGGGATGCCGCGCGCACCCTCCAGACCTTCGTCACGATCGACGTGACCGAGGTCGTCGTCGGCGCCGCCGTGCCCCGACAACTGGTGCTGCGGCAGCTCGGTGGCGAGGTCGGCGGCATCGGCTTGTGGATTGCCGGCCAGGCCGGCTTCGGCGCCGACGAAGATGTCTTGCTCGATCTCGATCTCGACCCGCGCGATGGCACGCTGCGGACCCGCGGGCTCGGTCGTGGCAAGTGGCGTGTCGAGGACATCGACGGGACGCTGTTCGCCACGCGGGGTTCGGGCCTCACGGAAGAACGGCGGCCGTACCTTGCGGTGCGCGACGACCTCCTCAAGGGTCGCCGTGCAGCGGCGACGTTCACTGCGATGCCCGCCGAGTACGCGCCCATGCAGCACGCGGCCGCGCTGGCGTTCTCCTACCTGCCCACCGAAGGCGGGTTCCCGGCCCGCTGGCACGAGGTCGACAGCGGCACGCCGCTGTTCGTCGATCGCCCGGCCTTCCCACCGACGTGGTCGCACGCCAGCGCGTCGCACGTGACCAACGCGATCAATCTCTGGCGCGGATCCGGAATGGACCTCGACCTGCGCGAAGGCGGGTCGGGCCTGTCCACATCGGACTGCCCGGCCCTGTCGTTCACCGGCAACGGCCGCATCGCACTGGCGTTCAACGATCCGTGTCCGGGCGGCATCCCCGACTGGGTCATCGGCGGCGGCTACTACACGACCGGTGATCTGCGCACCGTCAACGGCGTCACCTTCCAGAAGTTCCTGCAGGGCTTCGTCGTGCTGAACGACGCCGGGTCGCAGGCCACGAGCGCCGGGTGTTTCCAGGACGCGATCACCCACGGCCTCGGCCACGCGCTGGGCCTCGGCCACAGCGGCGCCGGCGGCGCCATCATGCAGCAGGGGCCGCCCGCCGGCTGCACCAGCGGGCCGAGCAGCCTCGGCGCCGACGACGTCCAGGGCATCACGTCGATCTACGAAGGCCAGGCGTCCGCGCCGCAGCCGCCCAACGCGCCGACGGCGATGACGGCGACGGCGACGCTGTCGAACGTCACGTTGTCGTGGACGCCGGCGTCGACCGGCGGCGCCGCGCAGCGGTATCTCATCGACGCGGGCCAGGCGCCCGGCATCTACAACATCGGCACGATTCCGATCAACGCGCCGGCCACGTCGACGGGTGTCGGCGGCGTGCCCGCCGGCACCTACTACGTACGCGTGCGGGCGTCGAACGCGCTGGGCACGAGCGGGCCATCGCCGGAGGCCTCGGTCACCGTCGGGGGGTGCGCGCCGCCCGGGGCGCCGGCCACCTACACGGCGTCCACCAACGACATGGCGGTGTTCCTGCAGTGGACCGCCGGCACCGGCGTCGTGCAGGGGTATCAACTCGAAGCCGGGACCGCTCCGGGCCTCGCGAACCTGGTCGTGCTGCCGCTGCCGGCCACGCCACTCGCCTTCGGCGCCAGCGTGCCTTACGGCCGCTACTACACGCGTCTCCGATCCACGAACGTCTGCGGCGTGAGTCCGCCGTCGACGGAAGTGATCCTCGACGTGCGGCCGTGCACCGCCACGCCTGGCGCTCCCACCGGCCTGGTCTTCAACGTGGCCAACCGCGTCGTCGGCATGGCGTGGACGGCGCCCGCCGGCACGCCGCCGACCGGGTACTCGCTGGTCGTCGGCAGTGTGCCCGGCGGCAGCGATCTCCTGGTCTATCCGACCGGCACCACCGCGACCTCGATCGCGGCGCCGGCGCCGCCCGGCACATACTACGTGCGCGTGGTCGCGACCAATGCCTGTGGTGCGAGCCTCGCGTCGAATGAGATCACCGTCGTGGTTCCGTAGACCTCGAGTCGCTCCGCACCCTCACACCCATAGCCGTCACCGCAGCCCGTGCACAGGCGCGCGCTTCGTGTCGAGGTTCGCTGCGTGTGGCCGCACTCGAACGACGTCGCGCTGATCAGGACATGACCTCGACGACACTCCTCAGAGACACGGACACGACCGCGCGAGCCGCACTGTACGAGGCGGCAGGCTTCAAGCCGTATCGCCAGTATCGCACCCACTCGCGACGAGAGCAGACCGCGATCCTTGCGGCCGACGTCGACGCCGTCCTCGCCACGGCCGGTGAGTTCAGTGTGGCGAGTTGCGACGATGGGATCCGCGCCGTCGTGCTCGCGAGGCCCCTGGCGTGGGACACCACGTTCTTCGGCGTGCCGATGGGCCGACTCGACGTGGTCACGCGCGACGACACGACCAGTGAGGAACGGTCGGCGGCGATCGCGGCGACGCTGTCGGGTGCGCGCGCGGCGGGCGTCCGGCATCTCACGGCGCGCGTGGACGTCGCCGATCTCCAGTCGATGGCGGTGCTCGAGGCGCATGGCTTTCGCACGATGGACGCGCTCGCCACCTACATCCTGCGCCGCGGGCGCGACGAGGTGCGCGACGTGCGGTCGGTCGGTCCGCTCCGGCCGGCGACGCCGGCCGATCATGACGAGATTCTCGAGATCACGCGCGAGGCGTACCACGGATATGCAGGCCGCTTCCACCTCGATCCGCACCTGCCGTCGGAACGGGCCGACGGGCTCTACGAGGAGTGGGCGCGACAGTGCCTGGCCGGGACGATGGCCGACGTGGTCATGGTGTCCGCGGACTCGTCGGGCCGCCTGAACGGCTATCTCGCGCATCGCCGGCGCGAACCGGCATCGTCGATCGGCACGCCGATTTACGGAGGCGGACTCGGCGCCTGCCGACAGGATGCGCCGGGCGCCTACGCCAGCCTGATCCGCGACTCGACGCTGTGGGCCCATTCGCAGGGCGCGGTGGCCGAGTGCCAGACGCAGCTCGCGAACTTCCCGGTCATCCGCGTCTACGAGTCGGTCGGCTTCCACTTCGTGCGCGCGGAGTACACGCTGCACGCGTGGCTCGGCTGAGCCGTCGCTCGCGCGGCTGTGCTAGACTCAAAAGGTTGTCGGCGCTCGCCGGCGACGCGTTGGGCACCGTGGGCGGCTAGCTCAGCTGGGAGAGCGCCGCGTTCGCAACGCGGAGGTCGGGAGTTCGATCCTCCTGCCGTCCACCAATCACCTTCGGCCCGCGCCTCCTGCCCGCCGGTGCTCACACTGGCGACCTGCCTGACCTGCCCGTATACTGGTCCCGTGGCGCGGCACGTCTACGGCCTCCTGGCCCCCGCGGTCCTCGCGGCGCTGGTCCTGGCGCCTCGGATGGCCGCCCAGACCGCTCTGGCGGCCGATGAACTCGCCCGCCGCGTCCAGGCCCGCTACGACAGCGTCGGGGACTTCGAGGGCACGTTCACCCAGACCTACGAAGGCGGCGTGCTGCGGACCAGGACCACCGAGCGCGGCACGCTGGTCATCAAGCGTCCCGGCCGCATGCGCTGGGTGTACACGAGCCCCGAGAAGAAGGAATTCGTCTCCAACGGCACCAAGGTCTACGCCTACTTCCCCGCCGATCGTCAGGTCATGGTCAGCGACGCCCCGACCGGCGCGGACACGACGCCGGCGCTGTTCCTGACGGGCCGAGCCAACCTGACCCGCGACTTCGAGGCATCCGCGATGGCGGTGCCCGGGGCGCCGGCTGGCCTCCTGGGGCTGAAGCTGGTGGCCCGCCGCCAGGATCCTGATTTCGAGTGGCTGGCCATCGCCGTCGACCCGGTCAGCTACCAGATCCGGGTGCTCGTGGCCCTCGATCGCCAGGGCGGCCGCTCGACCTTCACGTTCGGCGACCTGAAGGAGAACCGGCGTCCGCCCGATACGACGTTCGAGTTCCGCATCCCCAAAGGCGTGGACGTCATCACTCAATGACCCCCGGCGCCGCCCGTTCCCCGCGTCTCGCCGCCCTCGTGCTCGTCGCCTGCGCCGCCGCCTGCGCCACCACGGGGGGGACGCGGCTCGCGCAACTCGCCGAGCAGCGGCAGGACTACGACCTGGCGGTGGCCGAGTGGACCAAGGCGGCACGCGCCAAACCCGACGACCGCACCATTCGCCTGTCCCTCGATCGCGCCAAGATGCGCGCGGCGCAGGACCACTTCGCACGGGCGCGACGGCACAACGCCACCGGCAAGACGGAAGAAGCGCTGGTCGAGTACCAGCTGGCCGCGGAGCTGAATCCGGCCAGCGGCGAGATCCAGGACGAGCTCCGCGCCCTGCGCGCGCAGATGCGGACTCAAGTGGCGATCGATCGCGGCGGCAAGACCACGCTCGAAGGCCTGATCCGCGACAGCCTCGCCGCGCCCCTGCCCGGCGCCGACGTGCCCGAGGACGTCGCCCTGCCCGACTCGCTGATCTTCCGCGACGCCAGCGCACGCGACATCTTCACCGCCATCGGCCGGTTCTCGAATCTCAGCGTGATGTTCGACCCGACGTTCCGCGATCAGCCGCTCAGCATCGACCTGCGCAAGGCGCCGCTGGCGGAGGCGCTGACATCGCTGGGCACCGCGACGCGGACCTTCTGGCGCGTCACCGCGCCGCGCAGCATCATCGTCATCCCCGACACCGCGGCCAAGCGTCGCGAGTACGAGGAGGAGATCGTCCGCACGTTCTTCCTGAGCAACGCCGACCTGAAAGAGACGGTCGACGTGCTGCGCATCGTCGTCGACGCGCGCCGGCTGGCGCCGGTCGCCGCCACCAACGCCATCACCATCAAGGACACCCCCGAGCGCGTCGCCGCCGCCGGCCGCATCATCACCGCGATCGACAAAGCCCGCCCGGAAGTCGTGATCGACGTCGAACTCCTCGAAGTCGATCGCACGCGGCTGCAGGACTACGGCCTGCAGATCGCGTCGCCGACGTCGACGCCGACCGGGATCGACGGCCAGGCCACGGTGAACCGCGAGGACGGCATCACGCTGCGCGACCTGCGCAGCCTGACGTCGTCGGACGTGCTGCTCACGAACCTCCCGGGCCTCTACTACCGGCTGCTCAAGAGCGACACCAACACGCGCACGCTCGCCAATCCGCAACTGCGCACGCAGGAAGGCACGGCGGCGCAGGCCCGGTTCGGTGAACGGGTGCCGGTGCCGGTCACGACCTTCGCGCCGATTGCGGCCGGCGGCGTGCAGACGCAGCCGATCACGTCGTTCAACTACGAGAACATCGGCGTCAACATCGACATCACGCCGCGGATGCACCACGACGACGACGTGTCGCTGGCCATCAAGGTCGAGGTCAGCAGTGTCTCGGGCACCGGCTTCGGCAACCTGCCGACGTTCGGCAACCGCTTCATCTCCACGGTGATCCGCCTGCGCGACGGCGAGACGAACATGCTGGCCGGACTCATCCGCGACGAAGAGCGCAAGGTGATGTCGGGCATCCCCGGCCTCAGCGACATCCCGGTCATCGGCCGCCTGTTCGCGTTCAACCGCACCGAGACGCAGGCCACCGACATCATCCTGACCCTGACGCCGCACATCGTCCGGGTGCTGGATCTCACCGACACGGACGTGCGCGCGTTCCGCATGGGCCGCGACACGGGCGCGGCCGTGGTCGACGTGCCAGGGCCGACGCCGGTGCGGCCGCCTGCGGGTGCAGTCGATGCCGCGCCAGCCGGCGCGACCCCGGCCCCCGCCCAGGCCGCGCCGGTGCTGCGGCCGATCCCGCCGGCGCCCGGGACCGCCAAGCCCGTGAAGCCGCCGCCTCCGCCGCCCGGCCGCTGAGCGGCCGCCGGCCGCTCGCCACCTCGCGCTAGACCTTCGCGACCTGCGCGCCGAGTGACTGCAGGCGCTCGACCAGGCGGCTGTAGCCGCGCTCCACCGTCTCCAGCGGCTCGACACGGCTCTGCCCCGTCGCCGCGAGTGCCGCGGCGATGAGCGCCATGCCCGAGCGGATGTCGCGGCTGTCGAGCGTCTTGCCACGCAGCTTCGCCGGGCCGGTCACGATGATGCGGTGCGGATCGCACAGGAACAGGTCCGCGCCCATGCCGCTCATCTGCTCGAGCGCGAACAGGCGGAGCTCGTACATCCAGTCGTGCACCAGCGTGGCGCCGTCGGCCTGCGTCGCCAGCACCGTGACCAGACTGATGAGATCGCTCGGGAATGACGGCCAGAGGCCCGTGGTGATACGGCCGGCACCGGTGAGTGTCGACACGCCCACCTGCAGGACGTCGTCGCGCTGCTGGCACTGCACGCCGAGCTTGCGGAGCACCGCGGTGACGACCTCCATGTCGACGGCGCGGGCGCCGCGGATCTCGATCTCGCCGCCGGTGATGGCGCCCACCACGGCCCAACTGCCGGCCTCGATGTAGTCGCCCCACAGTTCGCGCTGCGCCCCGCCGAGCCGCGGCACGCCTTCGACGCGAATCGTGCTCGAGCCGGCGCCGGTGATGCCGGCGCCCATGCCCGCCAGGAATTCGCACAGCTCGACCACATGCGGCTCGCAGGCGGCATGGCGGATCTCCGAGACGCCTGTCGCGGCAGCAGCCGCCAGCAGCGCCGTCTCGGTGCCGGTCACCGACGCCTCGTCGAGATAGATCGAGGCGGGCTTCAGCCCGTCGGGCGCCTCGAGCCGATGCCCGGGCCCGTCGACGGCCCGCGCGCCCATCGCCGTGAGCGCCTCGAGGTGTGTGCGGATGGTACGGCGCGCCGGGAAGTCGCCGCCGGGGGGCGCGATGAACGCGCGCCCGGTGCGCGCCAGCAGCGGCCCGAGCAGCAGCACCGAGCCGCGAAGGCGGCCCACCAGCGCGCGATCCGGTTCGTGCGTGCGGATCTCGGCGCAGCGCACCGTCAGCGTCGAACTGCCGATGCCGTCGACCTCGGCGCCGAGATCGAGCAGCAGCCGCGCCATGACGTCGACGTCGGCGATCCGCGGCACGTTGGTCAGCACGCACGGGTCCGGCGTCAGCAACGTCGCCGCCATCAGCGGCAAGGCGGCGTTCTTGTTGCCCTCGACGTCCACCACACCCGAGAGCCGGTGGCCGCCTTCGATGATCAACGTCGACATGGAATGAGCCTCACGATGGCCAGTCGCCCAGCCGCACGATCTCGTCGCGCAACGCGACGCCGAACTGGTCCCGCACCGCGGTGCGGCACGCCTCGACCAGCGCCGCGACGTCGGCCGCGGTCGCCGAGCCCTCGTTGACGATGAAGTTGGCGTGCGTCGTAGACACCCGCGCCCCGCCGACGGCGCGGCCCTTCAGTCCGGCGCGATCCACCAGGGCGCCGGCCGACGGAGGGATGCCGTCGGGCACGCGGTCGCGCGGCGCCTGCGGGTTCTGGAAGATGCACCCGGCGCTGGGCGACGCCAGCGGCTGGGTGCGTTTGCGGAAGTGCAGCGAGTCGCGGGCGATCGCACGCAGCGCCTCGGGATCACCGCCGGGCGTCACACGGAACGCCGCCCACACGGCGATCTCGCCGGTCTGCTGCAGCCGGCTCGTGTCGTAGCCGAAGCCGAGGCGATCGGCGGTGACCTGGCGCAGCGTGCCGTCGCGCGTGCACAGGCGGACGCTCTCCACCAGGTCGCCGATGTTCGCCGCGCGCCAGTGCGCGTTGCCGTGGATCGCTCCGCCGACGGTGCCGGGCGTGCCCGCCCAGGCCTCGAGGCCCTGCAGCCCTCGGGCCACGGTCCAGCGCACGAGGCCGTTGATGGTCACCGCGGCGTCGGCACGCACGAGCGAGGCGCCGACCATCGCGATCGTCCCGCCGCGCGGCCGCACGACGACGCCGCGCACGCCGCCATCCGCGATCAGGACGTTGGACCCGCCACCCAGCATCGTCAGCGGCAGCTGATGCTGATGCGCCAGGCGGATCACCGTGACGAGCGCATCGCCCTCGGCAGGTTCGACCAGCCAGTCCGCCGGCCCGCCCACCTTGAACGTCGTCAGCGGCGCCAGCGGCGCCCCGGCCGTCACGGGCATTCCCGGCACTGCGGCCCGGACGGCCTGCTCGAACGGCGTCATGCGGGCCGGACCTCGGGCATCGCGCGCAGCACTTCGCGCTCGCGGGCGATCAATGCCGCGCGCGCCTCGGCGCGCGTGCAGGCCACGAAGCGCACCGCGTCGCCGGGCGCCAGTTGTCCCGCCGCCGGCAAGTCCGCGGCGACCACCGTGGCGATCTTGGGGTACCCGCCGGCCGTCTGCCGGTCGGCCATCAACAGGATGGGTTCCCCGCCGGCCGGGACCTGGATGGCGCCGAACGGCACCGGCTCGGAGAGCAGCTCAGCGGGCCGCGCGATGGGAATCGGCGGGCCGTCGAGCCTGAACCCCATCCGATCCGAACGACGACCGACCGTGAACGTGGCCGACAGCAGCCGATCGCTGACGGCCGCGTCGAACCAGTCGTGCTGTGGGCCGAGGAGCACGCGAAGCCGGCCGTCGCTCGGCGGCGCGACCGGCGTCACGACCGCCCCGCGCGTCGGCGGGGCGAGCGCCGCCGGCCCAAGTGGCAGCACGTCGCCAGCAACCAGCGCGCGCCCCTCGTGCCCGCCCATGCGGCTGACGAGATGCGTCGAGCGGCTGCCGAGCACCGGCACCGTTGCCACGCCGCCGTCGATCGCGAGATAGGCGCGGGCGCCGGCGTCCGGCGCGCGCGAACCGACGGCGATGGCGGCTCCCGCGGGCACGACGACCGGCCGGCCGAACGGCGCCGGCACGTCGTTCACGACCAGCGCGAAGGCGCCTCCCGT
>CADEDM010000151.1:1992-12263 GCA_902826065.1 uncultured Acidobacteriota bacterium | reverse complement strand
TGTAGACGGGCCACGCCAGCTCCACCCGCGAGCGGTAGTTGTCGGGGATGTCGGGATAGATGACGCGCAGCGAGCCATTCGGTTGCGGCACGCCGAACTCGTCGACGTGATTGGTGCGCGTGTAGCCGACCGACGCCGTGAGCGACGGGTCGTCGGACTTGCGGCGCACGACCACGGTGGCCTCGGCGGCCTGCTGGCGGGCGCGGCCCTCGGCCAGCCGATGGCTCGCTTCCACGGCGCGGGCCACGGCTTCATCCAGCGTGAGCTTCAGCGCGGTGGCGGACGGCGCGGGTTGCGCCTGCGCGATCGGCGCGGCCGCAACCATCGCGGCGGTCATGGCGAAAGAGAGGACGGTGAGCTTCATGCGACTGCCCCGGCCGGCGCGGCGGACTCGATCTCCGCGAGCCTGGCGATGAACACGTCTTCGAGCGAGGGCGTGATGACGCGGGCCTCGAACGCCGGCACGCCGGCGCGGGCGATGAGGGCCGCGAGGGCCTGCTGCGCGGCCGCGTCGTTCGCCGCGTCAGGCAGCCACACGTGCAGCCGCTCGCCGAAGACCTCGACGTGGGGATGACCGGCCGCCCGCACGCGTTCGCGCACGAATCGCGCGTCGCCGGGGAAGGCCTCGAGCCAGATGCCTGGCAGCGACGTGCGCAGCCGCGCCGGCGTGTCGAGGGCCAGCGTCTTGCCGTCGTGCACGAGCGCCACGCGGTGGCAGCGCTCGGCCTCGTCGAGGTACGGCGTGGTCATCAGGATGGTGATGCCGCTGTCGAGGAAGGTCGACAGCAGCTTCCAGAACTCGCGTCGCGACACCGGATCCACGCCGGTGGTCGGCTCGTCGAGCAGCACCACCTCGGGCTGATGGACCAGCGTGCAAGCCAATGCGAGCTTCTGCTTCATGCCGCCCGACAGCCGATCCGCGAGCCGATCGCGGAAGCGCGTGAGCTGCGTCATCTCGAGCAGGTGGTTGCGGCGCGCGACGTAGTCGGTGACCCCGTGGATCTCGGCGAAGAACGCGATGTTCTCGTCGATGGTGAGGTCGCCGTAGAGGCTGAACCGCTGCGACAGGTACCCGACCTTGTGCGTCAGCGCGCGATGGTCCTTCACGGGGTCGAGTCCGGCCACGCGCAGCGACCCGGCGTCGGCGTGCAGCAGCCCGCAGATGAGGCGAATCGCCGTGGTCTTGCCGGCGCCGTCTGGGCCGATGAGGCCGAACATCTCGCCCCTCGCGGCCTCGAACGTGAGCCCGTTCAGTGCGGCCTGCGCGCCGTAGCGCTTGGTCACGCCGGTGAGCGTGATGGCGGGATCGCTGCCCCTCGCGGGGTCCGTGCCCCTCGCGGCGTCCATGACTAAGGCGTGGTGGACGCGGGCACAGGCGCGCCCGCGAGCGCGAGCGTGGCGTCTACCGGCATGCCCTGCTTCAGCACGCCGCCGCTGTTGTCGACGGTGACGCGGATGCGGTACACCAGCTTGGCGCGCTCGTCGGCGGTCTGCACGTTTCTGGGCGTGAACTCCGCCTTTGGCGAGATGTAGGTGACCTTGCCCTGGATGCCGGCGCCACCGGCGTCGGTGAAGAGCGTGGCCGCCTGGCCCAGCGTGATGCGCGGCACCGAGGGCTCCGGCACGTAGACGTCGGCCCAGGCGTGATCGAGATCGGTGATGACCACCACCGGCGCGCGCGGGGCAATCACTTCGCCCGCTTCCGCCAGCTTCTCGGTGACCACGCCGCTGACCGGCGAGTTCAGCGTGGCGTCCTGCAGTTGATCCTCGAGCGAGGCGATGGCCGCCTGCGCCGTGGCGATGCGGCTCTGCGCCACGGCCACTTCCTCGCGGCGGGCGCCGGCCTTCACGCGGGTGAGCGACGCTTCGGCCGCGGCCACGCGCTTCCTGGCGGCGTCGAGACGCGCCACAGCGACGTCACGGCGGGTGGCGGCGTCGTCGCGCTGTTTCTGCGAGCCCGACTTGCGCGTGAGCAGCAGCTCGAAGCGCTGCAGGTCGGCGTTGGCGGCTTCCACTTCGGCCTGAGCGGCCGGGACATCGGCATTCGCCGCGTCCACCTGCGCCTGGGCCTGCTGCACGTCCTCCACGCGCGCCGACGCGCTCACCAGCCTGAGCTGCGCTTCCGCCGATGCCTGCTCCGTTTTCGCGCGGGCAATCGAGAGCTGCAGGTCGGTGGCGTCGATGGTGAGGATGCGCTGGCCCGCCGTCACGCGGTCGCCTTCCTTCACGTCGAGCGTCAGCAGGCGGCCGCCCATTTCGGGTGCCAGCCGTACTTCCGTGGCCTCGACGTGGCCGGAGACGCGCAGGTTGTTGGGATCCTCGGGCGCCTGGCAGGCGCTCGACCACAGGGCCGCCACCGCGGCGGCGACCACGGCAACGCGGGGGCGTCGGCGCGTCATCGCGAGGTGTCCTTCCGCAGCATGCTGAGTGCCGTGAGCTGCATGTGCGCGATCAGCTCGCGGCGATCGACGGTGGCGAACACCGGCAGGTGCGAGCGTCCATGCGCGGCGGCGGCGCGCTCGCGAGCGGCGTTCATCATCAGCGGGCCCATGATCGACATGTAGGCCATCAACGGATTGACCGGCCGGAAGTCGCCCGAGGCGACGCCGGCCTCGATGATCGACGCGAACGCCAGCGACACGCCCCGCATGTGCGTCAGCGTCGGCGTGTCGAGGCGCGGCGCGCCGGCGGCCAGCTCACGCATCATCAGCGGCGGCCACCACGGACGCTCTTCGCGCATCGCGGCCAGCGTCTCGATGAAGCGCTCGATCTTGCGCGGCGGAGCGTCGTCGCTCTCGGCCACCACCGACACCCTGCCGCCCAGCGCGCGCAGCATGTCGCGCACGACCTCGCGGTAGAGCGTGAGCTTGTCCTTGTAGTGGTAGTAGAGCATCGCCTTGTTCACGCCGGCCGCGCGGGCGATGTCGTCGACGCCCACGCCGTCGAAGCCGTCGCGCGAGAACGCGGTGGCCGCGGCGGTGAAGATCAGGTCGCGCGTGGGCGCGGTGTCGGTCGAGCGGGCGCCGCGGGCCGGGGCCGGGCCCGGACGCCGCGGTCGCTTGGCGAATGCCACGAGGGCGGAGGGGGCACCCGTCGGCCGCGTGGAGGCGGTGCGACGGGGCTTGTTGCGGGCGGCGGACTCGGGCGGAAAGCTCATGACCATGTAATTAACTAACCAGTTGGTATAGACGGACGAGGATAGCGCCGCCGCCCGGCGCCGTCAAGGTCAGCGGGCCGCTCGCGCCTCTCCGCGCGTCATCGTGTAAACCGAGCCCAGCGCCGGCTCGCGCCGATCGCGCCACGCGTCGACGACGGCCTTGCAGAGGTAGCCCCCGGCGATGGCGTACGGCACGCAGGTGATGACACCGGCGTCGTATCCGCCTTTGTCCAGCGCTTCCAGGACGTGGTGCAGCTCGGTCACGGCGAAGAACCCGAACAGCCCGGCCACGCCCAGCCGCGCGCGTCCGCCCATGAACACCAGCAGGAGCAGGAGCGACGCGAAGGTCCAGACGATGGTGATGAGCACGACGCTCGCGAGATCGGCGTGGACCGGGCTGAACATCCCGTACCAGCCCGACAGCGAGCCGCGAATCATGAAGAACTCCTCGAGGCTCGTGAGCATCTGCTCGCCCATGTGCAGCGGCCCGATCGCGATGAGGGCCAGAAACCAGCGACTGACGCGGTCCATATCGACTCACTCCTGTCGCGCGCGAGCCCGGCGCCCTTTGCCCCGGTGAATCACGTGCGCGATGCCCGGCATAGAGCGAGTGGCGTGCCACCGCGGGTCGCGACCGACGAAATGGCTGTAAGTCGTTGGCGAAGAGGTACTTGGATGCAGCGACCGGAGGTGCGTCGGCGTGCGCGTCGGGTGTGTGGCAAGCGTCAACCTGCGGTTCCAGACGCACTGTGCGATCCGAGGTGCGTGCGGAGGGCGATTGGCGCGAAGCCGGAGCGTACGGCCGTCGCCGCGGTAAGAATGGGGCATGCAGGTCGTCATCGCCGGAGGCCGCGGATTCCTCGGCGGCGCCCTCTCGCGGCGCCTGACCGCGCGCGGGCATCGGGTGACGGTGCTGACGCGGCGACCCGCGCCCGGACGAGCTGGCGAGGTGGCGTGGACACCCGACGGCGGCACCGGGCCGTGGGCGCGCACGCTCGAGAACATCGACGTGCTCGTGAACCTCGCCGGCGAGGGCATCGGAGACAAGCGGTGGAGCGCAGCGCGCAAGCGCGCGCTGGTGGAGAGCCGCGTGCTCGCGACCACCAGCCTCGCGCAGGCCCTGCACCTGGTGGCCTCGCCGCCGGCGGTCGTCGTGAGCGCGTCGGGCATCGGCTACTACGGCCCGCGTGGCGACGACACCATCACCGAGGACGAACCCGCCGGCGACGACTTCATCGCGCAGATGGCGGCCGCATGGGAGGCCGCCGCCGCGCCGATGACCGAGTTCTCGCGCCTCGTGCTGCTGCGCAGCGGGCTGGTGATGGGCCACGGCGGGGCGCTGGCGCAGATGCGGTTGCCGTACTCGCTCGGCATCGGCGGGCGCCTGGGCTCGGGCCGTCAGTGGTTGCCGTGGATCGCGCTCGACGACTGGACCGGCATCGTCAGCCACCTGATGACCGACGACCGCGCGCACGGGCCGTTCAACGTCACGTCGCCAGAGCCGGTCACCAACGCCACGTTCACGACGGCGCTGGGACGCGCGCTGCATCGGCCCACGATCCTCCCGGTGCCGCCGTTCCTCTTGCGCATCGCCGTCGGCGAGGTGGCCGAGACGCTGCTGACGGGACAGCGGGCCGTGCCTGCGAAGGCGCAGGCGCTCGGCTACGAGTTCGGAACGCCGTCGATCGACGAGGCCCTGCGCGTGGCGCTGGCCTGACGGCCGGCGGCGGCCGCGCCGCCGTGCGCCCGTGGCCGTGCCGCTACGTCGCCTTCGACATCATGTAGCTGAGCCACGCCTCGGCCGCGCGCTGGGCCCGCCCGATCGTGCCAGCCGAGACGCCGAGGGTCTCCGCCAGCTCGTCGATGGTCAGCCCGCCGAAGTAGCGCAGCTCGATCACCTGCGCCTGCCGCGGGTCGACGCGGCTCAGCTCGGTGAGCGCATGGTCGAGCGCCAGCAGGTCGAAGGCCTTGTCTTCCGTGGCGATGGTGACCGCGTCGAGCGACGCCGGCTCCGCGCCGCCGCCGCGCTTGCCGGCCTTCGACGCGCGGGCGTGGTCCACGAGAATGCGCCGCATCACCTGTGCCGCCAGCCCGAAGAACTGCTTGCGGTGCTCGAAGCTGACGCGGTCCTGGCGCACCATCCGCATCCACGCCTCGTGCACGAGCGCCGTGGGCTGCAGCGTGTGGCCGCCGCGCTCGCGACGCATCAACGCGCTCGCGGTCTTCTTCAGCTCCGCGTAGACGGCGGGCATCAGCAGGTCGAGGGCGTCGCTGTCGCCGCCGGTCCAGCGCAGCAGCAGCTCGGTGACGCCGTCGGGCGACGACTCCCCGGGCGGATCTGTCGGCTCGCTCATCGGCGGTTCAGCGCCTCCGCGGCCTCGCGATCGACCGCCAGCGCGGCCAGCGTGCGTTCGCGCAGGGGCGACATCGCCGGTGCCGACGCCTGGCTCTGCCACGCGCTGGCGCTGGCGTCGAACTCGGCGACCGCGGCGGCAGCGTACTGGCCCGGCGACGCTGCGGTGCGAGCCAAGGTCAGGAGCGCGCGTCCCAGGTCGGCCCGGGCGTGGGCTTCCAGAATCGGCGGCATCTTCGCCATGACGATGTCTCCTCGCGCGGCTGCAGCGGCAGCCGGCGCGCGGCGATCGCCGCGGCGAGCCCACAGCCACGTCAGTTCCACTCCCGCCATGGCGAACTGCTGCCTCGCTCCGGGACCGGAGGGGCCCGTGAACATCCTTTCGGCCTCAGTGCGCGCGCGCGTGAGCCGGCGTTCCGCGTCGGCATCGCGTTCGAGGAGGCGCAGCAGCCGGCCGAGGCGACGGTCGAGGACGACCTGCAAGTAGCGATAGCGTTCACTGGCCGGCTCGCCGGCCAACAGCGACGCGTTCAGGCGGTCGGCCTCTTCCAGCGTCGCCAGCGCGTCGCGCAGACCGCCGGGCATCTCGATCTGCACCGCGCCGAGGCGCAGCAGCCCGTTCACGAGGTCGAACGTCGCGCGGCGGTCCTTGGGGTCGTCCGCGATCATCGCGCGGCTGATCGCGATGGCCCGCGCGAACGCCCGGGACGCACCGGCGAGGTCGCCGAGGTTCTCGCCCGTGCGCGCCCCGAGCACGTCGCCCATGTTGCCGAGCGCGACGACGATGCCACGACGGTAGTCGGTGTTGCCAGGCGCCTCCTTCAGCAGGGTCTCGCGGACCTCCGCCGCCCGGCCGAAGCTGGCCGCCGCCTCGGCGAACTGGCCCTTGGCCAGCTGGGCGGAGGCCGTGGCGCTGAAGGCGGTGGCCAGGTTGTTGCGGCGGTTGGCGTCGCCGGGGCGCAACGCCGTCAGCGCCTCGGCGGCTTCAAGAGCGCGGGTCGCGGCCTGCGCCGCCTCGTCAATACGGTTCACGGCGTTGGCCGTGCGCGCGATGTCGGCGTTCACCTCGCCGAAGATTTCCAGCGTCGCTTCGTCGCGTGGGCGGGTGGCGAGCAGGCGATCGGTGAGCTCGAGCGCGCGCGCGTGGCTACGATCGGTGCCCGCCAGATCGCCACGCGATCGGCTGAGGTTGGCCGTGAACATCTCGAGGCGGGCCAGCTCGAGGCGGGCGTCGAAGTCGCCGGCGGCTTCGAGCGGCGTCAGCAGCTCTCGGGCGCGGGTGAAGCTGGCGGCCGCGGCGTCAGGCTCGCCGAGGTGCGCGTCGAGCGGATGGCCCTGCACGCGGCCGACCTTGATGTATGCCGCGGCCAGTTCCTTCGCCAACGACTGATCGCCGGCGGCGTCCTCGCGCAGGTTCTCCAGATACGTGAGCGCGGTCTGCACCAGGGCGCGACGCGCCTCGGTGGATCCCGGCAGCACGGCGATGCGATCGTGCACGCCGAACACGAACTCGTTGGCCAGCGCGCGTACCTGCTGGAACCGGCGGTCGGCGCGACGAGCCTGATAGGCCGTGGACACCAAGCCGCCCACCACCGCCAGCGTCAGCAGCGACGCGGCCACGGCGACGCCGCGATGCCGGGCCACGGCCTTGCGCACGCGATACCAGATCGACCCGGCCCGCGCCTCCACCGGCAGGCCGGTGAGATAGCGCTCGATGTCATCCGCCACCGACGACGCACTGGCGTAGCGACGCGCCGGGTCCTTGTGGATCGCCGTCATCACGATGGTGTCGAGGTCGCCGCGCAGGCGACGCGCGGTCACGGCGTCGCCGGCCGCCGACACTTTCTCGCTCGGCCGCGGAGGCTCGACCTCGCACACGCTACGCGACAGGGCCAGCGGCGACGTCGTGTCCGTCACCTGGGCGCGCGCGCCGGTCAGCACCTCGTAGAGCACGAGTCCCAGCGAGTAGATGTCCGACGGCGTGCCGACGATCTCGCCGGTGACCTGCTCGGGGCTGGCGTAGTCGGGCGTCCACGCCAGGGCGCCCAGCGTGGGCGACGGCCCCTCGCCTTCGTCGAGGAGCTTGGCCACGCCGAAGTCGAGGAGCTTGGGCGTGCCGTCGTCGGTGACGAGGATGTTCGAGGGCTTCAAATCGCGATGCACGACCAGCCGCTGGTGGGCGTACTGCAGCGCGCCGCACAGCTTCTGCACCAGCCGCAGGCGCTCGGCGAGCGGCAGGGCCTTGCGGGTCACGTAGCTCGTGATGGGCTCGCCCTGTACGAACTCCATGACCAGGTACGGCAGCGCCCCTTCTGTGCCGGCGTCGAGGAACCGGGCGATGTTCGGATGGTCGAGCGACGACAGGATCTGGCGCTCGAGACGGAACCGCGCGTCGGCGGCCGCGCCCACGGCGGCCAGCGGCGCCATCTTGATGGCCACGCGGCGCGCGAACTCGTCGTCGCTGACGCCCTCGTAGACCACGCCCATGCCGCCGCGGCCGATCTCGCGCACGACGCGGAAGGCGCCGAAGCGGGGCGGCAGGCCGGCGGACACCTCGGTCAGCGACCCGGCGACGGAGCCCACGGCGTCCTGCAGGCGCGGGCCGGCATCCGCGTGCGCCAGCATGCCCTCGACGGTGGCCGCGAGGTCGGCGTCAGTCGCCGCCGCCTCGCGCAGGGCGTGCGCCCGCTGCTCGGCTGGCACGTCGACCAGCGACGAGAACAACGCCTCGATGCGCTGCCAGCGATCGGTCGAAAGAGGGTCCACGGGTGGGGCCAAGTGTACCCGTGCCCCGTGGACGATCCTGGGGACCGATTCCGCTAGTTGGAGTGCGGCCACCGCTTCAGGTCCGCGCGCCGATACGCCGATGCCACATCCGTACTCACCGTTGCGCGCTCCGGCGCGGGCCGCGACGCGCCTGGCGACACCGCCGTCCCCGGTAGACTTCGCCCGGGGGTGGACGGCACCGGACGCCGGGGCCACCCGAGTCACCGTGAGGGCGGCATGAGCGGAATGATCCAGAACGCCCCGTTCGTCGTGTTCGTGCTGATGGTGCTCTTCCCGCTGGGCATGGCGGCGCTGCTGGTGGTCGCCGGCCTCAACGCGCGCCGCCAGGCGGCGCTCGTGACGTCGACGAAGAGCGTGCCGATCGGCATGGCCGAGGACGGCTATCGCCAGTTCGAAGGCACGGCCGAGGCCATCGGCGGGCAGGCGCTGCGATCGCCGCTCACGGGATCCGAGTGCGTGTGGTTCGAGGCCCGCGTGGAGGAGATGCCGACATCGCGGGGCCGCGACAACAGCGGCGGGGGCTGGCGTACCGTCCGGTCGCTCACGAGCTCGGCGCCGCTGCTGGTCCGCGACGCCACCGGCGCCTGCATCGTGCGCGTCTCGGGCGCCGACGTGACGCCGCGTGACAAGAGCCGGTGGATCGGGGCCTCGCTCGAACCCGAGGATCGCAATCCCGCGCGGCTCGGTATGCAGGAGTCGTGGCCGATGCTCGAGGTCTCGACCAGCACCAACCGCTTCCGCTACACCGAGACGCGTATCTATCCCGGCGATCCGCTGACGGTCGTCGGCCAGTTCGCGAGCCACCGGTTCGACGCCCGGTCGGATGACGAGCGCGATGTGCTGCTCGAGGGCGAGACGGCCGCGGATCTCGAGGCCGACGACGAGACGGACGACGATGATGCTGCGCACGCCGCGACCGCGTCGAGCGCCGGCCGCTCCGGCGGCGATTGGGCCAGCATGGGCGCCGAGCGGGAGGACACGCTCGACGCGCTGGCGCTCACGGTCACGAAGGCGGAGATTCGCACCGGCGGTCGCGGCAAGCCGCTGATTCTCGCGGCGACCAGCGCGTCTACCCACGCCTACATGAGCGAGATGGGCGCGCAGGCGGCGTTCGTGATCGCGCTGGTGCCGCTGGGGATCGCGGCGCTCGTGTTGTACGCCCGCCTGGGCTAGCCGGGTTCGGAGGAGTCGATGCCGATGTTCAGGATTGCCGCGGGGGTCGTCGTGGTCGTCGCGCTCGCGGCCGTCGTCGTGCCGGGCCGCGCGCAGAAGACGGTGCGCTACGAACATCGCGTCGTCGTGCCGACGACCGCCCGACTCTACGCCAGCGAGATCGCCGAGAACCTCGACCGCAACGTGAACGCCCTGGCGGCGCGCGGCTACGAGCTGACCGCGATCGTCGGCGGCGACGTGGCGACCCTCGACGCCATCCTGACGCGGCGGCCGTATTCGAGGACCGGCACCAACGACACGTCGCTGGTCCTGGCGGTGATGGCCCGCCCCGTGGATGGCCCGCACGTCGCGCGTCAGTACCGCGTGCTGCACGTGCGCGAGCCCGAGTCGGCGGCGAAGGAGATCGCGCCGCTGGGCGCCGAAGGCTACCGGCTCAAGTTCGCGGAGCTCGACGGGCCGATCGCGCACGTGGTGTTCGAGAGAGTCGCTGGCGCCGCCCCGGTGGAGTTCCGCGAGTTCCAGAACCGGAATCGCCGCACCTGGATGGAGCAGCTGCTGGCTGACCCCGACGTGAGGGCGCGCATGACGCAGGTGGCGCCGATCGCGCTTGGCGCCGGCATCGTGGAACTGGGCCCGCCGCAATCGACGCCAGGCGATGTCTCGTGGCTGGGTAAGCCGACGCACGCCTTCGAGGAGCTCGAGAGCCGCATCGACGAGATGGTGAAGACCGGCTACGGCGTCGGCATGGTGCGGCGGCGCGGCCCGAATGACCTCGACGTGCTGATGATGAAGCCGGCCGGC
>CADEDM010000151.1:0-1892 GCA_902826065.1 uncultured Acidobacteriota bacterium | reverse complement strand
GCGAAGCGGGTCGCCTTCGCGCTGCAGTTCGAGCAGGAGATCGCGCGGGCGCTCGAGCCGGGCTATCGCGCCGTGCGGGCGCTGGCGGCGGTGGATTCCCGCGGCCAGGCTCGCATCGTGGTGTTCACGAGCAACGGCGCCGTGACCGTACCGGCGGGCGCGGCGCCCGCGGAGACCACGCCGGCTCCGGCGTTCTATGCCGAGCTCGACGTGTCGCGCAACGACCGCGCGCAGCAGCTCGAGGCGGCCGTCAACACGGCGCTCGCCAACGGCGGTCCGGACGTCCGCGACATGTGGGCCGAGGTGAGCACCGGCCTTGGGGGCAGCAGCAGCGCCCTGCTGTTCGGGTGCACGTCGATCCGCGTGGGCACGCGCGCCGCCGAGGCCGCCGCCAAGGCCGTGCTGGTGCGCGAAGGGCTGGGCGACGTCCGGCTCTCGAACCGGATCGTCATCGAGCCCTAGCGCACGCCGCTATTTCGCGATCGGCACGTTGAGCTTGATGTCCCACGTGAAGCGGGCGTCGAGCCCGGCCATGCCGCTGCCCTTCATCGCGAGCTGAACCGTACTGCCGGGCTTGCCGTCGGTGACGACGCGCTCGAGGCCGCAGCCCTTCGCATCCGTGTTGGTGCCGATGGGCCCGCCCTTCGGGTAGTGGACGTTGACGAAGCAGTCGCTCACGTCGGCCAGGGTGCGGCCGGCGCCCTTGAAGCCGATGTACACGCGCATCACCGGACCCTCCTCGCCGAACGACCCCTTCTTCGCAGCGGCGAGCATACCGGCGCTGGGCGGATGGTCGAACAGGACGAGACGCACCTCCCGTTCCGGCGTCGACCACGCCAGCGCGTGCGTGGCCTTCACGGTCTCCCCCTGAAAGCCCCCGGTCGCGACGACGGTGTTGAGGGGCAGGGCGGGCGCCGGCGCCTGGGCGTAGGCGTGACCGGACACGAACGACGCGGCGAGCACGAGCGCAACGGGGATGCGGGACATGGCGGACTCCTCACCTGGACCAGCGGATTCGGGGTGCCGAACGGATCAGCAGGACGGCGCCTTCCACACGACCCGATCAGTGTCCTACGCGGGCGGCGGGAATCCGGATTGATCCAGCGCCGGCTGACCCGGGGGCAGCCTCGGCCCTGGCGGAATCGCGCGCGGCGATGCGCGTGGTGACATCCGCGCACCCCTCCCGCGCGTAGGGCGTGTGAGGGAGATGGACATGACCCGATTGCTGTTCCGAACCGTGCTCGCCGCCGCCGTCATCGCGGCGCCCCTGGCCGTCTACACCGCCAACCACCGCGAGGCGCCGATCACCGCCCTCGATCGCGCCGCCGACATCACCGACTGGTACTCGTTCGTCAGCTACAACGACCCCACGAAGCTGACCATGATCCTGTCGGTCGATCCGCTGCTCGAACCGGCCAACGGGCCGAACTACTTCCCGTTCGACCCCGACATCCTCTACGAGATGAAGGTCGACAACAACTTCGACGCCCGGCCCGACGTCACCCTCCAGTTCCGCTTCCAGACCGAGCAGCGCAACCCCGGCGTGTTCACCGGGTTCGTCGGCGGCCTGCTGGGCATTCCGCAGATCAGCGCGCTCGACGGGCCCGGCTCCGAGGGCCTGGGCCTGCGCCAGACCTACACGGTCACGGCCATCCGCGACGGGCAGACGTTCAACCTGTCGGGCGGACGCCGGCTCTTCGCGGTGCCGACCAACGTCGGACCGCGCACCATGCCGAACTACCAGGCGCTCTACAACCAGGGCATCTACGACCTCGGCTTCGGCATCAAGGTCTTCGCCGGCACCACCGACGACCCGTTCTACATCGACCTCGGCGCCGCCTTCGACTCGCTGAACTTCCGGCCCGAAGCCGGCGGCGGCGTGTTGTCGCAGG
>CADEDM010000150.1 GCA_902826065.1 uncultured Acidobacteriota bacterium | reverse complement strand
ACGTGTTGACCCAGGCCTCGCCGTGCATGCCCATCATGCCGAGGTTCAGCGGATGCGATGCCGGCACGCCGCCGATGCCGAGCAGCGTCATCGCGATCGGGATGTCGGCGTGCTCCGCGAAGCGCCGCACCAGGTCGCTGGCGCCGGAGTTGATGATGCCGTTGCCGGCCAGGATCAGCGGCCGTTTCGACTCGCGGATGAGGGCCACCGCGCGATCGATCTCGGCATCGCCGGGCCGCAGGTCGGGTCGCTGGTGCTCGATCGGCGCGTCGTCGGTCCACTCGACGTCGCAGGACCGCTGCTGGCAGTCCTTCGTCATGTCGATCAACACCGGCCCGGGACGTCCGGAGCGCGCGACGTGGAAGGCCTCGCGGACGACGCCGGCGACGTCCTCGGGATTGCTGACCAGGTAGTTGTGCTTGGTGATGGGCAGCGTGATGCCCGTGATGTCACATTCCTGGAACGCGTCGGAGCCGATGAGCTTGCTGCCGACCTGACCGGTGATGCAGACCACCGGCGAGCTGTCCATCATCGCGGTGGCGATGCCGGTGACGAGGTTGGTGGCGCCGGGTCCCGACGTGGCAATCGCCACGCCCACCTGGCCGGTGGCCCGGGCGTAGCCGTCGGCCATGTGCGCCGCGCCCTGCTCGTGCCGCACCAGGATGTGCCGGATCGGGTAATCCAGCATCGCGTCGTAGGCGGGCAGGATGGCGCCGCCGGGGTAGCCGAAGACACACGTCACGCCTTCGCGGACGAGGGCCTCCCAGAGAATCTGTGCGCCGGTGAGTCGCTTCGCCATGATTCCGGCAAGCGTACGTGCGCGACTCGATAGAAGTCAAGCTTATTGAAGTCTATGAGACCATAAATCAAGCTGCCGAATTAGAGCAGGCCGGCATGGCCTCATCAGCAGACGCACTGCTCAACGGCTGGGCTTTGCCCGGGAGGGCCTCTGGCTGCGGAATCCTGGCCGACCGCTCCCTGACGCCTCGGTGTCTCGCGAGCAGCAGGCTCGCCGACAAGGGCACCAGCAGGAGCAGCGCGTCGATGAGGCCCGCGGCGCTGCCAGAAGCCACGCCGAACAGGACCGAAATGGAGTCCATACCCTCTCTAGCGTAAAGAGACGGTCTCACGGACCACTATTTCGTCGTTTTTCTCGTGTCGCGCGGCGTTTGCGCCGATGCCGAACGAGGAGTCAGCTCGCCCGGCCGCTGCCTAGTCCGTCCGCAGCGCCTGCCACGGGTCCTGCGCGGCCGCGCGCCGGGCGGGCAGGTAGCCGGCGGTGATGGCGATCAGGGCCAATCCCGCCACGGCCGCCAGGATCACGGAGGCGTCGGGGCGCACCAAGCCAAAGAGCGACGACGCCATCACGCGGCCAAGCACCACCGACAGCCCCCCGCCGATGGCGAGGCCCGCTGCCGTGATGCCGATGGCGCGTGAGACGCCCAGCCACGTCACCTGGCCGCGGGTTGCGCCCAGGGCCAGCCGCACGCCGACTTCCTGCGTGCGCCGGGCCGCGATGTAGGCCATCAGGCTGTACATCCCGGTCAGCGCCAGCACGAGGGCGACGACGCTCATCGCCGTGAGCACGTCGGCGAAGTAGTCGATGCCGGCGAGCCGGTCGGTCACCACCTGCGTCATCGGCGCGAGCTTCAGAATCGGCTGATCCGCGTCGGCCGCGGCGACCGCGCGGCGCATGGCCGGCGCGAGCCCGTCGGGCGGCAGCGCCGTGCGCGCCAGGAAGGTCATGTGCAGCGTGGGATCCTGCGCGAGCGGACGGTAGACCGTGGGTCGCCGCTGGCCCGAGAGCCAGTCCTGGATGACGTCGTCGACCACGCCGACGATGGTGATCCAGTCGCCGTCCTCGGCCAGGCGGAACCGCCGGCCGAGGGGATCGCCGCCTTCGAAGTAGCGCTCGACCAGGGCCCGGCTCACGAGCGCGACGTGCGGCGCGTCGGCGCCGTCGGCATCGCTCAGCGGCCGGCCGGCCACGAAGCCCACGCGCATCGTGTCGAGGACGTTCGGGCTCACGCGCACCAGGTCGGCGGTGCGCTTCTCGTCGCGAGCGTCGCTGTCCACGGCGCCTTCGACCAGGAAGGGCCGCTGCGAGAATCCGTTCGCGTAGGGGATGGTGCTGGCGACCGCCGCGGCGCGCACGCCGGGCTCCGCCGCCAGCCGATCGAGCACCGTGGCGACGAACTGCCGCCGCCGCGCCGGCTCGGCGTAGGGCCGCTCGGGCAGGTTGAGCTCGGCCGTCAGAAGCTGGTGCTTGTCGAAGCCCATCGCCCCGTCGGCCGCACGGCGTACCCCGCCGACGATCAGCGCGGCCGCGACGATCAGCGCGAGGCTCAGCGCCACCTGGGCGCCGGCGAGTAGCGAGCGCACCCACTGCTGGCCGGCCGATGCGGTCGTCGACCGCGTGCCGCGGGCCAGGCCGGCGCCGCCTGCGCCGCGCGACGCCTGCAGCGCCGGCAGCAGCGAGAACACGATCGTCGCCGCCGCGCCGAGGGCGGCGATTGCGGCGAACGACATCGGATCGAGGCGGATGTACTCGTAGCCGGGCACGAAGCGGATCACCGACGGCGGCAGCATCGTGCGCGCCGACCGCAGTGCGAGTACGGTCAGCCCCGAGCCGGCCGCCAGACCGAGCACGGCAAGACACGCGCCTTCGAGCAGGAGCTGCAGCACGAGGCGGGCCCGGCCGGCGCCCAGGGCGAGGCGGACGTCGAACTCCGGCTGCCGCTCGGCCCCCCGCGCCAGCAGCAGGTTGGCGATGTTCGCGCAGGCCACCACCAGCACCAGCAGCGCCGCGGCCTGCCAGATCGCCAGCAGCGGTCCCACCGCGTCGTCGCCAAGGCCGCGCTCGAACGTCAGCACCGTGACGCCGCGGGCGCGATTCGTCTCGGGGTGCGCGGCGGCCTGTCGCGCCACGATCGCCGTGAACTCCTCACGCGCGTCTTCGAAGGTGCGCCCGTCGGCCAGCCGCGCGAACACGATCAGATTGCCGGTCTTGCGCTGCTGCCACTGCTCGCCGGTCATGGCGAACGGCGTCCAGACCTCGGCTCCGTAGGGGATTGCGAAGCGTGGCGGCATCACGCCCACCACCTCGAACTGCTCGCCGTCGAGGCGCACTGATTGGCCGAGGATGTCGGCACGGCCGCCGAAGCGCCGCTGCCACGCGGTGTACGACAGCACCGCCACCCGGGCGGCGCCCGGCCGTTCCTCGTCGTTCGTGAACGAGCGTCCGATGTGCGGTGTGGCGCCGAGCAGTTCGAAGAACCCGGCCGCGACGCGGAACCCGGGGAGCTGCTCGGGCACGTCGATGCCCGAGAGATTCGGATCCCAGAACTCGGCGGCCGTCAGGCCCGCGACGGTCGTCGCCGCGTCGCGCCATTCGCGATAGTCGGCTGGCGCCACCGACTCGCGATCGAGATACAGCGCATTGGTGCTGGTGTCGGACGAGACGAGCAGCAGCCGGTCGACGTCGGGGAAGCGGAAGGGGCGGAGGTAGAGGGCGTCGGCGAGCGTGAAGACCACGGCGTTGGCGGCCAGGGCGAGCGCCAGCGTCGTGACGATGACGGCGCTGAGCGCCGGACGTTGCCGCAGTCCGCGCCACGCGTGCCGCGCCTCGCGCGACCAGCCGGCGCCCAGCATGCTGGTCTGCTCGATCTCCGCGAGGGTGAGGCGTCGGCGCCGCGGCGGCGCCAGCGCCGGCACGAGCCGGCTGACCAGGAACCGGGCGATGAGCGGCAGCGCCTGGCGCCAGTACCAGCGCGTCGCGGCCTGGTGTCCGCGCGCCGCGGCGAGGACCGCGAGCTCTTCGCGCAGGTCTCCGGTGACGGCCTCGCGCCATTCAGGATCACGGACGCTGGCGCGCAGCAGCCGTTCGGCGAGACGCGGAGGCTGCGGCGAAGCGATGGTCGTCATGACGGCTCCAGCACCGACTCGAGTCCCCGCGAGAGATTCGCGAGCGACGTGTGCATCGCCTTCAGTGCGCGGACGCCGAGCGGCGTGACGGTGAAGTACCGCCGCGCCTTGCCGCCGCGCTCCGCCGTGGGATCGCCCATGCGGGAGCGCAGACAGCCCTTGCCCTCGAGCCGTTCGAGCGCCGTGTAGAGCGCGCCGCGCGCCACCGGCCGCCCGGTGCGCGTCTCGAGCAGCGCCCGGACCGGCACCGCGTAGGCGTCGTCGCCGCCGTCCATGTGCAGCACGGCCAGCAGCACGGAATACTCGAATTCACCGACGTAGGGCGTGGGAGGCGTCATGTCTGCAATGCAGGCTAAATCATGTCTACGTTGCAGGCAATAGGGAAGTTCCGTTCAGCGCACCGTCGACGGCGCGCGGCGGTGCTTCGTCGCCTGTTCGTAGGCGTAGGCGATGCCCAGCACCCTGCGGTCGTCCCACATGCGGCCCAGGAACGAGACACCCACCGGGTAGCGACCGCCCATGTAGCCGGCCGGGACGGTCACCTGCGGCAGGCCCGTCGCCGCGCTCTCCTCGCACGTGCCCGGCTCGGTGCCGTAGCGTTCCGCGCCGCCTTCGTGCGTGTGCGGGCGGGCCTGGTTGGCGGGGTAGAGCAGCGCGTCGACCTTCGCGCGCGCCATCGCGTCGACCAGCAGCTGGCGATACGCCTCGCGCGCGGCGTAGAAGCGACGCGTGGCTTCGTCGAGCGCGGCGCCGGTGGCCGTGGGTTCGAGGGCGCCGGCGAGGCGGCGCTGGCCGCCGGGCGCCATCTTGCCCGACTGCACGAGTTCCTGGATGGTGATCACCCGCTCACCGGGCTTGGCGCCGCGTCCGAGGTATGCCTCCCAGCCGGCGCGGAGCGACCCCGGCGCGCTGCCGCGCGCCTTCGCGTACTCGGCGTCGTAGTCGGGGATCGCCACGTCGACCACGGTCGCACCCGCGGCCGTGAGCTCGCGAATCACGCGCTCCATGGCGTCGGCCGCTTCGCGCTCGCCGGTGATGCCGACGAAGCGCTGACGGAACGCGCCGATGCGCACGCCCTGCAACGACGCGGACGCCAGGCCCGCGGCGAACGACGGCCCGGAATGCGCGGCGGCATCGGCCGTGGCCGGGTCCTCCGCGTCGACGCCGGTCACGAGGTCGAGCGCGAGGGCAAGGTCGCGCACCGTCCTGCCCATCGGCCCGACCGCGTCGTTGTAGGTGTTGAGCGGCATGACGCCGGCACGGCTGGTCAGCCCGCGGGTCGTGCGGATCGTGGCGAGGGAGGCGAAGCCGCTCGGGTTCGACAGCGAGTTGCACGTGTCGGTGCCGAAGCCGAGCGCGGCGAGGCTCGTCGCCACTGCCGTGGCGCTGCCTCCGCTCGATCCGGCGGTGGAGAGCGACGGGTCGTAGGCGTTGCCCACCGTGCCGCCCACCGTCGAGATGCCGAAGTCGCCGAACGGGAACTCGTCGAGATTGGCCTTGCCCAGGATGATCGCGCCGCCAGCTTTCATGCCGGCGGCGACCCTCGAGTCGAGCCGCGGGCGATGATCGAGCAACGCCACGGCGCCGCCGGTCGTCGGCAGCTCCGTGGCGTCGATGTTGTCCTTGAGCACGATCGGCACGCCGTGGAAGGGACTGCGCAGGCGGCCGGCCGCCCGCGCGGTGTCACGGGCCCGAGCGTCGGCGACGGCGTGCGGGTTCAGGGCCAGAATCGCGCGCAGTGTCGGACCGCTGCGGTCGTACAGCGTGGCGCGCTGCAGGTACTCGCGCACGATGTCCTCGCTCGTCACCGTGCCCGAGCCCATCGCGTCGGCGAGTTCCGTGACCGTCTTCTCGAACACGGTGAACGGCGTCGGCCGGGTGGGGGCACCGCGCCAGTTCACGAGGGCCGCGCGCTGCCGTGGCGTGAGACCGCGCAGGTCGGGCGCCTCGGCCAGCCGTCGCGCCTGGGCGGTGACGCGCGCGATCTCACTGCCGGCCGCGGGCACGCGACGATCGGCGGCCGCATACGGCGCGTCGAACCAGTTCGAGAGCAGGCCGTCCTTCCGCACCGGGGGCGGACCGCCGCGCGGGTCGTAGACCTCGCTCTGGCCCTTGACGACGAAGGTCATGAGCGCCGACGTCTCACCGGGCGCGAGCGTCATCTCGAACACGTAACCGATGTGCGCGGAGTCGAAGCCGGGATACGCGTCGGTGAAGGGGTTCGCATACATGTCGCCGGCGCGCGCGAGCCGGACCGCGCGCGGCCCCGCGCCCACGCCATCGCCCAGCACATGCGCCGACGGCCCGTGCCCCGACGGCCCCTGCATCGGATCGGCGACGCCGCGTGCGTTCTGCATCACCGTCACGAACGTGTCCCGTGCGTCGATCGCGCGATCACCGCTCGAGGTCGTGGCGATGGCCACCCGGCCGCCGTCGTCGTAGGCCCCGCTCGCACCGCCCCACGCGATCTCGACGACGCGCGGCTCGGCCGCGGTGTTGGTGACGGTGTCGTAGTAGCGCAGGTAGTCGGCATCGGCCGGCGCGAAGAGCGCGCGCGCGACCACGATGCCGTCCGCGAGGACCGGCGTGATCGCGTCGAACCGCTCGCCGTCCCGCGAGAGGCCGAAGCCGCGCAGATACTGGTTGGCCACGGTCGGCGCCGCGCCGGCGGTACGCCGGACCTGCAGCTTGAGGTAGCCGAATCCGTTGAACGGGGTGGACCGTCCGCCGGTGGCGATGCCGCCGCTGTCCTGGGCCCACGGCGAGGTGTCCTGGATGTCCCAGAACTGGCCGTCCGCCGACGGCAGGGGCGTCACCGCCGAGGCCGGCTGCAGCAGCAGGGCCGCGCCGGCGAGGGCCGCGAGAACCGCACGCACGTGTCGCATCCGCGGAGTGTAGCGGGCTGCCCGTCGCGCGGTAAAATCACGAGGTGTGAGGCAGTGCGGGGCCGGCCCGCGCGGCGTCGGAGGAAACAGACGTGAGAGCCATTCGTTCGAGTGCGTGTGCCGCGATGATCGTGGCAGTGGGAATGACGGCGGCGTGCGGCGGATCCGAGCCCGCCCCGGCGCCGGCAGAGAAGGTGGTGCCGCAGCAGGTGGGCGAGATGTCGCCCGAAGAGGCCGGCGGCATGAGGCCGGAAGACTCCACGATGAAGGAGCCCACGGGCCCGTCGGCGCCGCACGGCGGCACCCGCGTGGCGCTGGGCACGGCCGGCCAGCTCGAATTCGTGCACGACCCGTCCAGCGGCTTGCTGACGGCCTACACCCTGGACGCGGCCGGCACGGCCGTCACCCGCATCCCGGCCAAGACCATCACGGTCGAGGTGGCGCCCGCGGGCGGCGCCCCGGTGACCGTGGCGCTGGCCAGCACGGCCAACGGCCTGACTGGCGACACCGTGGGCAACTCGTCGCAGTTCGGCGGCACGAACGCGGCCCTCAAGGGCGTCACCACCTTCACCGGCACGGTGAAAGAGGCGACGCTGGGCGGCCAGCCGTTCAAGGACGTCGCCTTCAGTTACCCGGCCAAGTAGCCCACCCCGACCGGGACGGGCGGAGGACACAACCCTTCGCCCGCCATTTCCGTCTATGGGTCCGAGATGACCCTGCCCACCCACGACCTCCGCCTGGCCTTGCGCGGCCTGCGCCGCAGCCCGCTGTTCGCGTTCGTGGCCGTGCTGTCGCTGGCCCTCGGGATCGGCGCCAACACCGCCATCTACACGCTGATCGACCAGATCCTGCTGCGGAAGCTGCCGATCAAGCAGCCCGAGCAGCTGGTGATGCTGTGGCAGCAGGGGCCCCATTCCGGCAGCAACATGGGCGCGCGAATGCACTCGTATCCGATCTACCGCGAGTTCCAGCAGCGGGCGGAGCCGTTCGCCGAGGTCCTGGCGCGGCGCACCGTGGAGACGTCGGTGACCATCGACGGCCAGACCGAGCGGCTCTCCGGCGAGATGGTGTCGGGCAACTACTTCAGCCTGCTGGGCGTGCCCGCGGCAATCGGCCGGGTGTTCTCGTCCGAGGAAGACGACCGCGTCTACCAGGGGCATCCCGTCGTCGTGTTGAGCCACGACTACTGGACCCGCCGCTTCAACGGCAATCCGGCCGTGGTGGGGCAGAAGATCCTCGTCAACAACTACCCGATGACGATCGTGGGCGTGTCGGCGGCCGGTTTCGCCGGGCTCGACCCGACCCGCTCCACGCAGATCCGGGTGCCGATCCTGATGAAGCCGGTGGTCGTACCGGATTGGGAGTGGGTGAAGCTCGACGACGAGCGCACGCGCTGGGTGCAGGTGTTCGCGCGGTTGAAGCCGGGCCAGACGCCCGAGTCCGCCGCCGGCCCGATGCAGGGCCTGTTCCTGCAGATCCGCCAGCACGAGATGACGCTGCCCGGCGCCAAGGACTTCTCGCCCTACGTGCGCGAGCAGTTCATGAAAGCCAACCTGCGGGTGCTGCCCGCGGACGTCGGCTACTCGCAGATCCGCAACGACTTCTCGACGCCGCTGGTCGTGCTGATGGGCATGGTGGGCCTGGTGCTGCTCATCGCCTGCGCCAACGTCGCCAACCTGCTGATCGCGCGCGGCTTCATGCGGCAGAAGGAAATCGCGGTGCGGCTGTCGATCGGCGCGTCGCGTGGTCAGCTCGTGCGGCAACTGCTCGTCGAGAGCCTGCTGCTTGCCGGCCTCGGCGGCATCGCCGGCATCTTCGTGGCCATGGGCCTGACGCGGGCGCTGCTCGCGTTCATTCCCATCGAAGGCGCGCCGCTGCTCGTCACGCCGACGCCCGACGCGCGCGTGATGACGTTCACCTTCGTGCTCACGATGGTCACCGGCGTCGTGTTCGGGTTGCTGCCGGCGTTGCGCGCCAGCCGCCCCGACACGTGGGGCACGCTGAAGGACACGGTGGGCGCGGTCGCCGGGTCCGGCGGCTCGCTGTTCCTGCGCAAGGGCCTGGTGGCGGCGCAGGTGGCGCTCAGCTTCCTGCTGCTGTTCGGCGCCGGACTGTTCGTGCAGAGCCTGCAGAACCTGAAGGGCACCGACA
Organism: uncultured Acidobacteriota bacterium; assembly: GCA_902826065.1. Lineage (GTDB taxonomy): Bacteria > Acidobacteriota > Vicinamibacteria > Vicinamibacterales > UBA2999 > CADEFD01. The sequence continues at coordinate 3,309 of CADEDM010000150.1, read as the reverse complement.
CCGGCGTCGACCTCGACAACCTGGTCACGTTCCAGCTCGCGCCGGCGCTGAGCGGCTACGACATCCCGCGCACCACTGCGCTCTACCGCCAGTTGAAGGAGCGGCTCGATGGCGCGCCCGGCATCGTCGCATCGGCGTGGGCCGGCGTGTCGATCCTGAGCGGCGACGAGTGGGACAGCACCATGTCGGTCGAGGGCCGCAAGAACACCGACGGCGAGGACCTGCAGGCGTTCATGAACTCGTTGTCGCCGGGATACTTCGCCACGATGAAGATCCCGATGCTGGAAGGCCGTGATTTCCGCGCCGGCGACGAGATGTACGTCGATGCCGACGGCGACCCGCAGACGCGCGTCGCGATCGTCAACAAGCGGTTCGCAGACCACTTCTTTCCCGGGCAGAGCGCGTTGGGCCGGCACATCGGCTTCGGCGATCGGCCGGGGATGAAGTTCGAGATCGAGATCATCGGCGTGGTCGCCAACTCGCTGTACGAGGGACCGCGAGAGGGCGTGCGCCGCCAGGTGTTCGTGCCCTCGTTCGGCAAGCAGAGCGCGACGTTCTACGTGCGATCGCGCAACGCGTCGGCCGCCACCTTCGCACAGATCCGGCGAGAGCTGGCGGCGCTCGACGCCGGCATCCCGACCTACGCCGTGAAGACGGTGGAAGGACAGCTCGACGAGACCCTGCTGACCGATCGCCTCATCGCCTCGCTCTCCGGCGGGTTCGGCTTCCTGGCGACGCTGCTGGCGTCGGTGGGTCTCTACGGCGTGATGGCGTTCGTGGTCGCGCGGCGGCGCAAGGAACTGGGCCTGCGCCTGGCCCTCGGCGCCGATCCCGGCCAGGTGGTGTGGATCGTGATGAAGGAAGTGCTGACGCTGCTCGGCATCGGCCTGGCCGTGGGCCTGCCGGCCGCCATTGCGCTCGGCCGCTTCGTGGGCTCGCAGTTGTATGGCATCGACGCCAACGACCCGTGGATGGCCATGGGCACGACCGCCGTCCTCGCGCTGGTGTCGGCGCTCGCGGGCTTCATTCCGGCGCGGCGCGCCAGCCAGATCGACCCCAACCTGGCGCTGCGCTACGAGTAAGCGGCGGGAGAGCCGCCGCGCGCGCCGTACACGACAACGGCCCGGCGACTGGCGTCACCGGGCCGCTGCGAGAACCGCTGACCTCTACTTCGTGACGAGACCGCAGGCGATGCGGTCGCCGGCGTTGCCCGACGGGTCGGTCTTCATGTCGTCCGCCGTGGCGTGCACCATCAGCGCCGTGCCGCCGTTGGCGTAGATCGAGTTGGCGCCGTCGGCCATGGTCACGTTCTTGTTCGTGATCGTGGCCTTCGCCGTGCCATTCGCCGCCACGGTGAAGTTGGCCATGTCCCCGGCGTGCGGGCCCTCGGGGTTCTGCATCCCGTGCTTCTTCATGCCCGGGTTGAAGTGGCCGCCCGCCGACGTGAAGGGCGCCTCGCACTTGGCGGTCATGTGGAAGTGCAGCGCGTGCTCGCCGGGCGGCAGGCCCTTGAAGTCGACAGCGATGCTGACGCCGCCATCCTTCGCCGGGGAGATCATGGCCATGCCGACCGACTTGCCGGTGGCGTCCTTGACGTCGATGTGCGCCATGCCCTGCGCGCCGGCGCCGGCGGCGAAAGCGCCAGCCGCGAGGGCGACGAGAGCGTATGCGAATGTGCGGGTCATAAGTCTCCTGTCGAAAATGTGAGTCGGCTTCCTCGCAGAGTATTCCAGACCTGCGGGCCGTGCAATCCCGGCCGGGCACGGGTCACGTGCCGCCGGCTCAGGCGCGGCGCAGCACGATGAAGAGGCGTTTGAACGGGAAGAGCGTGGTGCCGTCGGCGCGCGCCGGATAGCCGGGACGCAGCGCGGCCGCGTAGGCATCTTCGAACGCCCTCGCGTCGTCCTCGTCCAACGCCTGCAGGAACGGGCGCAGGAACGTGCCCTTGGTCCATTCCTTGACCGGGTCGGGCCCGTGCAGCACCTGCAGGTACTCGGTTTCCCAGATGTCCACGTCGCCGAACGGCTGCAGCCAGCCGAAGTAGTCGCCCGGCCGATGCACGGGCGCCTCCCGGATGAGCGGCTCGAGGCGATCGCGCCAGTGGTCGCTGCGCGCCAGCGCCGTGATCGCCGTGTGCGAGAGCGCCTGATGGTTGCGCGGCATCTGCACGGCGAGGATGCCGCCGGACGCGACCTGCCCGGCGAGATGTGGGAACAGCCGATCGTGCGCGCCTACCCACTGCAACGCGGCGTTGGAGAACACGAGGTCCAGCGGCGCATCCGCCGACCACGCGTCGACCGACGCCTCGACCCAGCGCACCTGCGGCACGTCGGCCGCGGCCTTCTCCAGCATCTCTGCGGAGCTGTCGATGCCGGTGACCTCCGCCTCGGGCCATCGCGCCGAGAGCAGGGCGGTGATCGATCCCGTGCCGCAGCCGAGATCGACGATCGCCCGCGGCGCCGGCGCGTCGAACGAGAGGCGCGCGATGAGATCGAGCGCCGGCCGCAACCGCGGCTGCGCGAAGCGCAGGTACTGTTCGGGATTCCAGGCCGTCGCCATTGGCAAGGCGCCGCTACATCTTCGGCGCCGGCTCGATCAGGTGGAAGCGGTCCTGCCGTCGCAGCACCCAGCTCCACGAGCCATCGGGCATCAGTGCGGCGTCCTCTTCCAGGGCGAACGTCACCTCCTGGCCACCCCACTCGGGCACCTTCGCGCGCGCGTTCAACTCGATCGAGTGCCACGTGTTGGGGCGGAACACATCGTCGCCGCGGACGGGCACGCCTTCCTGATAGTCGGTCATGCCGATGGGCGGACCGGCGGCGTGTCCGTGGTAGCCGACGGCGTGGCAGTAGATCGACGGCGTGATGCCTTCCTTCACCGCCTGCATGCGGATGTCGCGCAGCGCCTGGTTGCCGCTGCGTCCGAGCGTCGCGTGCTGCATCGTCAGATCCTGCAGGCGGTTCGCGGCCTTGAGCCCGTCGCGCAGGCCCTGCGGGGCATCCGTCTCGCCGGGCTTCAGCACGTAGGCGAGATGCTGCGTGTCGGTGGAGAAGCCCAGGTAGACGATGCCGAAGTCGGTGTGCAGCATGTCGCCCGGCTTGATCACGAGGTCGCCGTTGGTGCCGCCCTGTCGCCAGATGGTGACCGACGGCTGGAACCACTTGCCGAGGCCCATCTCCACCACGCGCTGGCGCATCCACCACACCACGTCCTCGGTCGTGGTCTTGCCGGGCGTGATGACGTTGTTCGAGAACGCCTCGCGGATGACCAGGTGCGCCACCTGCATCACGTGGCGATAGGCCTCGAGCT
>CADEDM010000149.1 GCA_902826065.1 uncultured Acidobacteriota bacterium | reverse complement strand
GGATTCGAACCCGTGTTTTAGCCTTGAAAGGGCCACGTCCTAGGCCTCTGGACGACGGGGACGCGAGGTGAGAACCACGAATCGTAACACGTACCCCGCCCTCTGATGGAGCCCTGGTCGCCTTGCCGCTTGTGCTGATAGTTCGGGGCTTTGCCCGGGACTTCACCTGGAGGCGAGTTGGTCATGGCGACCACGACGACACCGGCCCACGCGGCCGACCAATTGGATCCCTGGGGATTCGGACGCGCCGAGGACGATCGCAGCGCCGTCGTCGAGCACGCCCATCATCCGGCGGCGCCGGCCACCCTCGCGGCGCTCGACGCCCGTGACACCGACCAGACGGCCGTGCCGTTTCCGCCCTTCGCCCAGCGGCACGCCGCGGTGCGGCCGGCGGCGCAGGTTCGCGCCGGCACGCGCGAATGGCTGGCCGTGCTGGCCGTCTTCGCCGTCGCAGTGCTCGGGCAGGCCTTCTACATCGGGCTTCGCCTGAGCGCGCAGGCCGCCGACGCCTCGATGGGCACCCTCGTCGTCTCGTCCCATCCGGCCGGGCTGCAGGTGTTCGTCGACGGCCACGTGGCCGGCACCACGCCGCTGGCCTTCGCCGCCGCTCCCGGGCGTCATCACGTGGAGGTGACCGAGCCGGGCGGTGTGAGGCACTCGTTCGAGGCCGACGCCATCGCCGGGGAGCGGTGGACGCAGCACGTCGCCTCCGGGAGCGCAGGCCTGGCCTGGGCGGGTGGGGCGCTGCAGATCGACACGATCGGCGGCACCGCCAAGGTGCTCCTCGACGGCGAGCTGATCGGGGATGCGCCCGTCTCCGCCCGCGACGTCCAGCCTGGCGACCATACCGTGCGGCTGGTCTACACCACTGGTGACACACTCGACCGCCGTATCACCGTCGCCGCCGGCGAGCGCCTGGCCCTCGTCGTCGACGCCGGGGCCCGACGCAGTCGCGGCGGCTCGGCCGTCATCGCGGCGCGGCCGCAAGCGAGCGCCAGCGTGGCGCCGCCGCCCGCGCGAGCGGCTGCGGCTCTTCCGGCCACCGGCACTGGCTGGGTGCGAATCGACGCACCGTTCGAAGTGGAGGTCTACGAGCAGGGCCGTCTGCTCGGTTCGAGCGGCCTCGGCTCGGTGGCGCTCTCCGCGGGCGGACACGCGCTCGAGCTCGTGAACGAGGCCCTCGGCTACCGCGTCGTGACGAAGGCGGTGGTGCTCGCCGGCAAGACCACGACCCTGCCCGTCGAGACGCCGCGGGCCGTCGTCCACGTGAACGCCCAACCGTGGGCGGAAGTCCTCGTCGACGGCACGGTGCTCGGCGACACGCCGCTCGCCAACGTGATGTTGCCCATCGGCCACCATCAGCTCGTGTTCCGCCACCCCGAACTCGGCGAGCGGACGCAGACCTTCACCGTGCGTGCGGGCGGTCCGAACCGCGTTTCGGCTGATTTGCGGAGGTAGACGTCATGGCGCGTTCTCGCATCGCCGTCGGCGTCGTCGTGCTCCTGCGCGTGGCCGGTCCTCGGATGTCCGCCGCGCCAGCCTCGCTCGAGGCGGCGCTCGAACTCTACGCCGCCGCGGCGTACGAGGAGGCGCTCGCGGCCTTCGATGCGGTGAGCGGCACCGGTCTCACGACCGACGACCATGTCGTCGTCGCGCAGCACCGCATGTTGTGCCTGATGGCGATGGGCCGTACGTCCGCCGCCGAACGTGCCGCCGCGGACCTGCTGGCGTTGCGCCCCGACTTCGTGCTCGGGGCGCACGATGCGGCGCCGCGTGTGCGCACGATGTTCGACGCAACCCGCCGCCGGGTGCTGCCCGGTGTCGTGCGCGAGCTCTTCTCGGCCGCGCGGCGCCTCTACGCCGCGGGAGAGATCGCCGAGGCCCGCACGGCGTTTGCCACCATCACGCAAGCGCTCGGCGACGAGACGGTCGTCGGCGAAGACGCCACGCTCGCCGATTTGCGGACGCTCGCGGACGGATTCCTCGCGCTCTCCGCCGCCGCGCCCAGGCCGACCGCCCCCCCCGTGAAGGCCGCCGCGTCCGTGGCCGCAGCGGCCCCCGAAGCCACGACGCCGCCGACGCTCGTCGTCGACGAGTCCGCCTCGCTCGTGTCGTTCCCGACCGATCCGGCGGTGTCGTGGCGGCAAGCCGAAGGGCCCCACACAGCGGCGCCCACCGACGCTGGCACGGCGGACACACGTCCTGCCGAGTCCACGGCGACGAACGCCACACTGGTTGCGGAGACCCAGGCTCCGGCGCCAGCGCCCGCCCCCTCACCCGAGCCAACGCCCGCGCGAAAGCCCGAGCCAACGCCCGAGCCAACACCTGCGCCCCTACACGAGCCAGCGCCGGTGTCGCGTGTGGCCGACGACCCCGTCGTGGTGTCCGCCGCTCCCGCGCGCGTTCGCACCTCCACCGCGATGCCGGCGCCTGAGCCGCTCACGCGCCCGGCCGCACCTGTCGCCGGCGCGCCGTTCACCCCGATCGACATCTTCACTTACGACTGGCGCGACAAGGACGTCGCCCCGCCGGTGCCGGTTACGCAAGCCGTGTCCGGATGGTGGGGGGGCATGGGCGAACCTCCGGCCGGCACCCTCCTCGGCGCCGTCGAGGTCGTGGTCGACGAACGCGGCGCCGTCGAAGAGGCGCGCATCTACCAGTCGGTGAATCGCGTCTACGACGGCGTGCTCATGGCGTCGGTCAAGCAGTGGCGCTACACGCCGGCGACACGCGGCGGACGGGCCGTGAAGTACCGCCGCATCACCGGCGTCGTGTCGGGGCGCTGAGCGCCGTATACTCGCTCGCGTGCGTCGGACGAGCGTGTGGGCTGCGGCCCTGATCATCGCCGCCAGTGCGGCCGCGGCGACGGCGCAGGAACTCCGCTGGGGCGGCGACGCGGAAGGCGGCGCGCCGTTCGTCGAAGCCGATCCCGACGACCCGTCGAAGCAGCGTGGCTTCGATGTCGAGATCGCCGAGATGCTCGCGGCCGCGCTGGGGCGGCGGGCGGTGTTCGTGCAGGCGGCCTTCACCACCTTGGATCAGTCGGTGAAGCGCGGCGACTTCGACATCGCGATGAGCGGGCTCGAAGATTCGGCCGCGAAACGTGCCGAGCTCGGCGTGAGCGTGCCGTACTACCAGTTTCGTGAGGTGCTCACGGTGCGGGCGGCGGATCGCGAGCGCATCCGGACGCTCGCCGACCTGCGCGGGAAGAAGGTCGCCACGCTCGGTGCCACGCTCGCGTGGGAGATCCTCACGGCCGCGCAGGGCCAGTACGACATCGAGCCCGTCTCGTACGAGGACGACGTCCATCCCTACTCGGATCTCCTGCTCGGACGCGTCGACGCGGTGCTGCTCGACAACGTGCTCGCGTTGCGCGCCATGCAGCGGATGGACGGCCTGGCGACGCACGATGCCGCCGCCGCCACCGGCCAGTACGTGGTGCTGATGCGGCAGGACGACACCGACCTGCGCGACCGCGTGAACGCCGAGCTGCGCGCCGCGATGCAGGACGGACGCCTCGAGGCGATCTTCCGGCGCTGGCAGGTCTGGAACGACGACCAGCCGGTGATGTACGCGCAGGTCGTCGCCGGCGCCGATTCCTTGCTCGGTCAGCCGGGGAGCGCGGCCTCGCCGACGCCTCCCGACGTGTGGGCGCTCACGCGCCGCTATCTGCCGGCCCTGCTCAACGCCGCGCTTATCACCCTGCTGCTCTCGTGTGCGGCGATGGCACTGGCCGTCTCGCTCGGCGCCAGCATCGCCGTCGGCCGCGTCTACGGCACGTCGTGGTCGCGGTCCGCCCTCACGACCTACGTCGAGATCGTCCGCGGTACGCCCCTGCTGCTGCAGCTGTACGTGCTCTACTACGGTCTGGCGACGGTGATCCGCCTGCCGCCGGTCGTCGCCGCGCTGCTCGGCCTCGGCCTGAACTACGCCGCCTACGAGAGCGAGATCTACCGCGCCGCGCTCGAAGCGGTGCCGAAGGGCCAGCTCGAAGCGGCGCGGACCCTCGGCTTCAGCCGCTGGCAGACGCTGCGCCTCATTCGCGGGCCGCAGGCCTTCCGCTACGCCCTCGCGCCGATGACGAACGACTTCGTCGCCCTGCTGAAGGACTCGTCGCTCGTCTCGGTGCTGACCGTCGTCGAACTCACCAAGCAGACGCAGATCTTCGCGACGAACCTCGGCAGCTGGGCGCTTCCCGGCGTGCTCTGCGCCGTGATGTACCTGGCACTCTCGTGGCCGCTCGCGCGGGTGGCGAGCCGGCTCGAACGGCGATGGACGGCGCCGACCGCATGAGCACGCCTCTTCTCTCGGTGTCGGGCCTGCGCCTCGAGCGCGGCGATCGGCAGGTGCTGCGCGGTGTCGACCTGCACGTCGGCCCGGGCGAACTCGTGGCGCTGATGGGCCTCTCGGGATCGGGAAAGACCACGATCCTGCGCGCCATCGCCGGGCTCGAGCCGTTCAACGGCGGCACCATCGACGTCCAGGGCCTGGTGCTCGACGGCGGGGCCCGGCATCACGCCGACCTGCATCGCCGCGTCGGCATGGTGTTCCAGTTCCATTGCCTGTGGGACCACCTGACCGCACTCGAGAACATCACGCTCGCCCCGGTGCACGTCTACCGGGCGGCGGCGCCGGACGCTGCGGCGCGTGCCCGCGGTCTGCTGCAGGAACTGGGCGTGGGTCACCGCGAGACGGCGCTGCCCCGCGAGCTCTCGGGCGGGGAAGCGCAGCGGGTGGCGATTGCCCGGGCGCTCGCCGCGGATCCGAAGGTGCTGCTCATGGACGAGCCTACGGCGTCGCTCGACCCGGCCAGGCGGGGCGAGCTCGGTCACACGCTACGGCAACTCGTGGCCACCGGCCGCAGCCTGCTGCTGACGTGCCACGACGACGACTTCGTGCGCGATTTCGCGACGCGGGTCGTGGTGCTGGCCGACGGGGTGGTCGTCGAGGCGGGTGACCCGCGGGTCGTCCTGACGTCGCCGTCGCATCCGGCCACCCGACGGCTGCTCGACGTCGAGGGTCACACGACGCAGGGGCTGGCGGCCGCCGGGAGCAGGTAGAATCGGATCCACCGGGGCCGCTAGCTCAGTGGTAGAGCATCTGACTTTTAATCAGGTGGTCGTGGGTTCGATCCCCACGCGGCCCACCAGCCCGTCCTGACTCCCGGAGCCCGATGAGCAGCGACGCCATCCGCGCCTTTCTTGCCGACTTCGTCAGCGCCTGGGAACGCGAAGACGTCCAGGCGCTGGCGGCGTGCTACGCCCCCGAGTGCACCATCGAGAGCCCGATGTTCCACACCGTACGCGGGCGCGCGGCCGTGGAGCGGTCGTATGCGGAGCTGTTCCGCGCGTTCACCGACCAGACCATTCGCGTCGAGGAGACGGTGATCGGCGGCGAAGACCCGGCCCGTGCCGTCGTGATCTGGACCGCCACGGCGACGCATGCCGGCGAGGTCTACGGCATTCCCGGCAGCGGCAAGCGCATCGACGCGACCATTGCGTTCGTGTTGAGCTTCCGTGATGGCCTCATCCTGCACGAACGCCGCATCTACGACTTCACGTTCATGCTGGTGCAGCTGGGCGTGCTGAAGACCAAGGGCGCCTAGCGGCAACCCGCGGCGTCAGGGCTCGCGGGTCGCCGACAGCGACGACCGCAGCAGCGACAGGCCGGCGTAGAGCACCACGACCACGACCAGCCAGCGGATGGCCACCAGCGGCAACGACTTCACGACGAAGGCGGCCACCAGCACGCCGGGGATGCCGCCCAGCGCGATGCCCAGGGCGGCGCGGCCGTCGAACCTGTCGGTGCGCGCGAACTTGATGCCCGCCAGCGGCAGCCCGTAGGCGGCCGAGCCCATCATCACCGGGAACGCCGACCGCGGGCTCATGCCGAGCAGGCTGAACGCGATGAGGCTGGGCGCATAGCTGCCGATGCCGAGGGCGTTGAAGGCGCAGAAGACGAAGTTCAGCAGCACCGCCACGACGAGCGTCGTGCCCGAGAAGCCGATGGCGTCGCCGCCGCCGGGAATCCATCCCAGGTTGGTGAGCGTCATGAACATCGCGCCGGCCACGAGCGCGAGGGCCATGCCGATCTGGATCTGGCGTCGCGGCAGCCGCGCGACGATGCCGGCGCCGACGTAACCGCCGAGGGCGCCGACCGGGACCATCAACGCCAGCGTCAGCGGATCCACGGCGATCGCGGTCACGAACGCGAACGCTTCCACGGCCACCGGCACCGACGAGCCGACGTTGAGCGTGCCCGGGATCCACTCGTCGCGGACCATGCGCAGGAAGCGGAAAATCGCCGTCGTCGGCGCGTAGTTGCCGATGCCGAGCGTGTCGAAGAACAGGGTCACGGCGCCGATGGCGAGCTGCAGTGCCGACGGCGTGCCGTGAGGATGCCCGCGCCGCGCGCTCTGCACCCAGGCCGCGACGAACCAGACGACGACGAGCGCGAGGCCGGCGAGGAGCAGTGGAATCGGCGAGAGCATGCGGCGGCTATCTTACTCAGGCCGGCGTCACCTGCGCCCGCACCGTCGCCGCGTGTTGCGCACGATAGGCCCGCACCACTAGACTCCCGGCGATCGGCGAACCCGGAGGCAGACATGGCGCAGGCGTGGTCGTGGTCGACGGCGTGGCGAACCGGCGTGTGCGTGCTGTGGGCAGGGAGCGTGGCGTGGGCGCAGAGCCCGCCGCCGGCTCCGCCACCGGGGCTCGACCCGGTGGTCTTCCATCGCACCATCGAGCCGATCTTCCTCGCCAGGCGTGACGGCCTGCAGACGTGCGGCACCTGCCACATGGGCAAGGTGGGCACGCGGTTCCGGCTGGTGCCGCTGCCCGACGGCGCCACGGCGTGGAGTGAGGCCGACTCGGCGAAGAACCTGGCCGCCCTGACGCCGCTGCTGACGCCCGGCGATCCGCTGGCCAGCCGGCTGCTGACGCATCCGCTCGATCGCGGTGCCGGCGGAGACCCGTTTCACGGCGGCGGGAAGCACTGGACCTCGCAGACCGATCCCGAGTGGCAGGCGCTGGCGTCGTGGGTGCGCGGCGCCGCGGCGACGGCGGCGCGCGCGCCGTCCGCGGACGGATTGGCCGTACGGGTCATCCAGACCAACGCGGCGGGCGAGGGCGCCCATCTGATCGATCCGGCCACCAACACCGTCGTCGGCGTGTTGCGCGGCGTCGACATCCCGCACGGCGTCGTCGCGTCGCCCGACGGCGCGCGCCTGTACATCACCAACGAGCGCCACACGACCTTGGACGTGATCGATGCGGCGACGCTACGGGTGACGTCGAGCATCAAGTTGAGCGGCCGCCCGAACAACGTCACGATCACGAAGGACGGCCGCAAGCTCTACGTCGGCATCGCGCAGGCGCCGGGTGCGTTGGACGTCATCGACACGGTGGCGCTGACCAACGTCAAGTCGATTCCCGTGAAGGGCGCCATCCACAACGTGTACGTGACGCCGGACGGCAGGTACGCCGTGGCCGGGTCGATTCCACAGCGAGCGATCAGCGTCGTCGACACGTCGACCGACGCCGTCGTCAAGACCATCGATGAGAGCGCCGGGATCCGGCCGATGGCGTTCACGACCAATCGCGACGGCTCCACGAAGGACATCATCACGCAGCTGTCCGACTTCCATGGGTTCGCCGTGGTCGACTTCGCGACGGGAAAAGAAACAGCGCGCGTGGAGCATCCCGCGATCCCCGGGGAGCATCCGCACACCGACGGATTGCAGGGCGCGCCAGCGCATGGCCTGTGGGTGTCACCAGACGGCACGCGCCTGTGGTCGACGAGCAAGGTCTACGGCTACGCCTACGTGCACTCGTTGCCGGACTTGAAGGAGGTGGGCCGCGTGTACGTGGGCCAGCATCCGGAGTGGGTCACGGCGACGCCGGACGGGGCGTTCGTGTACATCGCCGCGGCCGGCGACAACCAGGTGTTCGTGGTGGAGGCGGCGACGCTGAAGGTGGTCGCCCGGATTCCGGTGGGGCAGGTGCCGAAGCGAAATGCGACGGCGCGGCTGCGCGTGTCCGCGAAGCAGTGAACGCGCCGACGTGAGGACAGGCGGCTTGCGAAACCGCAGGGTGCCTGTCCCCACTTCAGTACGCAGTGCCTACATCGTGGTGAAGGCGACGGTGGCCTTCGTCGTCTCCCATTGCACGACGAGCAGGCCGCCCTTGCCGGCCGGGTTCTTCTCGATGGTGATGGTGTGCTGTTCGACCGGCGTCGACAGCGTCTCCATCTTCATCGGCACGCGGGCCAGATCCTGCGCCTGCGTGTACTCCGTGCCCCACTGGCCGACCTGCTTGTTCAGCACCAGCCTCCATGCCTTCTCGTCGAGGTGCGCGTAGAGCGAAATCTTGCCGGGGTTCACGTGCACCGGTCCGATCATCAACGCCTTGTCGGTCTCGAGGATGGTGGCTTCGTCGGCGCCGAGGCGCCACACCTTGCCGTACGGCTCGAGGCCGCCGAAAATCTTGCGGCCCTTCACGTACGGACGGCCGTAGGTGACGCTGACGTTCGCGCCATCGATCGTCGCCTTGACGGTTTCGTGCGGGCTGGCGCGTTTCTGCTGGGCGGCCACGAGGCCGGCGGGCGCGGCGAGCGCGGCCACCAGGGCCGACGCCACGAGTGCTCGACGCTGAATCACTGAACTGCTCCTTGGTGAACGGTCGCGCCCGATCACGTCACGCGCCGGGCCAACAACCTTTGGACTATAGCATCGGCGATCCGGCCGGCCGGGACGCCACGTCCGCTACAGAATCCGCTTGCCGAAGGCCGACAGCGCGAGCTCCGTGGCCAGCTCCGCCGTGGCGTTGCGCACGTCGAGTGCGGGGTTCACCTCGACGAGATCGAGCGCGACCATGCGGCCCGATTCCGCCACCGCCTCCATCACGAAGTGGGCCTCGCGATAGTCGAGTCCGCCCTTGACCGCGGTGCCGACGCCGGGCGCGATTGACGGATCGCAGACATCGAGATCGAACGACACGTGCACGCCGCCCGTCCCCGTCGATGCCGCAGCGAGCGCGCGGTCCATCACCTCGGCGATGCCCAGACGATCGATGTCCTTCATCGTGAAGGCGTGCACGCCGGCGGCCTTCACGATCTCCTTCTCCCGATCGTCGAGGTTGCGGATGCCGACGAGCACGGTGTGCTCGGGACGCACCGCGGGCTCGGGGCCGGAGATGCGCGCCAGTTCCGCCGGCTCGCGTCCGAGCAGGGCGGCGAGCGGCATGCCGTGGACGTTGCCCGACGGCGACGTGGCGGGGGAGTTGATGTCGGCGTGGGCGTCGACCCAGATCAGGCCCACCGCCTCACCGCGGGCCTTGAGCCACGTGGAGGTGGCCGCCACGGACCCGGCGCCGAGCGAATGGTCGCCGCCGAGCACGATCGGCAGGGCGCCCTGCTGCACGGTCGCGAGCGACGTCTGGTAAAGGCGCTGGCAGACCTTCGCGATCTCCTTCACGTAGCGCTTCCTGGGATCGCCGGGTCCCTTGGTCTCGGGCAGCGGCGACGGCACGTCGCCCTTGTCGGTCACGGCGACGCCCAGCGCGGCCAGGCGCTCGGCGATGCCCGCGATCCGGATCGACGAGGGCCCCATGTCGACGCCGCGGCGATTCCCGCCCAGATCGAGGGGCACGCCGATGAGATGCGCGGTGGTCATGGCCCCGATTGTATCGGGATGTCCGCGCACGACAGGGCCCAGATATGGGGCGAACGTCGCCGGTGCGTGCTATATTATGGGGTTTGTTTTCAGTCGCTTCACCCGTTGCGACTGCAGCGGAGGCATCGTGCCCATCCTCGTCCGGCCCGTGCGCGAACAGCTCGAGCACGATCGCATCATCCGTCTCCTGCAAGCCAAGTACAAGCGCAAGCACGACCCGGTGACCAACGTGGGCGGCGAGCCGCCCACGTCGATCGTCCTCGGCACTGCGGAGTTCACGCCGGATCTCATCCTGCTGACAAACGACAAGGCCCGCAAGCTCGACGGCGTCATCGAGGTCGAGACCGGCGAGTCGGTCAACTCGCTCGAGACGCTGGCGCAGTGGGTGCCGTTCAACAAGCTGCGCGTGCCCTTCCACCTCTACGTGCCACCGCACACGCTCGACACCGTGCGGCGCCTGTGCAAGGACCACAACGTCACCGTCGCGGAGTTGTGGACCTATCACACCAACCTCGATCAGGTGCGGTTCACCCTGATTCAGAAAGCCACCGATGCGGCGCTCGCGGCTGCGCGGAAGGCGGGCCTGCAGGGCACGCCGAAGCTGAAGGTCGCGCCGCCGCCTCCACCGCCCCCGCCGCCCCCGCCGCCGCCCCCGCCGCCACCGGCCCGGTCGTCGGAACCCGTGCGCACGGCGGCGCAGAAGGCCGCGCTCGGCAAGTTCGTGGCGGCGGCCGCCAAGGCGTCGGCGGCGCGTCAGGCCGGCACCGCGACCAGTGCGGCCCCGTCGTCCGTCAAGGGCAAGGGCGTCGCGCCAGCGCCAGCGGCGGCCCCCGCACCCGGCAAGAGCGGGAAGGGGCTGCCTGCCGCAGCCGCTTCCGCCCCCGCCGCCGCGAAGGGCAAGGCTCCGGCAGCGCCTGTGAAGGCTGCAGCCGCGGCCGCGGCGGCGCCGGCGGCGAAGAAACCTGCGGCCCCGGTGGGCGCTGGTGGCGCGAAGCCGGGGGCGCCGGCCGCGAAGCCTGGTGTGCCCGCCGCGAAGCCCGCGGCCACCATGGCGAAGTCGCCGGCCGCGCCTGCGAAGCCGGCCGCCAAGCCGACCGTCGCGGCGGCGAAGGGTCCGGTCGCGGCAGCGAAGGGTCCGGTCGCGGCAAAGCCGTCTCCGGCGGTGGGGAAGCCGGCGCCAGCTCCGGCGAAGCCCGCGGTGAAGGCCGCCGCGAAGATCACGCCGGCTCCCGTCGCGAAGTCGTCAGCCGTGAAGGCGGCGCCGAAACCGCCCGCCAAGGCGGCCGCCGCGAAGCCCGCGGCGAAGCTCGCCAGGCCGGCGGCCAAGGCGTCCGCGAGCAAGGCGCCTGCAGCAAAGCCCGGCAAGAAGCGCTAGTTCGTGCCGTACCTGCGACTGACCGCCGATCGCCGGGGCGTGGAGCACACGTACCTGCTACATACGCCGGCGCCCGGCGAGAAGACGCAGGTGCTCTATTGGTATCGCACCGCGCCCGGGCTGCGCATGGGCCGCACCGCGCTCGACGACGCGGCCATGCGATCGCTCGAAGAGCAGTATCCCGACATCGACTTCGACTGGCAGTACATCCTCGACATGGGCGCAATGACGCCGGTCGAGGTCGAGGCGCCGCTGCCGCCGCGCAAGAGAAAGCCGGCCCCGCCACGTCCGCCAGCCGACGCCGACGTCGAGTCCGACCAGCCGCCGACCCCGAATGCGGCCGTGACGGCCGACTCGCCTCGACCCGAGGCGACCGGCGAGTACGAGGCTCGGCGTCCCGCGTCCTCGCCGGTGGCTGACGCGCCGATGGGGCCCGACCTCCTCGGCGAGCTCCTCGGCCGTGGCATCGCCGCCGGCATGCGCGCGCGCCACGCCGAGCTCGAGGCGCTGGTCGAGGGCGCCGCAGCGGACCCGTCGGTCAAGGCCGGCTGGCGTGAACGCCTGGCCGCGCTCGACCCCGACGGCTGGGAGTCGCCCGAGGCGGTTCTGGCCGGCATCGGCGCCGTCGAGGCCGGCATCGAATCGTTGCGCCGCACGGTCGAGCAGGCCTCCGCGGCGACCTGACGGGCGCGGCCGCGCCGGCCGGGTCAGCGTCTATACTTGGGCCATGAGCATCCGCCGCCTCGCCCTCGTCGGTGCCGGGCTCGCGCTCGGTTCTCTGGTCCTGGTGCCGGCCACGCCGTCGGCGCAGCAGCCGCAGCCGCGGCAGCAGTCGCCAGCCGATTTCCGTCTGGCCGTCGACCTGGTCACGACCGACGTCATCGCGCGCGACGCGCGCGACCAGTTCGTGGCCGACCTCACGAAGGACGAGATCGAGATCTTCGAAGACGGCGTGAAGCAGGATCTGGCGTCGATGACGCTGGTGCACGGCGGACGCGTCCTCAACCTGCAGGCGCCGCCGCCGCCACCCGCACAGGAGGGCATCATCCTGCCCACGGCGCGGCCGCGCAACGACGCCGCCGGACGCATCTTCCTGCTCATCGTCGACGACCTGCACCTCGACTTCCGCAACACCGGCCGTATTCGCGACCTCTACAAGCGCATCGCCAACACGCTCGTGCACGAAGGCGACATGTTCGGCATCGTCTCGACCGGTCCGTCGTCG
>CADEDM010000148.1 GCA_902826065.1 uncultured Acidobacteriota bacterium | reverse complement strand
CGGCGCCGCTGCCGCCCGTGCCGTGCAGGATGAGCACCGCATTGCGCACGACGCCATCGGCGTCCTTCCGCGGCTGGCCGATCGTGCGGTAGTGCAGGCGGATCTCCGCCGCGACGTCGCCGCTGTCGAACCGCACGTCACGCGCGACGAAGTCGTGCTCGATGGGCGCCGGAAAAGGCGCCTGCGCGGCCGCGGTCCGCGCCGTCGTCGTGAGCACCGCGAGGAGCAGCCAGATGGTGTGGCGCATGGGGTCTCCGTGACCGCCGCGCGCGGCCATGCAGGTCAGCGCACGAAGCGCACGCGGAAGAGTCTGGGCCAGAGCTTGCCGGTGATGAGGAACGTGTCGTTCGACGGATCGTGCGCGATGCCGTTCAGCACGTCGGTGCCATAACGTTCGGCGGCGGGCAGCAGATTCGAGGCGTCGATCGTCGCCGTGACGGCGCCGGTCTTCGGATCGATGCGGACGATCCGGTCCGTCATCCACACGTTGGCGTAGACATGCGGGCCGACACACTCGAGTTCGTTCAGCTGGTCGACCGGCTGCCCACCCTCGCGCACGACCACTTCGCGCATCGCGCGGAACGTCTCGGGACCGCGGAACGTGAGCCGGGCGCTGCCGTCGCTCATCACGAGTTCCTGGCCGTTGTGGCAGAGCCCCCAGCCTTCGCCGCTGTACGGAAACGTCGGGCCCTTCTTGAAGGTGTCGCGGTCGTAGGTGTAGACGGTCTCGTGTTTCCAGGTGATCTGGAAGAGCCGCGTGCCGACGAGCGCGAGCCCCTCGGCAAAGACCGGCGCCGGCACGTCGAGGCGGCGCAGGACGCGGCCGGTCGCCAGCTCCACTTCGCGCAGACTCGACCGGCCCTCGAGGCCGGTGCTCTCGAAGAGCCGTCCGCCGGCGAGCACGAGCCCCTGCGTGAAGGCATTCGGATCGTGCGGATAGGTCTGGACGATCTGCACGCGCAGGCGTTCGGTGCCGAGGCGCTGCGCCACCGCCGCCGTCGCCGCGGGCGGAGCCGCCGGTGCCGGCGCCGCGCGGCCCGTCGCCTCGCAGGCTGTCGCGCCGAGAATGCCCCCGCCGAGGAGGATGAAGGCCAGCCACTGCACCGATCGATTCACGACACCTCTCCGCGTCATCGCAGGGTGAACGACAACTCGAGCACGACGCGCACGGCCACCGGCTCGCCCAGGCGCATGCCCGGCGCGAAGCGCCACTGGCGCGCCGCCTTGATGGCTTCCTGGTCGAGGCCGAACACCGAGTCGAGCGACTTCAGCACTTAGACGCGGCCGACCGAACCGTCGGGCAGGACCACCGCGCGCAACTGCACCACGCCCTGCACCTTGGCGCGCATCGCTTCGGCAGTGTAGACGGGCTTGATCTCGCGCAGCAGCCGCGGCGAGCTCACGCCGTTGCCGATGTCGTACTCGCCACCGCCGACGCCGCGGGTGTTCCCGGGCCCGAGCCCGACGCCGTCCCCGGAACCGGAGCCGCCGCCGGTGCCCGTGCCGCCGCCACCGCCCGACCCGCTGCCGGCCGAGGTGGACGACGGCGACTCGGCCATGATCGCACCCGGCGCTTCGACGGGGGCCGCGGCCGTCTGCACGGCCGGGATGAGCGTTTCCTGCGGCGGCTCTTCCTGCTTCGGCTCTTCCTTGACCGGCTCGGGTTCGACCGCCACCGGCACGCTGACCTTTTCCTTGCCCGGCAGCTCGACCGCCTTGGGCGGCTCTGGCGAGTTGTCGCCGCCGCCACCGCCGCCGCCGCCGGGGCCTTCTTCGGCAATCCAGACGATGTCGTCGGGCAGGCGTTCGGGAATGAACTCGGCCACCTGCGGCCGCGGCATGTAGCGGATGGCCAGGAACACGAGGACCACCATCGCGACGTGCGAGGCCACGGACGCGCCAAAGGCCCCGCCCATGCGCTGCTGCTCGAAGTCGAACGACACATCGTGCGGTCGATCGAGCAGGATGTGCGTGTGACGGGCGGACCCCCGGGTAGCGGTGGCGGCCGTGCTCTGTGGTTCGGACATGCGCGGTCAGCGAAGGGACGGGCGGCGCGTGCCCCAATTCTGACCGACGCTTCTCGCCGGAGACAAGGGCAATCGACGCGCGCCGCGATCCGCTCGGCGTCCTTTCCTCTTTTGACGCCGCCGGGCGGCTGGCGGGCGCATCCTCCCACCCGTGCTCGCGACCGGTGCTAGAATCGGGGGCATGGCCACGCACGCACTTGCTCTCATCGGTCCGCTCGGTCTGCCGGAGATGCTCATCATCCTGGCGATCGTCATCCTCATCTTCGGCGCCAACCGCCTGCCGGAGCTCGGGCGGGGGATCGGCGCCGGCATCCGGAACTTCAAGTCCGGTATACGCGACGACGACAAGAAGGACTAGGGAGTCGGAGCCTCAGACCGCCGAGCGTGCTCGATTCGCTGCGCCCCGGTTCGGCTCCGCCCCGATCGTCACCGTGGTGCCTGGCCCGTCCCCCTTCGGTCCGGACGGGCGTCGGAGCCGTGAAGGGCAGGCGACCACGTGACTCGACCCGCGAGGATTCGGCCCTTCAAGTCCCCTCGCGCGGCCCGTCCCATCCGCCTCGCCCAAGCGGCGCGCTACAGCACTACCCGCACGTCGCCGATTCGGCGCGTGACACGCTCTCGGTCGAGATACTCCAACAGCGGAATCGCGTACTTCCTGGATAGGTTGTAGCTGTCTTTGAACGCCTTGACATCCACGGTCGCGCGGCCGTCCGTCGCCGCCACCTTGCGGGCGCCCACCTCGTCCTTGAGCTGCGCCAGGGCCTCAGGGTGGAACACGAGGGTGTCGATCCGTAACAGGCGCCGGGCCTTCAGCATCACCTGGAGGACACGGTCGACGAGATCGGGGGGGCGTCTGGCCTCGCCGGCAAGCGACGCGACGTCGGGCGGCGCCAGGAACGCCGTCTTGAATCGGTCGTCGAGCCAGGCCTCGACCGCGGCTTCGTCGGGCGACAGCGACACCCGATGCTCCGGCAGCGCGAGCGTGTCGGACGCCTGCACGCGCCCCGCGGCGACGAGTCCGGCCACGACCCCTTCGACGACGGGCGGCGGGACACTGCGGAACCATCTGCCACGGGCGTCTTCGCGGCTGAGCCCGGCAGCGAGCGGCTGCGCCCGGTGGAATGTCGCCAGCCCTTCGAGCAGCGCCGACACCCGGCGCGCGATCAGTGGCGCCGACACGACGTGGTCACCGCCGCGCACGATGCGCCCGGCGCGGCTCAGCGCCTCGAGGTCGGCCCGCACTGCGCCCGGCGGCGCGCCGATCCGCTGCGCGAGGTTCGCGACCGTGACCCCGGCGACGCCCGCGGCATCGATCATCACGCCCGCGGCCTGACGACGGTCGGCCGCGCGATCCGCCTGCAGCGCCAGCGCCGCCATGCGTGCGTGGCCACGCGCGGTGCGGACACCGGCGCGCAGCGGCGCGGGATCCAGCACGACGCCACCGCCGATCGTCACGAGCGGCGAGTAGCTGCGGATGATCACCCGATCGCCGCGCGTGATCGTCGCCGGCCGCTCGAACCGCAGGCGGACGTCGGCCTCGCCGCCCGGGGCGATGGCCGCCGACTCGCCGGCGACGGCCACGCGGGCCAGCCACTCGGCCGTGCCCTGGTGCACGCGCACGCGGCCCCCGTGTTTCAGGGCGGCCCCGGGCAGCAGTGTCAGGTGGACGTCGGCGCGGCGGCTGGCACCGAACGCGCCGGGCGCGATCAGCACGCTGCCGCGCGCCACGTCGCCCACGTCGAGGGCGGCGACGTTCACCGCCACGCGCTCGCCCGCACGGGCCGTCTTCCTGGCCCCGCCGTGCACGTGCAGGCCGCGCACCTTGACCGGCCGTTCTGCCGGCATCAGCGCGATCTCGTCGTCGACGTGCAGCACGCCGCTCACCAGTGTCCCGGTCACGACCGTGCCGAAGCCGCGCATGGTGAACGCGCGATCGATCGGCAGCCGTACCGGACCGCGATCGTCCCGCGCCGGCGTCGTCCGCGCGATGGCGGTGATGGCCGTGCGTACGGCATCCAGTCCGGCGCCGGTCAGGGCCGAGACCGGCACGACGGGTGCGCCGGCCAGGAACGAGTCGGCGACGAGCACGCGGACGTCGTCGGCCACCAGCGCCAGCATCTCGGCGTCGACGAGGTCGGCCTTCGTCAGCACGACCAGGCCGCGCGTCACGCCGAGCAGCCGGCAGATGTCGAAGTGCTCGCGCGTCTGCGGCATCACCGACTCGTCGGCGGCGACGACCAGCAGCACCAGGTCGATGCCGCCCACGCCGGCGAGCATCGCGCGCACGAAGCGCTCGTGGCCCGGCACGTCGACGAACGACGCGGTCACGTCCGGAGCGACGGCGGCGTGGGCGAACCCCAGCTCGATGGTGATCCCGCGCGCCTTCTCTTCCTTCAGCCGGTCCGGGTCGGTGCCGGTCAGGGCCTTCACCAGCGCGCTCTTGCCGTGATCGATGTGGCCGGCCGTGCCCACCACCACCGTGCGCATCAGCGGCGGCCCTTCCCGCCCGACGCCCGCTCCCGGCGTCCGGGACGCGAACGCGACGCTGCACCGCCGCGACCCGCGGTGGTCGTGCGTGGTCGTTGCGGTCGCGACGGCCCTGCTGTCGCGGCGCGCCGCGGGACTGCCGAGAGGTCGTCGACCGCCAGCTCCACGAGCCGCCGCTCGAGGTCGACGCGCGCCACCCGCACGCGCAGCGCGTCACCGAGCCGGAACACGCGCCGCGACCGCGGTCCGAACAGCACCCGCGCCGACTCGTCGAACCGATAGGTGTCGTCGTGCAGGGTCGAGACGTGCACCAGGCCCTCGACGAAGTGCTCGCCGATCTGCACGAACAGGCCGAAGGGCGCGACCCCGGTGACGTGGCCGCTGAACGCCTCGCCGACGTGCCCGGCCATGAAGCGCACCTTCTTCCACTGCAGGACCTCGCGCTCGGCGTCCTGGGCCCGCCGCTCCATCGCCGACGTGTGCTGCGCGATCTCGGGCAGCATGTCGTCGAGGTCGGCGCGCCGGTCCTCGCTCACGCGGCCGCGACGCAGCTCGCGCAGCACCCGGTGGACGACCAGGTCCGGGTAACGCCGGATCGGCGACGTGAAGTGGGTGTAGGTGTGGGCCGCCAGCCCGAAGTGCCCGAGGTTGACCGGGTCATAGCGCGCCTTCTGCATGGTACGCAGCATCAGGAACGCCACGGCGCGTTCCTCCGGCGTGCCGCGGATGCGCTCGGCGAGCTGCTGGAAGGCGCGCGGGTGCACGGCGCGGTCGGACGCGGTCTCGAGGCGCAGCGCGAGCGAGGCGAGAAACGCCTCGAAGTCGGCGAGCCGCATCGGATCCGGCGCCTCGTGCACGCGATACAGCGACGGCATGCCGGCCGACTCGAGGTGCCCGGCCACGGTCTCGTTGGCGAGGAGCATGAACTCCTCGATGATGCGGTGGGCGACGTTGCGCTCGGCAGCGACGATGTCGGCAATCGCGCCGTCGTCGTCGACGATCACCTCGGCCTCAGGCAGGTCGAAGTCGATCGAGCCGCGGCGCCGCCGGCGCGCATTGAGGATCTCGAAGAGCTCGCGCATCAACTCGAAGGTCGGCACCAGGGCGGCGTACTCGTGGCGCAGAGCCGCGTCGTGGCGCTCGACGATGCCGTGCACCGCGGTGTAGGTCATCCGGGCGCGGCTGTGGATGACGCCGTCGTGCAACTCGTAGCGCACGACCTCCCCCTGGCCGTCGATCTCCATCAGGCACGTCTGCACCAGTCGATCGACGTGCGGATTGAGGCTGCACACGCCGGTGGCGAGCTCGTGCGGGAACATGTGCACGGCGCGCTCCGGGAAGTACACCGAGGTCCCGCGCTCGAAGGCGTCGAGGTCCAGCGCGCCACCCTCCGGCACGTAGTGCGCGACGTCGGCGATGTGCACCGCGAGCTTGTAACGGCCGCCGGGGAGACGCGCGATCGCGATGGCGTCATCGAAGTCGCGCGCGTGCTCGCCGTCGATGGTGACGACGACGTCCTTGCGGAAGTCGGTCCGTCCCTGCACGTCGCGCTCCGACACGCGCGTGTCGCGCGCCCGCGCCTCGGCCACCGCGTCGGGGGCGTGTTCGTCGGGAATGCCGTGCTTGCGCAGCACGACCTCGGTGTCGACGCCCGGGGCGTCGATCGGGCCCAGGACCTCGACGATGCGGCCCGCGGCGTCGGCGGTGGGCCCGGGCCAACGGGTGATCTCCACGCTCACCATGTCGCCGTCCTCGGCCTCTGGACCGCCGCCGATCGGCACGCGGATGTCCAGGTCGAGGCGGCCGTCGAACGGACGCACGATCGCTACACCGCGCCGGTCGCGGGTGAGCCGACCGACGATCGCGGTGGCACGCCGCTCGACGACGTCGATGACCCGCCCGTGGCGATGCCCATCGGCGCCGGTGCGCTCGACGCGCGCCCGTACCAGGTCGCCGTGCACCGCGCCGCGGCGGTGGGTGGCGCCGATCACGACGGCGTCGCTGCCATCGTCCGGGATGACGACCGCGAGGCCGTTCGCCTGCCCGCGCAGCCGGCCGTCGACCTCGACGAGCGAGGTGGCCAGCGCGTAGCGCGCGCCGACCATCGCCAGCACACCTTCGGCGGCGAGCGCGCGCAACTCCCGGCGCAGCGTGGCCTGCGCATCACGCGGCACGCCGAGCCGTCGCGCGATGTCGCGGGCCGTGGCGGGAGGCCCGGGGTCCTGCTGCAGGGCCGTGAGGAGGGTCTGTCGATCGAGGCGAGCCACGGGAATCGGCGCGCGTGCGCCGGGTCAAGCCTATCAGGCCGGGTCGATGAGGAGCACCTGCAGATCGCCGACGTTCGTGCCGGTGGGCCCGAGGCGCACGAGGTCGCCGATGGCCTCGAGGAAGGGATAGCAGTCGTTGTCGGCGAGCGCGTCGGCCACCGAACGGCCGGCGGCACCCGCGCGGGCGTGCGAGCCGGCGTCGACGAGCGCCCCGGCCGCGTCGGTCGGGCCGTCGATGCCGTCGGTGCCCACCGAGACGACCACCGGCGCGCCGGGCGCTGCACCGAGGACGTCGACGAGCGCTGCGCCGAATTCCTGGTTGCGTCCCCCCCGTCCACGGCCGCGCACGCGCACGGTCGTCTCACCGCTCGACACGATGGCGCAAGCGCCGCCGCGCGAGACCAACGCGGTCGCGCTGCTCCACCACGCGGCCGCCGCCTCACGGGCCTCGCCGTGCACCGGAGGCTCGACGACCACGACGGCGTAGCCACGAGCCGTCGCTTCGTGCCGGGCGCCGTCCATCGCCTGTCGTCGCCCGCCGACGACCTCGGCGCGGGCACGGGCCAGCGTGGGCGCCCCCGGCTTCGGCGTGTCGGCGATCGCCCCGCGCACACCGCCCTCGATCACGGCGCGCACGCCGGCGTCGAGCGCGTCCCAGCCGCCGTGCCGTTCCACCGCCGCGGCGGCCTGCGTCCACGTCGAGGCATCCGGCACGCACGGCCCGGAGCCGATGACGCTGAGGTCGTCGCCGATGACGTCCGACAGGGCCAGGGTCACGACGTCGCCCGCACACGCTGCGGCCAGCCGGCCGCCCTTCACGCGCGAGAGATGTTTCCGCAGGGTGTTCAGCGCCGTGATGTCGGCACCGCCGGTCATGACGTGCGCGACCGCGCGCTGCTTCGCCTCCAGCGTCAGTCCCGCCAGCGGCGCCGCCATCAGCGCACTGGCGCCTCCCGACAGGAGACACAGCAGGCCACCGTCCGGCGGCACCGCGGCGGCGAGCGCCAGGGCCCGCTCAGCGCCTTCGAAGCTTCCCGCCGTGGCGAACGGGTGGCCGCCGAGGACGAAGGGCACGTCGGCCGGCCAGTCGGCGGGACGGTCGGGCGCGATGACCAGCCGATCGCCGATCGGGCCGGGGGGCGCTGCGGCACACGCCGCGTACATCCCCGTCGCGGCCTTGCCGACGGCCAGCACCGACCACGCCGAGACGTGCGGATGGGACGCCCTCAGGCGTTTAAGCGCGGGCGGCAGGAACCGGCCGGGAGACACGGCGGCGATGCCAGCGCGGGCGATCGCCAGCGCGTCTTCGCGACGCCGCGCGAGGCGGTCGGTCAGTTGATCCGGAGCGGGTCGGTCCACGCCGAGAGGCGGGTCACGACGTCGAACTCTTTGAGCAGGCGCGCCACGACGACGTCGGCGTCGTCCTTGTGCGAGAGCGCGTCGATCTCCGAGATGATGCGGCAGAGGGCGGCCTCGACCGATCGGACGGCGTGTTCGGAGAAGTACTCACGCTGTGCAGCGAGACACTGCTGGTGCTTCACGAACTCTTCTTTGTAGAACTCGATCAAGGACGGGACAGGAACAGCGGGGAGGGGTCGTTCGCTCAGAAAAACGGGCATGGGGCCTCGAGTCCTGTGCACAGCCAACTGTCACGAGTGTAAGGCTGGGTCAGACCCCTGTCAACGGGGCTGCGGTCCCTTGGGGTCCCACTTCCAGGTGGCCAGCAGACCGGCCACCGCCCCGACGGCCGCGCCACCGGCGACCAGCACGACCATGTCGGGCCAGCCCAGTGTGTGCAGGGCGTCGGGTCCCAGCGCCTCCGCCAGCGGCCCGAGGCCGCCGCGCACGCTCCGCCCCAGCAGCGCCAGGGCGCCGAGCGCCGCCAGCGCCCCGAGCGCGCCCTGGATGGCCCCTTCCATCACGAACGGCCCGCGGATGAACGCCACCGGCGCGCCGACCAGGGCCATGATGCCGATCTCGTCGCGGCGCGCTTCGAACGACAACCGCACCACCGCCACGACCGTCGTCGCTGCCCCGAGGATCAAGGCCACCGCGGCGACCCAGCCCGCCGTGCGCATCGCCGTGAGCACCGCCATCAGCCGGGCCAGCCACTGGCGGTCGAAGCGGACGTCGGCGACTCCGGGCAACGCCGACACGCTCTTCGACAGCGCGTCGCCGCCGGCGGCCATGCCGGTTTCCGACAGGCGGACCTCGAACGATGCCGGGAACGGGTTGGCGTCGAGCGACGCGGTGACGTCACCCAACTCGGGGAACTCGGCGCCGAAGCGCGCCAGCGCCTGTTCCTTCGTCACCAGCGCGACGCTCGCCGCGACGCCACTGCGCTCGATCGCCTGGCGAATCGCCGTGCGCTCGTTCTCGGTGACCACGTCGTCGAGATAGACCGAGACCTCCGCCGCCTCGGCCCAGCTGCCGGCGACGCGCGCCACCGTGGCCGAGACGACGCGGAAGGCGCCGAGCATCGCGAAGGTGACGGCGATGGTCGCAATCGAGAGCAGCAGCGTCCAGCGGGCACGGCCGAGGCTGGTGACCGCTTCCTCCCACGCGTAGCGGACCGCTCTCATGCGTCGCCCCGCCCGCGTTCGAGATGCAGCACGCGGCGGCCGACGTGGGCGATGAGCGCCCGGTCGTGCGTGGCGATCAGCACCGTCGTGCCGGCGGCGTTGATGTCGCGGAAGACGTCCATGATCTCGAGGGAGAGATCGGGATCGAGGTTGCCGGTGGGCTCGTCGGCGAGCACGACCTGCGGCTCGTTGACCAGCGCCCGCGCGATGGCGATGCGCTGCTGCTCGCCGCCCGACAGCTCGGGCGGATACGCCAGGGCGCGGTGCTGCAGGCCCACCCACTTGAGCACCTGGTAGGTGCGCCGCCGCTGCGACTCGACGGGCACGCCGAGGACGCGCATCACGAAGGCGACGTTGTCGAAGACCGTCTTGGTCGGGATCAGCTTGAAGTCCTGGAAGACCACGCCCAGCGATCGCCGGTAGGCCTGGACCTCGGAGGTCGACAGCGTCGCCAGATCTCGGCCGCCGACGGTCAGCGTGCCCTCAGTGGGGACCTCCTGCCGCAGCAGCAGGCGCAGCAACGTGGACTTGCCGGCGCCGCTCGGGCCGGTGAGGAAGACGAACTCGCCCTTCTCCACCGTGAACGAGAGCCCATCGAGGGCAGTGACGTCGGTGCCGTAGACCTTCGTGACGTTGTCGAGTGCGATCACGGACTGTCCGGTGACGGCGCGGGAATGCGCGCGACCGCGCCCATAGTAGCAGGCCGTGACACGGGCGTTGCGCGAAACCTCGGGCGGTCGGCGCCGTCGCGCCGTGTCGGGCGCCGACGTCTAGCCGTCGAGAGCCGCACGCAGCAACTGCGACAGCCGCTTCGGATCGGCCTTGCCGTCCGACGCCTTCATCGCCTCGCCGACGAGGAAGCCGAACGCCTGCTTGCGGCCGCCGCGGTACTGCGCGGCCGTGTCGGCGTGGCGCGTGAGCACGTCGGCGACGAGCGTGCCGAGCGCGCCGTCGTCCGAGACCTGCGCCAGGCCGTGCTCCGCGACGATCGCCGCGGCATCGCGGCCGGTGCCGTACATCTGCTCGAAGACCGCCTTGGCGACGGTGGAGCTGATCGTGCCGGCGTCGACGAGACGGATGAGCCCGCCCAGCGCCGCCGGCGAGATTCCGACAGCGTCGATGGCCGTCTCCCGCACTTTCAAGGTGCGCAACACCTCGCCCATCACCCAGTTGCTCGCCGCCTTCGGGTTGGCCGCCGCGGCGGCCACGGCCTCGAAGTAGTCGGCGAGCCCGCGCTGCTCCGTGAGCACGCCGGCGTCGTAGTCGGGCAGCGCGTAGTCGCGGACGAAGCGGGCACGACGCGCCTCCGGCAGCTCGGGCATCGCCGCCCCGACGCGGGCGCGGCGGGCCTCGGGCACCAGTACCGGCGGCAGGTCGGGCTCGGGGAAGTAGCGGTAGTCGTGCGCTTCCTCCTTGCTCCGCATCGCGAACGTGCGGCCGAGCGCGGAGTCGAAGAGCCGGGTCTCCTGTACGACGCGCTCGCCATGCGAGACGGCGTCGATCTGCCGCGTGATCTCGTACTCCAGGGCCTTCTGCAGGTAGCGGAACGAGTTGAGGTTCTTGACCTCGACCTTGGTGCCGAAGGGCGCGTCACTGCCCCGTCGGACCGAGACATTGGCGTCGCAGCGCAGGCTGCCCTCTTCCATGTTGCCGTCGTTCGCGCCGATCCAGACCAGCAGCGCGCGCACGGTCTCGAAGAAGTGCGCCGCCTCGGTGGGCGTGCGCAGCTCCGGCTCGCTGACGATCTCGATGAGGGGCACGCCGGCCCGGTTGTAGTCGACGTAGGTGCGGCGGTCGGAGTCCGCGAAGCCGTCATGCACCGACTTCCCGGCATCCTCTTCCATGTGGATGCGGGTCAGGCGGATGGCGCGCGTGGCGCCGCCGGCCTCGACCATCACCGAGCCGCCGGTCGCCAGCGGCCGGTCGTACTGGGAGATCTGGTAGCCCTTCGGCAGGTCGGGATAGAAGTAATTCTTGCGCGCGAAAATCGACTGCTCGTGCACTGTGCAGCCGAGCGCCAGCGCCGCCGAGATCGCCAGATCGACGGCGTGACCGTTCAGCACCGGCAGCGCGCCGGGCAGGCCCAGGCACACCGGACAGACGTCGTGATTGGGGGCGGCGCCGAAGCGCGCCGCACAGCCGCAGAAGATCTTCGTGGCGGTGCGGAGCTGGGCGTGGATCTCGAGCCCGATGACGGGCTCCCAGGCCACCGTCGTGGCCGCCGGGCTCACACCCGGGGGCCGGCCGCGACGACCGCGGCGTCGACGTCTCCGGCGAACGTCTTGAAGTTGTCGACGAACATCTGCGCCAGCTTCGCCGCCTGGGCGTCGTAGGCCGCGCCATCGGCCCACGTGCTGCGGGTATCGAGCACCGACGACGGCACGTCAGGGCAGCTCGTCGGCACCTCGATGTTGAAGACCGGATGCCGCGTGTAGGCGACGCCGTCGAGCTGCCCCGACAACGCCGCGCGAATCATCGCCCGCGTGTAGGCGATCTTCATGCGGCTGCCGACGCCGTGCGGGCCGCCGGTCCAGCCGGTGTTCACCAGCCACACCTTCGAGCCGTGCTGTGACAGCTTCTGCCCGAGCATCGTCGAGTAGACACTGGGCTTCATGGGCAGGAACGGCGCCCCGAAGCAGGTGCTGAAGGTGGCGCTCGGCTCGGTGACGCCCTTCTCGGTACCGGCCACCTTGGCGGTGTAACCCGAGAGGAAGTGGTACATGGCGCCTTCGGCCGACAGCCGGGCGATCGGGGGCAGGACACCGAACGCGTCGGCGGTGAGCATCACGACGTTGGCCGGATGTCCCCCCTGCCCGCCGGGCACCGCGTTGTCGATGAACTCGATCGGATACGCGGCCCGGGTGTTCTCGGTGTACTTCGCGGAGTCGAGGTCGAGCACGCGCGTCTCGG
>CADEDM010000147.1 GCA_902826065.1 uncultured Acidobacteriota bacterium | reverse complement strand
GTGGCCCCAGCGCGTCTGCACCATCGCCACCTTCTCGTCGGTGAAGTGGTGGATGGTGGCGCGCAGGAAGTCGGGGCGCGGGATGAAGTCGGCGTCGAAGATGGCGATGAAGTTACCGCGCGCCACCTTCATCGCGGCCTCGAGCGCCCCGGCCTTGTAGCCCGAGCGGTCGGTGCGATGGATGTACTTGATGTCGAGCCCTTCGGCGGCGTGCCGGCGCACCGCCGCTTCGGCGATGGCGCAGGTCTCGTCGGTCGAGTCGTCGAGCACCTGGATCTCGAGCTTCTCGCGCGGGTACTCGATGGCGGCGACCGAGTCGACCAGCCGATCGACGACGTACATCTCGTTGAAGAGCGGCAGCTGGATGGTGACGACCGGCAGGTCGTCGAAGTGCGCCTTCGGCACCGGCACTTCGTTCCGGTGCTTCATGTAGAGGTACACCATGTAGTACCGGTGCCACCCGTACACGGCCAGGATCACGAGGACGAAGAAGTAGGACGCGAGGATGAAGGTTTCGGTGAGCGTCATCGTTCAGGGCCCGGCCGCGGCGTCAAAATCAAAATCCGATTATAGTGGACGGTCCTGCTAAGTCAACGAGACACAGTGGATTACGAGAATGACTCCAGGTGAGATCCGGGCCCTGATCGAGGGGGTCCGCGCCGGCGCCGTGGCCGCGGACGAGGCCGAACGCACGCTGCTCGGCGCCTTGCGCCAGCAACCGTTCGAGGATCTGGGGTTTGCCAAGGTCGACCACCACCGTGCGATACGGCAGGGCTTCCCGGAAGTCATCCTGGGGCTTGGCAAAACTCCAGCGCAGATCGCCGAAATCGCCGTCCGGATTGCCGGGCGCGAGGCGCCGCTACTCGTCACGCGGGCGTCACGCGAGGCCTTCGACGCGGTGCAGGCGCGCCTGGCGGACGTCGAGTACCACGAGTTGGCGCGCGCCATCGTGTTGCGCCGGCCCCTGCCGCGCGCGTCGGGCACCATCGTCGTGGCCTCTGCGGGCACGTCGGACCTCCCCGTCGCCGAAGAGGCCGCGATCACCGCGGACCTGATGGGCAACGACGTGACGCGCGTCTACGACGTCGGGGTCGCCGGCATCCATCGCGTGCTCGCACAGCGCGCCACGCTCGAAGCGGCCCGTGTGATCGTGGTCGTCGCCGGGATGGAAGGGGCACTGCCCAGCGTCGTCGCCGGCATGGTCAACGTCCCGGTGATCGCCGTGCCGACGAGCGTCGGCTACGGCGCCAGCTTCGGCGGCATCGCCGCCCTCCTCGGCATGCTCAACTCGTGCGCCAACGGCGTTGCCGTCGTGAACATCGACAACGGCTTCGGCGCGGGATGCATGGCCTCGCTGATCAACCACGCGTAGGGCACGGGGACCAGGGAACGAGGGAACAAGGCGAGAGCCTGGTCCCTGGTCCCTGGTCCCTGATCCCTGATCCCTGATCCCTGATCCCTACAGGTCATCAGACACGTATCGCATCGCGCCGACCACGTTGCCTTCCGGGTCGGCGAACCAGATGAGATCGCCGACGCCGGGGATGGTGGCTTTCTCCATCAGCACCTTCCCGCCGAGTGCGATGACGTCAGCAGCCACGGCGTCGACGTCGCGGTCGACCGCAATCGTGCATTCGAAGCCAGTCATACGTGGCGCGCCGCCAATCTCGCGGCGCTGCTGCAGCGCGCCGATCGGCGCAGGGCCAGGTGCGGCGTCGCCGGTCACGATCTGGAAGAAGCCGGGCGGTCCCCACGGCTCGAACGTCCAGCCGAAGACGCGCTCGTAGAAGCGCCGTGCCCGCGGCAGATCGTCGGCGTTGATCGCGAAGTGTCGAACGTTGGCCATCAGCCCTCCCGAGAGCCGAAGACTACGTCACCGGCGGCGTGGGTGACTTTCGCTAGACTGCCATCCGATGTCGAAAACACGACAACGACGGCTGGAGGGCGACGCGCACCTGCTCATGCGCAGCTACGCGGTGACGCATCCGCGGAACCTCGGCCTGTCGGAACGATCGTACGGCGAGTGGGACCAGCTCGCCTACGCGTCGCACGGCGTCATGTCGGTCGTCACCGCAGACGGCGTGTGGGTCGTGCCGCCGCATCGCGCCGTCTGGATTCCCGCCGGCGCCCTCTACAGCGTCCGCACCTCCGGCCGCGTGACGCTGCGCACCCTGTTCTTCCGGCCGGAACTCGCGGGGGCGCGCCTGCCCCGCCGCTGCCTGGCGCTCGACGTCACGCCGCTCGTGCGCGAGCTGGTGCTGCACGCCGCGTCGCGCAACACGCTGCGCCGCGACGCGCTGGCCGATCGCCGCCTCGCGGCGGTGATCGTCGACCAGCTCGTCATGCTGCCGCAGGCGCCGTTGCAACTCCCGATGCCCGCCGACCCGCGCGCGCGCACCGCCGCGCTGCGGATTCAGGAGACGCCGGACCTGCCGCTACCGCGCGTCGCTCGCGCCTCGGGCGCCAGCCTGCGCACCCTCGAGCGGCTCTTCCTGCGCGACACGGCCCTGCCACTGGGCCGCTGGCGCCGCCGGGCCCGCCTCGTCGCGGCGCTCCGTGCCCTCGCCGAGGGCACCCTCATCACCCGCACCGCCGCCGACGTCGGCTACGCCACACCCAGCGCCTTCATCGCCGCCTTCCGCCGCGAGTTCGGGGTGACGCCGGGGCGGTACTTCGCCGGGGGCCCGGGGGCTGGAGGCGGGGGCTGGGGTGACTCGCCGGCTTTTGGTAGCGTGATCGGGGGCAGCCAGGCCCCGAGTCCCCAATCCACAGCACCCCGCCAACCATGACTCCCGCCCTCCTTCGCGCGCTCGAGTTCGATCGCATCATCGAGGCCCTCGCCAGCTTCTCGCTCACGCCCGTCGGCCGGGTGCGCATGCTGGCCGAGACGCCGTCGGCCGATCGGGCCGTGGTCGCGCAGGCGCTGGCCGCCACGTCGGAGACGGTGCGCTTCGTGGCGCAGAACTCGGTGTTTCCGCTGCGCGGCGGGGCCGGCCTCGAAGCGGCGCTCGAGGGGCTGCCGGTCGAGGGACGGCCGCTCGAAGCGCTGCAACTGCGCGTGCTGGCCGACTTCGTGGCGTCGATCGCCGAGGCCCAGGCGGCGGTGGGGAAAGCGCCGGGAGCGTTCCCGATTCTGCAGGCGCTGGTCGGACGGCTCGCCTCGTTCGTCGACGAAGTGGCGGCCGTGCGTCGGGCCATCGATGTCAACGGCGACGTCGTCGACGATGCCAGCCCGCGCCTCGCGTCGATTCGCGAGCGCCTCCGCCGACAACGGGCGAAGCTGCGCACCACGCTCGAGCAGTTCGTCAAGGGTCGTGACACGAGCAAGTACCTGCAGGAGCAGGTGGTCACGCAGCGCAACGGCCGCGCCGTGCTGATGGTGCGGGCCGAGCATCGCGGCAACGTGCCCGGCATCGTCCACGGCGCGTCGGCGACCGGCGCCACGCTGTTCCTCGAGCCGATGGCCGGCGTCGAGATCAACAACGACATCGTCGCCGCCGAAGAAGAGGAAGCGGAGGAGATCTTCCGCATCCTGCTCGAGCTGACCGAACGCTTCCGTCACCGCCCGATGGATTTCCGCACCGCCATCCAGGTCGCGGAAGAACTCGACCTGCTGCAGGCGCGCTCGCGGCTGGCGCACGCCATGAACGCGGTGGAACCGGCGCTGTCGACGTCGGGCCACCTGGAACTGCGCGACGCCCGGCATCCGCTGCTGATGCAGGCCGTCACGTCCAGGCTCGAGGACGCCGCCGATCGCAAGGTCACGACGCCGGTGCCGGTCACGGTGCTGCTGGCACCGCCAGCGCGCGTGCTGCTGATCACCGGCCCGAACACCGGCGGCAAGACCGTGGCGCTCAAGACCACCGGCCTGCTGGCGCTGATGGCGCAAGCCGGCCTCCACGTTCCCGCGTCACCCGGGTCGACGCTGCCGGTGTTCCGCACGATGTTCGCCGACATCGGCGACGAGCAGTCGATCTCGGCGAGCCTGAGCACGTTCTCCGCGCACATCACCAACATCGCGGCCATCGATCGCGGCCTGCACCTGCCGGCGCTCATCCTGCTCGACGAAGTGGGCACCGGCACCGATCCCGCGGAAGGCGGCGCGCTGGCGACGGCGATCATCGCGCATTTCAAGGAGCGCGGCGCGCTCGTGTTCGCGACCACGCACTACGACGCGCTGAAGACGTGGGGCACGGCGACCGACGGCGTGACGACGGCGGCGTTCGCGTTCGACCCGCAGACCTTCGCGCCGAGCTACCGGTTGATCTACGGCGCGCCCGGGCGCAGCCTCGCGATCGAGATCTCGAAGCGTCTCGGCCTGCCGACGGCCGTCATCGCCGCCGCGCGCAATTACCTGAGCGACGATCGCAAGCGCCTCGACGCGCATCTCGAGCGCGTCGACGCCCAGGCACGCGCTCTCGACGCCGAACGCCGCAAGGTGGAACGCGAGCACGCCGCCGTGGCCGAGCAGAACCGCGCGCTGCGCCAGCGCGAGAGCGCGGTGGCCGAGCGCGAAGGCCGGCTGGCCAAGCGCGTCAACGACAAGCTCGACGATCGGCTGCGACAGGCGCGGCAGGACATCGACGCCGTGATCGCGCAGCTCAAGGAGAAGTCCGAGACGCTGGTCGAACAGGCGTCCACGCGGATGCATCGCGGCGGCGTCTCCACCGGCGACGCCGGCGCCGCCCGTGCCGACGCCGCCGCGGCCGTGAACCGGATCGTCCAGGGCCTGCGCCAGCCGGCGGCCGGCGCCAGCGACCAGTCCGAGCCGTCGCGGCCGGTGACGGTGGGGGCCAGGGTCACGGTGAGCGGCCTCGGGCTCGAGGGCGTGGTGGTCACGCTCGACGGGAAGAACGCCGAAGTGGACGTGCGCGGCAAGCGCATGCGAGCGAAGGTGGCCGAGCTGCGCGTCATCGGTCCGCCTTCGTCCGGGGCGTCGGACCGGACGCCGGCGAGACCGCCCGCGTCGCCGGCGGCCGGCGGCCGCGTGAGGGTCAACGTCGACCTGGCGCCACGCGACGGCCTGCTCAGCGAGATCAACGTGATCGGCTGCACCGTGGAGCAGGCGGTCGATCGCGTCGCGAAGTTCCTCGACGACGCGCTCGTCACCGACGCCCGCGAGCTGCGCATCGTGCACGGCCACGGCACGGGCGCCCTGCGCCGGGGCCTCGAGAATTTTCTGAAGGATCACCCGCTGGTGCTGAAGGCCGCACCGGCGCCACCGAACCAGGGCGGCGGCGGTGCGACGGTGGTCGAGCTGAAAGACTGAACCACCGCCGCGATCAGTGCCGCGGCTCCACGACCTGCCGCAGGCAGCGATACGCCTCGGTCACCTCGGCGAAGATCGCCGACGCGCGGGCGAGCGAAAGGGGCGCCACATCACCTTGGCGGTCCGGGTGATGCCGCAGGGCCAGCCGCCGGTACTCGCGCTTGAGGTCATCGGGGGTGAAGCTTTGCGTCAGCGCCGCGCCCAGGGCGACGAGCCGGGCCAGCGCCTGTTCTTCGGCCACGCTGAGGCCCCGCGCCGGAATGCGCGGAGGCGGGGGAGGCGGAGGCGGTGCCGCTGCGCGCGGATAGCTGCGCGTCCACGCCGCGCCGGCTGACAGCGGCCGCGCGTAGAGGAACGGGCCGGCGGTGCCGCGGGCGCCCGCCGCGGACCACGCCGCGTTGCGCTGCGCCTGGACCCTGGCCTGCGCCAGCGCGTCGTCGAGCACGTCGGCGAAGGACGGGGCCGGCACCAGCCCGGGAATCGGCCGCCCGGTGCGATGCTTGAACCGTCACCCCATCCACTGGAGGACGGGCGCCGCCGCGTCCTCGAGCGACTGCACCTCGATGTCGACCAGCGTGGGCCCGTCGTGCTCCAGCGCCGCCCGCAACGCCGGCTCGAGGGCGTCGGCGTCGGCCACGCGCCACGCCGTGACGCCGTAGGCCTCGGCAACACGCGCATGATCGGTGCGCGAGAAGTCCACCGAGAAGTAGCGCCCGCCATAGCTGGCTTTCTGGCTGGCCTTGATCCACCCGTAGGTGGCATTCGACAACACGATCATCCGCAGCGGCGCCTTGCAGCGCACGACGGTCTCGAGCTCGCCGACGGCGAAGCCGAAGCTGCCATCGCCCATGATCGAGACACACGTCTGGCGCGGGTCGGCGAACCAGGCGCCGAGGGCCGCGGCCATCGAGTAACCCAGCGCGCCGTGGGCGCGATTGGTCAGGAAGCGCCGGCCGGCGTCGCGCATCTCGTAGTAGGCCGAGACGTACGGACACGGGGTGCCGGGGTCGGCCACGACCACGCTGTCGCGTGGCAGCACGCGGTTCAACGCGGCCACCACCCGCTCGGGACGCATCGGCACGTGGCCGTCCTCCGCCAGCCGAGTGAAGGCCTCACGCTTCGCCTGCCGCGCCGCGGCGGCGATGGCGGCGCCGTCGGTCGTCACGAGAGGCCGTGCGTCCATCCGCGCCTGCAACGCCACATGCAGGGCGCCGAGCACCAGCGCCGCATCGCCGACGAGCGCGTGCGCGGTGCGGTAGTTCGCGGAGATGGCGGCAGGGTCGACGTCGATGTGCACGATTGGCACGTCGCGCGCGGGCACGGTCCACCGTTCGGTGGTGGTCGATCCAGCGCGGCAACCGACGAGGATGACGAGGTCGGCCTGGCGCACGACGTCGCGGGTCGCGACGACGCCGCCGTTCAGGCCAACGACGCCGACGGCCAGCGGATGCGTCTCGGCGATGGCCCCCTTCCCCGTCACGGTGGTGCACACCGGCGCCCGCAACAGCTCGGCCACGGCGGTCAGCGCATCGCTCGCGCCGGCGGTCACGACGCCGCCGCCGCAGATGACGATGGGCGACGCGGCGGCGACGATGGCCGCGGCCGCCGCATCGATCGCCCCCGGGTCGGGGCCTGATCGCCACGCGGGATACGTCTCGTGCCCCGCCTGCGCCCAGATCTCGGCGGCGTCGACTGGTTGTTTCAGCACGTCGTAGGGCAGGCCGATGTGGGCCGCGCCAGGACGTCCCGTCGTCATCTGCCGGAAGGCCGTGCGGATCGCCTGCGGCACCTGCTCGGGGCGATCGCAGACGGTGTTCCACTTGGTCAGCGGCCGGTAGAGCGACGCCTGATCGAGCTCGGTCAACGGGTAGCGTCCGCGCGACGACACCGGCACGTCCGAGGTGAAGCCGAGCACCGGCGAGCTCGACTCGTTCGCTTCCACCAGGCCCGGCAGCAGGTAGGTGGCGCCGCCACCGCTGGGGCCTTCGCACACCCCCGGACGGCCGCTGACGCGCGCGTAGCCGTCGGCCATGTAAGCGGCGCTGCGTTCGTCGCGGGTCAGCACATGGGTGATGCGGTGCTCGAGGCGATAGAACGCGTCGTAGTACGGCAGGCTCGTGTCGCCGCACAGGCCGAACACGTGGCGCACGCCGTAGAGGTCGAGCATGCGCACGAGGGCCTCGGCGCCGGTGAGTGTCTCCATGGCTCTCCCGTTCTCAGTCGCGACGCCATTCTGTCACCGCGGCCGCGGCGGTGATCGCGTCGCGACGAGGCCCGTATAATCCGCGGCAGGCCCGGGGTCGCCGTCCGTCATGATCACGATCTACTCCGCCCGTCACGATCGCCATCACGGCACCGCCGAGCTGATCGACGGCACCCTGCAGCCGTGCTTCGAGATGCCGCGCCGCGCCGAGATCATCCTCGCGCGTGTGCGCGACGTGGGTCTGGGCGAGGTGGTCGAGCCAGGCGCCTTCGGGCTCGATCCGGTCAGGCGCGTGCACACGGCGCCGTTCGTCGAGTTCCTGTCGCAGGCGTGGACCGACTGGACGGCGCAGGGCCGCACCAACGACGCGCTGCCGCTCGTGTGGCCGGTGCCGAGCGTGCGGCACGACCGGGTGCCGGCGCACATCGACGGCCGCCTGGGCTACTACTCGTCGGATGCCGGCGTGCCCATCACCGCGGGCACGTGGGAAGCGGTGCAGAGCGCCGCCGACGTCGCGCTGACCGGCGCGCGCACGCTGCTCGATGGCGCGGCGGCGGCCTTCGCGCTCTGCCGGCCGCCGGGCCATCACGCCGCCGCCGCCGCGATGGGCGGCTACTGCTATCTGAACAACGCCGCGATCGCCGCGCAGTACCTGCGCGATCACGGGGCGGCCCGCGTCGCGGTCATCGATGTCGACTACCACCACGGCAACGGCACGCAGCAGATCTTCTACGACCGCGGCGACGTGCTGTTCGTCTCGCTGCACGCCGACCCGCTGCACGAGTACCCGTACTTCCTCGGCTACGGCGACGAACGCGGCACGGGCGCCGGCGACGGCGCGACGCTGAACTACCCGTTGCCTCACGGCACGCCGTGGGACCGCTACAGCGCCGCGCTCGACGACGCCGGCGCCGCCGTGCGGGCCTGGGCGCCGGACGCCCTGGTGGTGTCGCTCGGGGTCGACACCTACGAGCACGATCCGATTTCGCAGTTCAGGCTGACGTCAGCCGACTTCCCGAGCCTCGGCCGGGCCCTCGCCACGTTGCGGCGGCCGACGCTGTTCGTGATGGAAGGCGGCTACGCCGTCGACGATCTCGGCGTGAACGCCGTCGGCGTGCTCACCGGATTCGAGGACGCCTAGCCGCGGCCCGGCGTCACGAGGCCGGCACGGCCCGCGACGGTTGTGGGGGCCGCGCCGGGCGGCTGTCGGCCGGCGTCCGCGCCGCCCGCACCGACCCCGCGCCTCCAGGCGTCTCGACGTGCACGTGCCCGAAGTGGCCGCGCACCTTCCACAGCACCTGGTAGCCGAAGCGCCGCAGCATCTCGGCCAGGCGATCGTTCGCCGAACTGTGCAGGTCGATGGCCTGTCCGGCGTAATGCGCCGACCGTCGCGCGTGGACGTGGTCGTTGGCCGACACGAGGCGTACTTCCTCGCCCGAGCGCGTCGCCCAGATGTCGGCGAGGTCGAGCATCCGCATCGCTGATCGCGACGTGATCAGCACTTGCTCACGCAGTCCGCGGACTACTGCGGAGCGCCGGGAGGGGGCAGCGTATAGCCCTGGGTGGCGAGCAGTTGCCGCACGCCTTCGAGCGCCTTCCCCTGCTGCTCGATGGCCTCGGCCAGCCGGGCGTTGGCGCCCATCAGGGCGTCGGTCGTCTGGCGATGTTCGTGCACCAGGAACGTCACGACGCCGCTGGCCAGCAGCCACGGCAGGATGGTGTTCTTGAACTCGACCCAGTACGTCACCAGTCACCTCCGGGCGCGAGGGCGCCACTCGCCAAGTCGGGGGAGACTCGTCGTACGACCTGCAGGTTGTCTGGGGGAGGGCTGGAGTATACCAGCCCGTCGGCCGGGCCGGCGAGCCGCGGGATAGAGTAGAAGATCGCCCCCGAGCCCCACGCCGGGATCAGCGCCGCGACACCCGCCGGAATGCCGAAGTTTCCCCAGTCCTTCATCGAGGAAGTCCGCGCCGCCGCCGACATCGTCACGGTGGTCCAGGACTACGTGTCGCTGCGCAAGGCCGGCACCAGCTACAAGGGGCTCTGTCCGTTCCACAACGAGAAGTCACCGTCGTTCACCGTCAATCGTGAGAAGGGCTTCTTCCATTGTTTCGGCTGCGGCACCGGCGGCGATGTCTTCAAGTTCGTCGAGCTGCAGGAAAAGCTGGGCTTCCAGGACACGGTCAAGCACGTGGCCGCGAAGTTCGGCATCACGGTGCCGGAACTCGAGGCGGGTGACGGCCCGGCCGAGAGCGCGTCGGAGCGCGAAGCGCTGCTGAAGATGCACGAGGTCGCCGCGGCCTATTTCGCCGAGCACCTGGCGTCGGCGGCCGGCGCCCGTCATCGCGAGTACCTGCAGCGCGATCGGGGACTCACCGCCGAGACGGCCGCGGCACTCGGGCTCGGCTGGGCGCCGCCGACACGCGACGCGCTCCACCGGCGTCTGAAGGAGCGGGGCTTCCCTGAGGGCCTGATTCGCCAGAGCGGCCTCGTCAGCGTGCGCGACGACGGCTCGGTCGTGGATCGCTTCCGCAACCGGCTGATGGTGCCGATCGCCCGTGACAGCGGCTCAGTGGTGGCGTTCGGCGGCCGAGCCCTCGAGCCCGACCAGCAGCCGAAGTACCTCAACTCGCCCGAGACCCCGATCTACACGAAGAGCCGGACGCTCTACGGCCTGCACCTGACGAAGGGCGAGCTGCGGAAGTCGGGCTTCGCCATCGTGGTCGAGGGCTACTTCGACTTCGCTCAGCTCTACCAGGCCGGCGGACTGCCGGTGGTGGCGACGTGCGGCACGGCGCTGACGAACCAGCAGGCGCAGATGCTGCGGCGCTTCGCCGCCAAGGTCATCGTGAACTTCGATCCGGACAACGCCGGCCAGACTGCAGCCGAACGCTCGAGCGAACTGCTCGTGGAGGCGAACTTCAGTGTGAACGTGCTCCGGCTGCCGGGGGGCGACGATCCCGACGCCTTCATCCAGGCGCAGGGCCGCGAAGCCTACGTGGTCGAGCTGCGGCGGTCGCAGCCGTATCTCGAGTTCCTGCTCGACCGTGCCGCGAGTGCACACAATCTCACTCGCGACGACGGCCGGCGGGCGTTCCTGCAGCAGATGCTGGCGGTGGCGGCCCGCATCCCCGATCCGGCGGCCCGCGACCAGTTCGCGGATCGCCTGGCGCACAAGGGGCGATTCACCGAAGACCTGGTGCGGGCGGAGATTCGCAAGGCCGCGGCCGGCCGCAAGACCACCGTGCCGGACCGGGTGACGCCGGCGTCTACCCATGTCACGGACACCGAACGCGGGCTGCTGTGGGCCATCCTGCACCAGCCGGGCGATGCGGCGCGGGCCCTGAAATCGCTGCAAGACGCTGATATCGAAGGGCTTGCGTCTGAAGACCTGCTCCGAAAGGCGATGGAGCTCGCGTGGGCGGACCCGGACCTGCTGCCAAATGCGCTGATGGAGCGTCTAACCGATCGAGAGACCCGGATGCTCACTCAGGCCGGTGCCGAACGCCAGGCGCCGGTGACGGATTTGAGTGCCTGCGTCGACGCATTGGCGCGGGGGCGTATGAAACGCGAAGTCGCGGAGCTCGATCGCGAAATCGCGCAGATTGCGGCGCGCGATCCGGCCTCGCCCCGATTGACCGAACTGGTATTGAAAAAGATTGCCATCCGCCGGCGACTTGGCGAAACATAGCCGGCTCACCCACGGTAGAATAAAGAATTGGCCCAACAGCGCTCGCACTCGCATAGACAGAAGCTCCACGCGCAGTCCTCGTCCGAGGCACCGGCGGTGTCTTCGCCACTCGAAGAACGTTTCGAGGAGGTTCGTCAGCTCATCCTCATCGGCAAGGAGAAGGGTTATCTCCTGTACGACGAGGTGAACGACGTGCTTCCCGCGGAGCTGACGTCCAACCCCGAAGAACTTGACGAGCTGTTCACGGTCTTCGGCAACGCCGGCATCGACCTGGTCGATACCGAAAAGGGCTACCGCGAGCGCGACACGATGGAGCGCGGCGAGGGTCCCGCCACCACCGAAGACGGGATGGAGCTCGACCTCACCCCGGGCGCCCTCGACAAGACCAACGATCCCGTCCGCATGTACCTGCGCGAGATGGGCACGGTGCCGCTGCTCACCCGCGAGGGTGAAGTGGCGATCGCCAAGCGCATCGAGCGCGGCAAGCTCTCGGTCATCAAGTCGATCTCGCGCATGCCGGCCATCATCAAGGCCGTCATCCGCATGGGCGACCAGCTCAAGGCCGGCGAACGCACCGTCCGCGAGCTCGTGATCTTCAACGACGAAGAGATCACCGACGACCGCATCGAGCAGCGCGCCCAGCAGTTCCTCAAGCAGATCGACAACGTCCGCAAGGCGAAGGTCAACGAAGAGAAGCTGCGCGAGAAGCTCGACACCATCCTGAAGAAGGACAAGAAGAAGTACCGCCGCGCCTCGTGGAAGCACATGCGCGCGCAGGTCGAGGTGTCGCGCCTGATCCGCCGCATCGAGTTCACCGAGGCGGTCAAGCGCCGCATGGTCGACGAGGTGAAGGACGCGGTCGAGGCCGTGCAGAAGGTGCAGCGCGAGCTGGACCTGGTGCGCCGCACCCTCAACCCGAAGGTCGTCACCAAGAAGACGCCGAAGCTCAAGGAAGAGGACAAGAAGAATCTCCTCGGCCGCGAGAAGGCGCTGAAGGCCGAGGTCAAGCGCATGAGCGACGGGCTCGAGGAGAGCCCCGAGAACCTGCGCCACACGCTCGAAGTCATCATGCGCGGCGAGGCGCAGGCCGAGCAGGCGAAGAAGGAGCTGGTCGAAGCCAACCTCCGCCTCGTGGTCTCGATCGCCAAGAAGTACACCAACCGCGGCCTGCAGTTCCTCGACCTGATTCAGGAAG
>CADEDM010000146.1 GCA_902826065.1 uncultured Acidobacteriota bacterium | reverse complement strand
ACGCCCGTCGGAGTACACGCCGCTCTCGGGCATGCACATGGTGCGGCTGCTGAACGAGGCCGGCGCGCCGGCCGGCGTCGTGAACCTGGTCAACGGCGATCCGGGCCCGATGGGCCAGGCGATGCTCGCCCATCCGGCGGTCGCGAAGATGCATTTCACGGGCAGCACGCGTGTCGGCAAGCTGTTGATGGACGGCGCGTCGAAGACGGTGACGCGTCTGTCGCTGGAGCTCGGCGGGAATGCCCCGGTGATCGTCTTCCCGGACGTCGATCTCGACCAGGTCGCCGCCGGTGCGACGGCGGCGAAGTTCCGGAACGGCGGTCAGGTGTGCGTATCGCCGCAGCGCTTCCTGGTCGCGAAAGACTCGGCACCCGCGTTCACCGAACGCATCGCCGCCGCGGCGTCGGCGCTGCGCGTCGGCGACGGGCTCGACCCGCAGACGCAGGTCGGACCGCTCATCAACGCCCGGCAGCGCGACCGCGTGGAAGCGATGGTGGCGGGCGCGCGCGACGGCGGCGCGCAGGTGACCGTGGGCGGCGGCCGCCCGGCGGGACGCGACAAGGGCTACTTCTATCAGCCCACGGTGGTCACGAATCTCGCGGTCGAGGCCCCACTGTATCGCGAGGAGATCTTCGGCCCGGTGCTGCCGGTGGCGACCTTCGATGGCGTCGACGAGGCGATCGCGCTGGCCAATCGCACGCGCTACGGCCTCGCCGCCTACGTGTGGACCAACCATCTGCCGACGGCGTTGCGTGTGGCCGAACGTCTCGAGTTCGGGCTCGTCGGCGTGAACGAGTGGACGCCGCAGTCGACCGAAGCGCCGTTCGCCGGCTGGAAAGAAAGCGGCCTCGGCCGCGAGTCGGGCGCCGAAGGCCTCGAGGAGTACCTGGAGACGAAACTCGTGGCAATCGGCGGAGTGCCGCGGTGAGCCACGCCGGCGACGGCCACGGCGGGGCCACGCCCCACGTCGAGCGCACGCTCGGCCGCTGGGATCTCGTCCTGCTGAAGATCGTCGCCATCGTCAATCTCAACAACGTGCCGGCGACCGCCGTCTATGGGTGGTTCGCGCTGGTGTTGTGGGGGCTCGCGTTCGTGACGTTCTTCGTGCCCGAGGCCATCGCGGTGCTGGTGCTGAGCCGCCGCTATCCGGGGGAGGGCGGCATCTACCTGTGGATTCGCCAGCAGTTCGGCGACGGCCACGGCTTCCTGGCGGGCTGGTGCTACTGGGCCACGAACCTCTTCTACGTGCCCGTCCTGCTCGTCTACATGGCCGGGACGTTCGCCTTCGCCGCCGGCGAGAACCGCGCGCCGGCGCTGGCCGACTCACACACGTTCGTCGCGATACTCGCCTTCGGCTGGCTCGTGTTCATGGCGGTCGCCAACATCCGCGGCACCGGCATCGGGACGTGGATCCACAACGTGGGCGGCGCGAGCAGCCTCGTCAGCGTCGTGCTGACGCTGGTGGCGGCGGCGATCGCGCTGGGCGCCGGCGTGCACGCGCAGGCGCCGGTCCTGACCGGTGTGTCCTGGGACGCCGCGACCAGCTTCGCGGTGATGTGCAACGCGCTCGTCGGTCTCGAGCTGGCCTCGACGATGGGCGACGAGATGCGTGACCCGGCGCGCGACCTCGGCCCCGCGATCGCCATCGCCGGCGCCATCTCGATCCTGTCGTATGCCCTCGCCACCGCCGCGGTGCTCGTGCTCGTACCGGTGACCGAGGTGGGCGTGCTGCAGGGCCTGATGCAGGCCATCGGCATCGGCGCGGCGGCGGCGGGCGCATCGTGGCTCGTGCCGCCGCTGGCGGTCCTGATGGGCGTGGCGATCGGCGGCGCCGCCTCGGCGTGGTTCGCCGGCTCGGCGCGCGTGCCGTTCGTGGCCGGCCTCGACAGCGCGCTGCCCGCGCCGCTCGGCCGCGTGCATCCCGTCTACAAGACGCCGCATATCGCCCTGCTCGTCACCGCCGGGCTGTGCGCGTTCTTCACGGCGACATCGTTCGCCGGGTCGTCGGTGAACGAGGCGTATCAGGTGCTGCTGAAATCGGCGGTCGTGATGCAGATGATCCCGTTCGCCTACCTGTTCCTGACGCTCGTCCGCACGACCGGCGTGGGTGCCTGGGCGCGCGTCGCCGGGGTCGTCGGCCTGCTGACGACGATGGTCGGCCTGGTCGCCGCGTTCCTGCCGACGTCCGACGTCGACAACGTCTGGCTGTTCGAGCTGAAATTGCTCGCCGGCGTGCTCGGGCCGGTCGGCCTCGGCGGGTTTCTCTACTGGCAATCCACCGCGCGGGGAGGTGCGTGATGATGCGCGTGCGACACGCGGTGCGCCCACCGCTGACGGTCCTGATCCTGGCCGGGATGCTGGCTGGCGCGGCGCTGGTGAACGCTCGGCAGGCGCCGCCGGAGCCGATGCGCGGGTTCACCGCCGCCCGGGCGGCCGCCCAGCGGCAACTCGAGGCGCGCTTCCGCGCCCTGCCGTCGTCGGACTCCATCCGCGACTTCCACCGCGAGTTCACGAAGTCGCCGCATCCGGCCACGTCGGCACGCACGAAGGAGATCGCCGAGTCGATCGCCGCCACCTGGAAGGCGCAGGGCCTCGACGACGTCGTCATCCGCCGCTACGACGTGCTGTCATCGAATCCTCGCACGGTCGCCGTCGAGATGGTGGCGCCGACGCGCTACACGCCGACGCTGCGCGAGGACCCGATCGCCGACGACCCCGACTCGTCGCAGCCGGCGATCAGCGGCGCGTGGACGTCGTTCTCGGCGTCTGGCGACGTCACCGCGCCCGTCGTCTACGCCAACAGCGGCAACCCGGCCGACTACGACCTGCTGCGCGCCCGGGGCATCGATCCGCGCGGCAAGATCGTCATCGTCCGCTACTCGAATCCCTACAGCTATCGCGGATTCAAGGCGCTCACCGCCGAACGCGAAGGCGCCGCCGCGATGATCGTCTACTCGGATCCGCAGCAGGACGGCTCCGGCCGTGGCGAGGTCTACCCGAAGGGCCCGTGGGGCCCGGCGAGCCACCTGCAGCGCGGCGGTATCGCCTACGACTACATCGTGCCCGGCGATCCGCTCACGCCCGGCTGGGCGTCGATCGACGGCGCACGGCGCATCCCTGCGGCGGAGGCCGTATCGATCCCGAAGATCATGGCGCTGCCGATGTCGCATCGCGACGTCCAGCCGATCCTGGAACGGCTCGGCGGGCCCGAGGCGCCCGCGGAATGGAAGGGCGGCGTGCCGATTCCCTACCGCCTCGGCGGCGCCGACGTCCGCCTGCACGTCACCATCGACATGCAGATCGACATCCAGCCGAACTACGTCGTCGAAGGTCGCATCCGCGGCGGCGAACGGCCCGACGAGTGGGTGGTGCTGGGCAACCACCACGACGC
Organism: uncultured Acidobacteriota bacterium; assembly: GCA_902826065.1. GTDB lineage: Bacteria > Acidobacteriota > Vicinamibacteria > Vicinamibacterales > UBA2999 > CADEFD01. The sequence goes on along the minus strand of CADEDM010000146.1, from coordinate 9,116 downwards.
GTGGGTGTTCGGCGGCGTCGATCCATCGAGCGGCACGGCGTCGATGATGGAGCTGACCAAGGCGCTCGGCAGCCTGGCACGACAGGGCGTGCGGCCGCGCCGCACGCTGGTCTTCGCGGCGTGGGACGGCGAAGAGGTCACGCTCACCGGGTCGACCGAGTGGGGCGAGCAGTTCCGCGACGAGCTCCGGCACAAGGCCGTGGCCTACCTGAACGTCGATTCGTCGGCGTCGGGCCCGAACCTCGAGCTCTCGGCGGTGGGCACGCTGGCGCCGATGATCGTCGAGCTCACGCGTGACCTGCGGGATCCGTCGGGCCGGACGCTCTATGACGCGTGGCGCGCCGCCGGCAAGAGCGACGGCAGCATCACCTCTGCCGCGCGCAAGGACGGCGAGCTGGTGGTGACGCGCATCGGCAGCGGGTCCGATCACACCGTGTTCATCAACCACGTCGGCATGCCGGTCGTGGAGATGAGCTTCAATGGGCCGTACGGCGTCTACCACTCGGCCTACGACAGTCATCACTGGCTCTCGACCATCGGCGATCCCGGCTTTCGCTACGCCCGTCTGATGACGGACCTGTGGGGCTCACTGGCATTGCGGCTCGCCAACGCCGATCTCCTGCCCTTCGACGTGCCGTCGTATGCCGCGGCCATCGACGGCTACGTCCGCGCCCTCGGCGAGATTCCCGAGGCCTCGGCCCGCCTCGACACGCGGCCACTGGCCGCCGCGGTCGCGCGTCTCGCGTCGGCCGGCGATACGCTGACCACGGCGATGACGCGCACCCTGGCCGCCGGTCCGGTCGCGCCGGCAACCGCGGATGCCGTGAACCGCGAGCTGATCGCCTTCGAACGCACGTGGCTGCACGAGGACGGCATTCCCGGGCGGGCGTGGTTCAAGCACCTGCTCTACGCGCCGCGCTACACCTACGCCGCCATGACGCTGCCGGGCGTGACCGAAGCGGCGGAAGCGAAGGACTGGACGCGGGCCGTCGCGCAACTCTCGCTGCTGGTCGCGAAGACCGACGAGAACGCGGCCAGGGTCACCCGCGCGGCCGCCCTCCTGTCGCGCTGACAGGGTCAGGCGCGCCCGCGCGCGCCACGTCGATCGGGCGTAAGCTGTCGCCATGGCGAACCCACCGCTCGTCGGCCGCAACTACACCACGCCCGACCTCGTGGCCAAGGTCACGGGCAAAGCCAGGTACGCGGAGGACTACCGCGCCGACGGCATGCTGTTCTGCAAGCTGCTGCTCAGCCCGATGCCCCACTGCCGCGTGCGCAGCCTCGACACGCGCGCGGCGATGGCGATGCCCGGCGTCAAGGCCCTCCTCACCGCCGACGACCTGCCAGCGGTGCAGGCCGGCGACGGCCAGCTCCGTCCGGAGCGCGCGCTGACGATGGAGCCGGTCTATCAGGGCGAGCCGATCCTGGCCATCGCGGCCGTCGACGAGGCCACGGCCGCCGCGGCGCTCGAACTCGTGGAGCTCGATCTCGAGCCGCTGCCGTTCGTCGTCGACCCGGTGGCCAGCCTCCGGCCGGGCGGGCCGAACGCCCGCCTCGAGGGCAACGCGTTCGTCGACGGCAAGCTGGCGACCGTGAAGTGGACCGCCGGCGACTTCTCCGGCGCGCCCGACGGCGCGCTGCCGGCCGGCGCGCACGGCCGCACGTGGAGTTACGGCGACCTCGACGCCGGCTTCAAGGACGCGGCGCTCGTGCTCGACGAGACGTTCCACACGCCGGCCACGCACCACCAGCCGCTCGAGACACGGTCGGCGATGGCCTACTGGCAGAACGGCACGCTCTACCTCCACGGCTCGACGCAGAGCGTCGCGCAGACCGTGGGCTCGGTCGCGCGATGGACCGGCACCGACCCCTCGAAGGTCGTCATCGTGAGCGAGTACACGGGCGGCGGCTTCGGCAGCAAGATTCCCGGCGCGCACGTGATGGCCGTGCCGGCGCTGCTGGCGAAGAAGGCCAACGCGCCGGTGATGCTGCGCGTCACGCGCGAGGAAGAGCACTACATCGGACGCACCCGGCCGAACCTGATCGGCCGAGCCAAGGTGGGCTTCCGCAAGGACGGGCGCATCACCGCCGTCGATCTCTACGTCGTGCAGGACGCCGGCCCGTACGAGGACCAGTACGACCTCGAGGCGGCGCCGGGGATCTGCTCACTGGCCTATCAGCCACTGGCCATGCGTTTCCGCGGGCTGTCGGTGCTGACCAACACGCCGCCGCGGACGTCACAGCGGTCGCCGGGCGGGATGCAGCAGAACGCGATTCTCGAGCCGGTGCTCGCCAAGGCGGCGCGCCAGCTCGGTCTCGACAGCGTCGCCCTGCACAAGATCAACGCGCCGGCCGGCAAGGCGCCGATGGGACCGGCGCGGCCGGACGGCAGCCGCGGCTACGTCACCAGCGCGTTCGTCAACGAGGCCATCGATCGGGGCGCCGCGCTCTTCAACTGGACCGAGCGCAAGACGCACAGCCGCGTGCGCCGCGGCTCGAAGGTGCGCGGCGTCGGCGTGTCGACGAGTCCCTTCATCGGCGGCTACTCGGTGAACTACGACGGCCTGCTCGTCATCCGACCCGACGGCAGGCTCTACGTGCAGTCGGGCGCCGGGAATCTCGGCACCCACTCCGTCATCGACACGGCGCGGGTCGCCGCGCAGATCCTCGACGTCGCCTGGGAGAACGTCGTCGTCACGTGGGGCGACACCAGCAAGCACCTGCCGTGGACGTGCACATCCGACGGGAGCCAGACCATCCACGCGATGTCGCGCGCCAACCATGCCGCCGCGCACGACGCCATCCGGAAACTGCAGGAACTGGCGGCGCTGGAACTCGGCGGGGCGCCGGCCGACTATCGCGTCGCCGGCGGACGCGTGGCCCGTGGCGGCGGCCGCGGCCTGACGTTCGCCGAGGCCGCCACCCGCGCCATCGCCCGCGGCGGACGCTTCGACGGCCACGAGGTGCCGGCCGACATCCACGCCATGACGAAGACCTCGGCCACGGCGCTCGCCGGCCAGGGCCTGATGGGCGTGGCCAAGGACACGTATCCGCACGACGGCGACACGCACTCCTACGTCGTCGGCTTCGCGGAAGTGGAAGTGGACGTCGAGACCGGCGGCGTCACGCTGGTCGAATACACCGCGGTCGCCGACGTCGGCACCGTGATTCATCCGCGCAGCCTCGGCGGCCAGATCCTCGGCGGCAGCTGCCTCGGCATCGGCCACGCGCTGTGTCAGCGATCGGTCTACGACCAGCAGTACGGGGTGGCGCTGGCGCGCCGCTTCCACCACAACAAGCCGCTGACGATTCTCGACGTGCCGGCCGACGGCCTGCACCAGGCCGCGCTCGACCTGGCCGACCCGGACACCCCGGTCGGCGCCCGCGGCGTGGGTGAACCTCCGGTGGGCGCCGGTTACGGCGCGGTGCTCGCGGCGATCCAGGACGCGATCGGCGACGACCTCATCCGCCGTTCACCGGTGACGCCGGACCTCGTGCTGACCGCGCTCGAGGCCGGACGGCGGACGCACGCCGTGCTCACCGCGCACGTCTGACGCGCGACACCCGGCCGGCGGCGGCCTTGGCCCGCACGTCCCGGGCGCGAGCCGTGTCGCGGCGCCGCTTGGCGATCGTGTGCAGCCGCTTCTTGGCGGCGGCGAACGCTTCATGCTCGACGACCGCCAGATCGGTGAAGGCGCCGTCGACCTCCTGCGCTTTCCGCACGGCCGTCGCGCCATCGACGGCCGCCGCGGCACGACCAGCCGGGCCGCGTTCGACGACGACGTCTTCGCGACGCGGCAACCCCAGCTCGATGCGGACGCGGAAGCGCTTGCCGGTGGCGTGATGCTTGTGAGGCACCTCGACCAGCACGCGGATGCCCGTGAGCGACGGATAGAGGGCCGCAAGGGCCTCGGCGTGCGCGCGGATTCGTTGCTCGGCAGCGGCGCTGCGCCGGATGTGCAGGAAGACGACGTCGACTGGCAGCATGCGTGCCCCGCTCCGTCGGGGCCGGGCGCCGGCTGGTCCGTCGGCCGGCACGCGCCCGTCACCGTCCACTGTATCGAAGATCGGCGCGCGTGACCGCAACCTCCGCGTCGCGGTGTAACATCCGCCTCCTCCCAGTCCAACAGGAGGACCGCATGTTCCGAAGCCTCGTGACGATGGCGCTGGTGGCGCTGCTTCCCGCCGCGGCCGCGGCCCAGTCGCACACCGTGGTGGCACTCAGCCACACCGATCACACCGCCTACGAGGTCGACCCGGTGTCGGGCAAGGTGCTGCACACCTTCACCGCCGCCGAGCAACCCCACGAGGGCATCGCGTCGCCCGACGGCCGCCGCTACTACGCCGCCATCCCCAATGGTCCGCACGTCGTCGTGCTCGACGCCACCACGTTCGCGCAGGTGGCGCGGGTGGAGTCGCCGTTCTTCTCCTCGTCGCGTCCGAACAAGTCGGCGTCGCCGCACGGCATCGCCGTGACCGACGACGGCGCGAGGGTCTACGTCGGCCTCGAGAACGCCGACATCCCCGGGATCGTCGTCATCGACACCGCCACCAACCGCGTGCTGAAGAAGATCGATGTCGTGTTGCGCGGCGGGCACTTCCTGGCGATCCAGCCCAGGACCGGCAAGCTCTACTACCCGATGCGCGAGGACAACCGCGTGCTCGTGCTCGACACGGCCACCGACGCCATCACGAAGATCATCCCGCTCGAAGGCGGGCCGGTTGGCGTGGGCTTCGCGCCCAACGGCGAGGTGTGGATCCACAACGACGGCGACGGCGCGGTGCACATCATCGACTCGAAGACCGACGCCGTCGTCCACACCATGCGCGACCTCGGAAAGGGCGCCGGGCGCATGGCCGTCTCGGCTGACGGCCGCTTCGCCGCCTCCACGCACGGCGGCTCCGAGGACGTGGCGCTCATCGACGCGAAGGCCCGTACGGTGCTGGCGCGCATCCGCCTCGGCAAGGGTCCCGGCTTCCCGCTCTTCTCGCCCGACGGCTCCCGCCTCTACGTGATGAATTACGGCGAAGGCGATCTCGCGGTGATCGACACCGCGACGAAAGCGGTCATCGCCCGCCACAAGGCCGGCGCGACGCCGTTCGGCGGCAGCCTGAAGGTGACGCGCTGAGGCGCGAGCCGTCGTGCATCGCGCACCGATGGCGGCCGGACTCGCGGGCCTGACGCTGCTCGTGGCGGGCGCGACGGCGGTCGCCGCCGGCGGGGCCGGCTCAGTGGCGCAGCCCGTCGCCGACGCGTTGGGCGCCGTGCGCGGCGCCTGCGTCAATCTCGACACGCCGTTGCCGCGCCTCGCCTTGCTGCTCGAGAGCGCCGGGCCAGGCGCCCGAGGCGCCCTGCGCGAGATGGCGACATCGACCGACGTCCCCACGCGGTGGTGCGGCCTTCGCGGTCTCGCGGCCTTGCGCGACGAGGCCCTGCCGGCCGCCGTGCTCGAGGCCTGGCGCTGGCGGCGTGAGGATGCCTACCTCCCGGCCCGCTGGGCCGCCCACGCGGCCGGCGGTCCCGATGCCGCCGCCAGCGCCACCTTCCAGCCATTGGTCGTCGCCCTCGCCGATACGGCGCTGGCGGCGGCCGCCGGCGACGACGGCGTCCGGCTGCTCGGGGAAATCGATACGTCCGACGCCCGCGACGCCCTCATCGCCGTGGTCGCGCGCGACGACGCGCCGGCGACGGTGGACGCGGCCATCCAGGCGCTCGCGCGCCAGGGCGATGCGCGCGCCCGCACGCGGGTCAGCGCCCTGGGACAGACCGTCGTCAACGGGCTCGGCGGCAACGCCATGTTCGAGGAAGCGCGGCGCATCCACGCCGCGAGCGTCTACCTGATGGCGCTCGGCGCCGACACGCGCGACGCCGGCCTGGCAATGCTCACCCGCCTGTCGCCCGCCGATCAGGCCGATGCCGCCGCCTGGGGGGTGCAGACGCTGTGCGAGCGAGCGGTGCGGCGGCCGGCCGATCGCGCGGCCCTCACCGCCGCGCGTACGGCGCTCATCGACGCGCTGTCGGCGCGCGGCATCCGCTGGGACTCGGTCACCCGCGGCACGTTCCCCTGCCCTGCCGCGCCCTGAGTTCGTCCCCGCCGGGCTGCGGCAGCCCTTGACACGAGACGGCCGGGCCGGTTACTTGATTGACCAATCAAGTGGCCCGCACCGCCCCCGCAGACCCGCCTGACACCCGCGCCCGCCTGGTCGAGGCCGCCCGCTACCTGTTCTGGGAGCGCGGCTTCGCGAACACGGGCCTGTCCGACATCCTGGCCCGCGCCGGCGCGAACAGCGGCAGCTTCTACCACTTCTTCGAGAGCAAGGATGCGCTGCTGCGCACCGTGCTCGACACCTACGCCGAGGCGATCGAGCCGATGCTGCTGGCGCCGGTGCGCGCCGAGTCACGCACACCGCTCGACTTCGTCATGGGCCTGCTGGTCTCGTATCGCGGCCGCCTCCAGGACACCGACTGCACCTACGGCTGCCCGATCGGCCGGCTGGCGCTGGAGATCGACGCCGAGAACATGCCGGCGCACGAGCGCATCGCCCGCAACTTCGATGCGTGGAAGGGCGCGGTGGCGGCCGCGGTGCGCGAGGCCGGACTGGCCCGGCCCGACGACGTCGCCACGTTCGTCCTCGCCGTCATGGAGGGCGCGGTGATGCAATCGCGCGCCCATCGCTCGCTGGCCCCGTACGACGCCTGTCTGCGCCAGGTCACCGCCTATCTCGCCACGCAGCCTCGTGCCCGGACGGCACGGAAGACGGCGCCGCGTTGTTCACGAAAGGGATCCCGCCGATGACCGTCGTCCTGTCGCTCGCGCTCGCCGCCGCCCTCGTCCTGCAGACCGGTCCGGTCACCGTGCAGCGACAATCGTCGCCCGAGAAGGCGCTCGTGTTCGACGTCACCATCCCTGCCGCCGTCGACGCCGTGTGGCAGGCGTTCACGACGAAGGACGGCCTGCAGACGTGGCTGTGGCGCGACTGCCGCGTCGATCTGCGCGCCGGCGGCGACTGGATCGTGCAATACACGCCCACGGCCACCGGCGGCGGCACCATCGTGTCGTTCCAGGCCGGACGCGAGATCGTGATCCGCGCCATGGCACCGGAGCAGTTCCCCCTGGTGCGGTCGACGCGCACGCTGGCGACGTTCCGGTTCGAGCCGGCCGGCGCCACGGCCACCACGGTCACGCTCGTGCAGACCGGCTGGCAGGCCGGCGCGGAATGGGACGCCGCCTACGACTACCTCGCGGGTGGCAACGCACAGTTGCTGGCGCAACTGCATCGGCGGTTCACTACGGGCCCGATTGCCTGGCCCTCGGCGCAGTGATCGATTCAACGAGCGGGAGGACGGACATGTCGAACGCGATGGTCTCGGGCACGGTGATCGGCACGGTGTTGCAGACGGCGATGGTGATGATCGGCCACGTCCTGCCGGTGGAACATCAGGCGTGGTGGTTTCCGGCCGTGGGTACGCTGCTGGGTGGCGTGACCGGGTGGTTCAGTGCGGGCGCAGGCCCGACTGGCGCACGCGCCGGACGCGGCGCTGCGGCCGGCGGCATCGCCGGGGTGCTGGGCAGTCTGGTGTCGACGGCGCTGGGTGACGTGCCGCTCATGAACGCGGCGATCGCCGGCACCGCCACCGTCGTCAGCGGCGCCATCGGCGCGGCCTTGCGCAAGTCTCCGGCAATAGCGCGCGCGTAGGGGCGCCGTGACCGGTCTGGTCCCCGGTCCCTGGTCCCTGGTCCCTGGTCTCTCCGGGTCAGTACGCCACAGCGTAGCAGTCGCGACGCGGGTCGGCTCCCGCCAGCCGGCTCTGCGTCTTCGGGTCGATCATGACTGTGGTCGCACAGCCCGACATGCCGAAGGCGCGGATGCGGCTCACGTCGTGTCCGCGCGCCTTCAGCTCGTTGAACACGGCATCGGGGACGGTGGCCTCGACGTTCAGCTTGTTGAAACCGGCCTCGTGCGGCCAGAACGAGCCGTGGAAATGCAGCGTCTGCACGCGCGGCCACTCGAGGGCGCTGTGAAGGTTGGGGTACCAGCCGTCCCAGAACTCGACGACGTTCAGGAACGCCTGCAGGATGGTCTGGTCCTGGTTGTCGCCCCCCGGCGTGCCCAGCGCCATGAGCGGACGCCCGTCTTTCAGCACCATGCTCGGCGTCAGCGTGTAGCGTGGCCGCGACCGGGGACGAATCTGCGCCGCACGGGTCTTGTCGAGCCAGAACTGCTCGCCGCGCACGCTCATGCCGATGCCGGTGTCGCCCAGGATCACGGCGCCCGTGATCCAGCCGCCACTCGGGGTGGCGTCGAACACGTTGCCGGCCTTGTCGATGACGGCCATGTGGGTCGTGTCCTTCGACACGCCGGCCGAGTCGAGTCCTCGAGACAGTAGTTCGCGTGCCAAGGCCGACTGCGCGGCCGGCCCGTGCTCCGAGAGGGCCGCTAAGTCCCCGTGCGCCGTCGTCGTGCCGTCGGCGATGTTGAACTTCGCGTACGGCCACGTCTTCACCTTCGAGTCGTGCACCAGCGGATCACCGGCGATGAACGACCGCGACGCCTGGCGCGGGTTGATCAGCGCCGCGCGCTCCTTCGCGTAGGCCTTCGACAGCAGGCCCTCGCCCGGCACCTGCACGAAGGCGGTGTCGGCATAGTAGGTGTCGCGATCGGCGTAGGCCAGCTTCATCGCCTCCGTGACCGTGTGCAGGTAGTCGGCGCTGTCGTGCTTCATCCCCGCGAGATCGAACTGCTCGAGGATGTTGAGCGTCTGCAGCAGCACCGGCCCCTGGCTGGTGAAACCGTGCTTGTAGACGGTGTAGCCGCGATAGGTGGTGGAGGCGGGCTCTTCGAGGCGCGCGGTGTACTCGGCGAAGTCGCTCAGGTCGAACGGCGCCTGGTGCTGCTGCAGGAAGGCCACCATCTCCTTGGCGATGTCGCCTTTGTAGAAGCGGTCGCGCGCCGCCACGATGCCGGCGGCCCGGCCCTTCGTCTTCGCCGCCCGTTCGGCCTCGACCATCCGCGTGAGCGTGCGCGCCAGCCCCGGCAGCCTGATGGTGTCGCCGGCAGCGTAGAACGAGCCGTCGGGCTTGAGCCACGTGCGTTCGTTGCCCGGCCACGTACGC
>CADEDM010000145.1 GCA_902826065.1 uncultured Acidobacteriota bacterium | reverse complement strand
GCATCCTGCTCATCAGCCAGTTCTGGACGCTCGCCAACGACATCTACGATCCGCGGCAGGCCAAGCGCCTCTTCGGCCTGATCGGCGGCGGGTCGAGCCTGGGCGGGGCCATGGGCGCGGCGATCACGGCCACGCTGGTCGAAAAGCTCGGCACGACCACGATGCTGCTGGTGAGCGCCGCCATCATGGCCATCTGCCTCGCCATCGTGGTGCGAATCCTCCGCACGAACGAGAAGGCGGGCCAGTCGGACGCCTCGAAGACCGGCGAGGAAGAGGGCGTCGGCAGCGGCGAGGCGATCGCGCTCCTGCGCAGCTCACGGCATCTGCAGATCATCGCGCTCGTCATCGCGTTCGCAGCCATCGGCGCCGCGATCATCGAACAGCAGCTCAACATGGCCACGGCGGCCGCCAAGGGCGCGAAGAACACCGACGGCATCACGGCGTTTCTCGCCTGGGTCGGCGTCTACCTGTCGCTGATCGGCTTCGTGATCCAGGTGGCGGTCACGTCACGGATCCACCGGTTGCTGGGTATCGGCTTCGCATTGCTGATCCTGCCGGTGAGCCTGGGCGGCTCCGGGCTGTTGATGCTCACCGTCGGCGCCCTCTGGACGTCGGGCCTGGCGCGCGTGCTCGACACCTCGTTGCGTTACACGGTCGACAAGACCACGCGCGAGATCCTCTTCCTGCCGCTGCCGTCGGACGTCAAGTACCGGGCCAAGCCGTTCATCGACGTCACCGTCGACCGATTGTCGAAGGGCGCGGGCGCGCTGCTCATCCTGGTGCTCATCAAGAACTGGGGCTTGGGACTCACGTGGCAGCAGTTGAGCTACGCCAGCCTGACGATCATGGCCCTGTGGGTGTTCTTCGCGATGCGGGCACGCAAGGAATACCTCGCGGCGTTCAGGCGCAGCATCGCCCAGCAGGACATGAAGGCCGGCGAGATCCGTCTCGAGACCGCAGACCTGTCGACGATCGAGGCCCTGGTCGAGGAACTCGCGCATCCGGACGCGAAGCGCGTCATCTACGCGCTGGATCTGCTGGAGTCGCTCGACAAGCGGCACCTCGTGAGCCCGCTGATGCTCTACCACGAGCGTCCCGAAGTGCGGGCGCGCGTGCTGCGCCTCGCCGAGGCGACGGGCCCGTCCGGCTCGAGCCGCTGGCTGCGCGGCATCGAGCGCGGGCTCTCGGACGGCGACGGCGACGTGCGGGCCGCCGCCGTGCGGGCGCTGGCGGCGGTCCAGGGCCAGGAGGCCGCAGCCCTGATGCGGCCGTACCTCCGTGATGCCGATCCCGCCCTCGTCATCACCGCCGCCACGGCCCTGGCCGACAGTCACGACGCCGCGGATCGGGAGGCCGCGTCGTCCGCCTATCGCGTGTTCATCGACGATCCGCGAGCCCAGCGGGCCGGCCTGCGCGCCGACGTCGCGCGCGCGCTCGGCCGCGTCACCAACCCCGAGTTCCGATCGCTGCTGGTGCCGCTGATGTTCGACGCCGACGTCGACGTGGCCCGCGCCGCCATCCGCAGCGCCGCCAGCCTCGGCGCCGGCGACGCGTTGTTCGTCCCGCCGCTGGTCTCGCTGTTGCGCAACCGGCTGTTGAAGGCGGCCGCACGCGACGTGCTGGCCGGCTACGGCGAGTCGGTGGTGCCGGCGCTGGTCTATTTCCTGCGCGATCGCGACGAGGACATCTGGGTGCGCCGCCACATCCCGGCAACGCTGGCCCGCATCCCCTGCCAGGCCAGCCTCGATGCGCTGGCCGAGACCCTCGAAGCGCGCGACGGATTCCTGCGCTACAAGGCCCTGGGCGCGGTCGACGCGCTGCGCCGCAGCCAGCCGTCGCTCACGCTGCCCGCCGCCAAGGTGCAGGGGCAGATCGTGGCCGAGACGGCGCGCGCCTTCAACCAGCTCACGCTGCACTACAACCTGTTCCACGCCGGCGGCCTCGATGCATCGAGCCTGCTCGCCCGCGCGCTCACCGAGAAATACGATCGCGCCTACCACCGCCTGTTCACGTTGCTCGGCCTTGCGCACCCGCCCGACGACATCGCCGCGGTCCGGCATGCGCTGGCCGGCAGCGACGCCCGGGCCCGCTCGAGCGCGGCGGAGTATCTCGACAACATCCTGACCGGCGACGCCCGGGCCCGCGTGATGCTGCTGGTCGAGGACATGCCCCTGGACGTCCGCATCAGGAAGGGCAACACGCTCTTCCGCACGCGGCAACGTGACGTCGAGGACACGCTTGCGCAGCTCGTGCACGACGAGAGCCAGGAAGTCGCCGCCGCCGCGATCCAGCTGGTCGAGTCGCAGAAGCGCTGGACGCTGGCCGGCGATCTGGAGCACGTGCTCGAACATCGGCCCGCGACCGACTGGTGGGTGTTCGAGGCCGCTTCGTGGGCCCTCGCCGCTCACCGCATGCCGGCCGAGCGGCGCCGCGCGCTCTGGCAGGAGCCGCTGCCGGCGGTGGAACTGGCCGACCGCCTGCGCCACGTGCGGCTCTTCGACTTCGTGTCGGTCGATGAGTTGTTCCGCATCGCCAGCCTCGGCCGCCAGATCCGGCACGAAGCCGGACAGGTGATCGTCAAGCGCGGACAACCGGGCACGGCGCTGCACGTCGTGCTCGACGGCCGCGTCTCGTCCGCCAGCCAGACGGATGCCAACGGCGCGGTGGTGATCGGCGTCGACGATGTCCTCGAAGGGCACCCGTTCCGCGAGACGGTGCGCGCGGTGGAGCCGACGATCACGCTCACGATGACGGCCGACGCGTTCCTGACGCTGCTCGCCGAGAACGTCGAGATCGCGCAGGGGCTGTTCCGGCTCCTGCTCGAGACGCGCCGCGCCGCCTCGCGGCGCACCGTCGTGCACGGTGAGCTGTCGGACGAATTGACCAGGCGCATCGCCGACGGCGTGCAGGCGGTGGACAGCCTGCTGCTGCTGCAGGCCAGCCCGCTCCTGCAGCGCGCCACGACGACGGAGCTCGTGCGCCTGGCCGGCATTTCCCGCATCGTGCCGCTCGAGGCCGGCGCGACGCTGTTCAAGCCGGGTGACGGCGGCAACCTGATCGCGGTGCTCTCGGGCAGCGTGAGCGTCACGGCTGAAGGACGCGATGCCGACACCGCCGAGAGCGGCGACATCCTCGGGATGTACGAGACCCTGGGCGGGCGGCCGATGACCTCGACCGGGCAAGTCGTCACGGCCGGGACGGCGATGCGCATCGACCGCGGCGAGCTGTTCGAGCTGCTCGCCGACGACGTGCCGCTCCTCCAGGGAATCTTCAGCGGCCTGCTCCAGAGTTCCGGCCGCAAGCAGACCGACCCGCACGAGCACGTCGCGACGCCCTGACCCGGCGGGCGCGCGTCGGCTAGCCCGGCAGGCGGACGGTGAACGTCGTGGCGACGCCGGGCGTGCTCGCCGCCGACACCGTGCCGCCGTGCCGTTCGACGATCGCCTTCACGATCGAGAGGCCCAGGCCGGTGCCCCCGGCATCGGCGCGCGCGGGATCGGCCTTGTAGAAGCGATCGAACACGTGCGGCAGGTGCTCCGCGGCGATGCCTTCGCCGCTGTCGTGCACGTGGAGCGCGACGCCGCCGCCGTCGCGGGCCGCCTCCAGCCTGACGCGGCCGCCACGCGGCGTATGCCGCAGCGCGTTGGCAGTGAGATTCTGCAGCACCTGCTCCAGTCGCCGGGCATCGCCGGTGATCACCTCGAGGCCGGAGACGATCGCAGTCTCGAGTGTCACGCCCGCCGCAGCGGCCTGGGGACCATGACGATCGACGACCCGCGCGAACAGCGCCCGAAGCGCCACGTCACCGGGCTCGAGGGGCGCACCGCCGGCCTCGAACCGCGCCAGGTCGAGCAGGTCGTTGACCAGGCGCTCGAGCCGCTGCGCCTCGACGTCGACGATGTGCACGTAGCGAAGGCCATCGGGGCTGGCCGGTGCAAAGGCCGGCAGCGCCAGCGTCTCGGCATAACCGCGGATGGCGGTGAGCGGCGTGCGCAGTTCGTGCGTGACATCGGCGAGCAGCTGCCGGCGGGCACGGTCGGCCTCGACCAGCGCCGACTCGCGGGCCGCGGCCTCGTCGGCCATGCCATTGAAGGCTCGCGCCACCGCCGCCACTTCGTCGCCGCCGCCCTCGCGTGCCCGCGCGGCACGGTCGCCCGCCGCGAACCGCCGGGCGGCGTCCTCCAGGTCGCGCAGCCGCGCGTGGGCCGGACGGAACACGGACACCGACGCCAGCGCGGTGCCGGCGAGCAACAGCGCCACGGCGCCCGCGACGAGCCAGGGCGCGAGCTCGCGGGCCACGGCACCCAGCGGACGTCCGCGCGCGACCAGGACGACACCGGCGACACCGCCGTCGACGTCGTGCAGAGGAGCCGTGGCCCAGGCCGGCCCCGGACGCCCGGGCCCGCCGCCATCGCCGAGGGGCCGGCCTCCCGGGCCGCCGCGACCCTCGCCGCGGCGGCCGCCACGGACCCGAGAGGGGAACTCGGCGTCACCGGCTCGCAGCCGGGCCACCAGCATGTCGACGAGCGGCGGCGGCGGCGCCAGTTCGCCCGCCACCAGCCGGCCGTCGCGCAGCACCAGCGCCGCGGGACGACCCACCTCGCGGAACCGGACCTCCGCCAGCGCGGCCAGATCGGTCCCCGGTGCGCGAGCGTGATCCGCCGCCAGGTCGTCGGCGATCAGGGCGGCAAGGTCGGCGAGCAGCCGCGGCGGCAGCGCCTCGTCGCGTGCCGTCGACAGCCACAGCAGCAACGCGCCCTGCAACGCCAGCATCAGCGCCAGCGCGCCGATGAACCCGATCGCGATGCGCCAGTAAAGGCTGCGATACCAGCGGCGGGGAGCGGCGGCGTCAGACATCGGCGAACTTGTAGCCCGCGCCCCACACCGTGAGCACGAGCGTGGGCGCCTCGGTGTCGGCCTCGATGCGGCGGCGCAGGCGCTTGATCAGCGTGTCGACGCTGCGTGGCGTGACGAACGTCTGATCCGGCCACACCCGGGTCAGCAGGGCCTCGCGGCTGAACACGATGCCGGGATGCGTTGCCAGCAGGTGCAGCAGCCGGAACTCCTGCGCGGTCAGCTCGACATCGTTGCCGCGGACGCGCACCCGCCGTCGCGCCGGGTCGATCGCCACGCCGTGCACCGTGACCGGACGGGCGCCGTCGCTCACGCCACCCGCGCTCGCGGTTCGCGGCCGCCGCAGCAGCGCCCGCACCCGCGCGATGAACTCGCGGACCCCGAATGGCTTCGCGAGATAGTCATCGGCACCGGTCTCGAGCCCCAGGACCTTGTCGGCCTCCTCCCCGCGCGCCGTCAGCATCAGCACCGGCGTGTCGACGTTCGGGCCGCTGCGGCGCATCGCCCTGCAGACGGTGAGGCCGTCGACGCCGGGCAGCATCAGATCCAGCACCACCAGGTCCAGGCGCGCGTCCGCCAGGCGCGTCAGCGCCTCCCGTCCGTCGCCGAGGAGCGTCGTCTCCAGGCCCTCGAGGCCAAGATGCAGCGCCACGAGCTCGCGAATGTGGGGGTCGTCTTCGACGACGAGAACCTGTGCCATGCCGGCCGACGCCGCGGGCGTCTCCCGCGATCTTAGCGGCGCATCCGCGGACGGCTCCGCTCGAAAGGCGCGTGCCATACTTTTGTCACCAGCGCGCCCTCGCGCCGCCACACCCGTCCCGTCCTATGGGACAGGCAGGCTGGAGGACACCTCGATGACCAGAACGTGGAAGATCGTCACGGGCGCGACGCTGGGGCTCGCGCTCATCGCCGGCGGCGGCGCCGCCATCGTCTCAGCACGCGAACAGGGCCCCGGTGGGCCGATGGGCCAGGGCCGGATGGGCCGGCGCGGTCCGGGTGGTCCCGGGGGCATCGTGCCCGGGTTGCGCGCGCTGAACCTCAGCGACGCGCAGCGGGAGCAGGTGAAGGCCGTCATGGACGGGCACAAGGCCGAGTTCGACGCCCAGGTCCAGAAGGCCGGAGCGGCGCGCAAGGCCCTGCACGACGCGGTCACCGCCGAGACCTTCGACGAGGGTGGCGTGCGCCAGAAGTCGGCGGACGTGGCGCAGGTCGAGGCCGACGGCGCGGTGCTGCGCGCCAAAGTGCACAGCGAGGTGTGGGCGCTGCTCACCGCCGACCAGCAGCAGAAGGCGCGTGAGCTGAAGGCCCAGGCCGAGCAGCGGTCGGGCCAGAGGCGCGAGCGCCTCGAACAGCGCCGCAGCCAGCGCGCGGAACGGCGCCGCGGCGTCTAGGCCATCGGCATACACGGCGCCGGCCGCGCGCCGGCGCCGTGCCTCATCCGTGAGCGCGCCGCCCGCTTGACTTCCCCGCCCATCGGCGCATAATCCGCACCTCGACGTCACTCGCGCCGCCCGGTGCGCCTCCCACGCCCGGTGACGCCTGAAGCTGGAGGTGCCCATGAAGACCGTCCAGTCCGTGCTGCAGGCGAAGTCCGGTCCGGTCTACGCCGTCTCCCCCTACGCCACCGTCTACGAGGCGCTCACGCTGATGGCGAAGCACGACATCGGCGCCGTCGTGGTGATCGACGGCTCGCGGATGTGCGGGATGTTCTCGGAGCGCGACTACGCCCGGAAGGTCGTGCTGCTGGGACGGTCGTCGCGGGAGATCGCGGTGGCTGACGTGATGACGCGCGACGTGATCTCGGTGACGCCGCATTGCACCGTCGACGACTGCATGGCCATCATGACCGACCATCGCGTGCGCCACTTGCCGGTGCTCGACGGCAGCGGCGTCTCGGGCCTCATCTCAATCGGCGACGTGGTCAAGGCGCAGCTCGACGAGCAGCGGTTCCACATCGAGCGACTCGAGCACTACATCGCCCACTGAACGCGGGACGCGCGCGGCGGCGTACGAACGGCTCAGCGGCCCAGCCGCAGCAGGCGCAGCCCGTTCAGCGTCACCGCCACGGTGGCGCCCGTGTCGGCGATGACCGCGAGCCACAGCGGCGCCGAACCCAGCAGCGCCGACGCCAGGAACACCGCCTTGGTCCCCAGCGAGATCGCGACGTTCTGGCGGATGACGGCCACGGCGCGGCGCGCCTGACGGCCGAACAACGCCAGCGCGTCGGCCTGTCCGGCACCCGCGGCCGGCACCAGGACCACGTCCGCGGCGGCGAGGGCCTCGGCGGCCTCGCCGTCGATCGCCACGCGCACGCCGACGGCGGCGTAGGCTTCACGGCTGTGGTGCGCGGTGGCGGCCGCGCGTTCCAGGGGCGCGCCACCCCGCACGATCACGCCGCGCGTGGCCAGCGCGGTCACGGCCGCCACCACCGTGACCGGCGTCGAGATGACGAGGGCGCACGGGCACGCCATCACCAGGAACACCAGCGCGCGATAGAACCACGCCGACCATTCGCCGTCGGCCAGCGGCGGCCCGACGGCGACAGCGACGGCCGCCAGCGTGACCGCCGGCGTGTAGACGCCGGCGAAACGCTCGATCCATCGCTCGACCGGCGCGGATTCCTGGCGCCGGTCGGCCGGCACGACGCCGCGGCTGGCCACGCGGGTCAGGGCGTCTCGCGCGCGTTCCAGGCTCCACGCCTCGAGCCGATGCGCCACCGCGAAGAGGAACGCGACGGCGGCGGCTTCCGCCCACTGCCCGATCGCCGCCGCACCGGCCGCCGACACGCACACGAGCACGTGCATGTCGAGGCGCAGGTGCCGAAGGGCCGCGAGGGCCCGCGGCCACAGCCGCCACAGGCCGACGACGACCGCCGCGGCATACGCGACGACCGCGGCCGGCGCGTGCCCGTGTGCGAACGCACTGTCACTCTCGCGATGGCCGATGACCGCCTCGAGCCAGGTGTCGGCGGCGAGGCCATCGAGCACCCAGCCGACAACGACAAGCGCACCGCAGGCGACGACGTCGAGGGCGCCCGTGAACGCACTCGTCGCGGGCGGCGCCTCTGACGGACGCGCGGACTCGACGGCCAGGCCGGTCCCCGCGATGGCCGCGCGCACCGCGGTCTCCGACGTCAGGGCCGGGTCGATGGTGAGATCGACGCGCGCGTGGACGAGATCGAAGGCCACGGCCACGACGCCGGGATCGGCCTCGACCGCACCGCGCACCAGCGCGACTTCATCGGCGCAGTCCATTGCCGGCACGCGGAGGCGCACGTCCTGCAGGCGCGGGGATCCAGTGGTGGAGGGGTCGGACATGTGGCGTGGGGCGCCGGCGCGGGTCCGCGTTCGGACACCAGTGCGCGAGCCGCCATTATGGGGCCGGGCGGACCGGGAGGCGCCGGGCCCGCATCCGTCCGATGCCGGCAGGCGCCACCCCGTTACTCGCGGGCGACGGCCGTGCCGGCGCGTTCGGCGGCCACGGCGGCGTGCGATCGCCGCGGATCGGCGCCGCCCTCGACGGTGTGCGTGGCGGCGTCGACGACTACCGCCGACGCGTAGCCATAGCGCACCTCGCCCTTGCGCCCGATCTTCTGGAAGCGATGGCCGCGGCGCTGCAACTCGCTGACGACCGGCAACGGAAAGCGGTCCTCGATCTCCACGCGCGCTTCCCGGTCGAAGGGATCGGCCGGATCGCGGCCGGGCAGGAAGCGCGGCGCCTCGATGGCCTGCTGGGCGCCGAGTCCGCCGTCGATGACGCCCGTGATCACGTTGTAGACCGTCAGCGGAATCCACGCGTTGCCGGCGCAGCCCACCGCCAGCTTCGGCACTAGGCCGGCCGTCGACTCGGCGAACACCAGCGTCGGCACACTCCCGGTCGTGGACCGCATCAGCGGCACGAGACTGCCGTAGGCGCCGGCCGTCGTCCTGGTGCTGCGCAGATGATTGTTGTAGAGGAACCCCAGGCCCTTCGACACGTAGAACGTGCCACCCCACGTGCTGAGCGTCTGCGTCACGGCGATGAGGTTACCCTCGGCGTCGCCGATGGCGAACGCCGTGGTGCCGCGGCCGATGCGCGTCGGCGACGGGGTGAACGGGCCCTCGTCCTCGGGCTGACGCTCGATCGGCGAGGCCTTCGTCGGGTCGATCTTCCGGAACAGACGGACCGCGTGGTCGAGGCGCAGGTGCTCCTCGTAGTCCACCGGCCACCGCTCGGGATCGGCGACGCGGCGCAGGGGGTCGCGAACCTTCCACGCCTCGATCACGTGGTGCCAGTAGTCGGCGTCGGCGGTGGCGCGAGCGCCGGGTCGAGGCGTGTATTGCTGCAGCACCTGCAGCGACTCGGTGAGCTGCACGCCGGAGGCGATCGGCGGGCCGGGCGTGAAGACGGCGTGCCCGCGGTAGTGGCCTTCCACCGGCGTCCGCTCGATGGCGCGGTACTGGGCCAGGTCGGCGTAGGTGATGATGCCGCCCTGATCCTCCATGTCGGCCGCGATCTGCTTCGCGATGGCGCCGCGGTAGAACGTCTCCGCCCCGTCCTTCGCGATCGCGCGCAACGTCGTCGCGTAGTCCTTGTTGACGAAGCGGTCGCCGGGTTTCGGCACCTGGCCGCCGGGCAGGAAGATCCTGGCCGCCTCGGGATACTTCTCGAGGAAGCGACGGCCTTCTGCGATCGTCGAGGGCAACGCCTCGTCGAGCACGAAGCCGTCGTCCGCCAGCGCGATCGCCGGTTCGATGAGCGACGCCCAGCTCACTTTGCCGCTGCCGTACGCGCGATACAGATGATCGAGCCCGGCCACGACGCCCGGGATGTTCGCCGCGGCGGGGCCGTCGGCGACGAGCCGGCCGTCGCGCACGATGGCGGGGTTGTCCATCGTGGCGTGCGACGGGGTCATGTCCTTGTACTCGACCACCGTGGGCTTCGCCATGCCCTTCAGGTACAGCACGGCGGCGCCATCACCGCCGAGGCCCGACGCTTCCGGCTCGACGACGCCGAGCGCGAACGACACGGCGATCATCGCGTCGACGATGTTGCCGCCGCGTTCGAAGGCCTGGCGGCCGGCTTCAGACGCAAGCGGATGCCCCGACACGATGACCGCGCCGCGCGACGTCACCACCGGCTTGATGAGCGGCTGCTCCGCCACGAGCTCGTCGATCACGGCCTCGAGCGCCGCCGCCGAGGCGGCGCGGGCCGCGCGCGGCCGATGTTTGTCGCGCAGCGTCACCCAGGTCGCCGCTGACGGGCCCGACGCGTAGTAGAGCCGTCGCAGCGTGTCCCACGTGCGATCGAACGCGGCCAGCCAGCTGCGCGAGTCCGGCGACACCGTGGTCGTGAGCTCGGCGCCGGCCTCGTCGACCGGCAGCGGCGCCGCAACGCGCCACATCCGGAACGCCGACGACGCGGTGAAGAGCGGCGGTGGCTCGATGTCGTCGCGTTGCGGGTTGCCGTTGTAGGTGGGCTCTGGCTGCGGCAGGCCGGCGACGAGCAGCGTACGGCCATCCGGCGACCAGGCGGGCGCACCGGCCCGGCGCGACACCAGCTGCACCGGCGCCGCGGGCCGCGGCCGCAGGCGCGGCGGGGCGTCGCCCGTCGTCTGCGGCAGGTCGACGGTGGCGACCCACACGGCGCCGACGCCGGCGCGGACGCCGTGGAAAGCCAGGCGCGCGCTGTCAGGCGCCCAGGCGAGGTGGCTCTCCTGTCCGGTCGCGCGCACGATGCGCGTCGGTCGCGGCGGCACCGGCGTCGATTCGCCCCGGGCGCGCGGCGCGCGGGTGCCGAGCGGCACCGGCGCCTCCTCTGCCTCGGCCAGCGGCATCACCCACACATCCACGTCGTCGTCGGCCTCGCGTTCGGAGACGAAGGCCACGAGCGCGCCGTCCGGCGACACCTGCGGATAGGTCTCGCTGTCGGGAGTGGCGGTGAGGGACGCCGGCGACTGCCACGCCGTGGAGCCCGCGACCTCGCGGGTCTGGAACAGATCCCATTGGCTGCCCGGGTCGGACGCCGCGCGCGGTCCGCGTGCCGCGCGGGCGGCGAAGACCAGACGGCCATCCGGCGTCCACGACGGCCAGCGCTCGTCGCCGGGCAGAGCGGTGACGGCCGTGATGGCACCACCCTTCACCGACGCCACGAACAGGTCGAACCCGGTGCCGCGATCGGCCGCGAAGGCGACGCGGGCGCCGTCGGGTGACCAGGCGGGATCGCGCTCCACGCCGGCCACGGCCGGCACGACCAGCGGCGCCGGCTGCCGGCCGTCGGGCGCCATCGTCCAGATCGCGTCGAGCACCGACACCGCGACGCGCCGGCCGTCGGGCGCCCAAGCCGGATCCTGCGCCCCGACGAGCGTGACGCCGGCGGGCTGCGCGGCGGAGGTGACGTGGCCACCGGCGAACGCCGTCGCCAGCAGCCCGAGGGCCGCGACGCCGGCGCGCGCGCGTGGACCTGTCGTCACCGGGCGCGGACGGCGTCGGCGATCTTCTGCGCCGAGAGTCCGTAGATGTCGATCAGCTCGTCGGGCGTGCCGCTGCGCGGGATCTCGCGCACGGCCAATCGCGTGACGGTCGCACCAACGCTCGCGACGCTGCGCGCCACGGCGTCGCCCACGCCGCCGACGGCATAGTGATCCTCGACGGTGATGAGGCGGCCGGTGTCGCGGGCCGCCTGCTGCAGCGTCGCCGCGTCGACCGGCTGCAGCGAGTAGAGGTCGATCACGCGAATCGCGACGCCCTCGGCCTTCAGGAGATCGTGGGCCTTCAGCGCTTCGAACAGCGTGACGCCGGCACCGACGACCGTCGCGACGTCGTTCGCGCTCTGCCGCAGCACCGTCGAACCGCCGATGCGGAAGGTCGCGTCGTTGGCGTAGATGACCGGCGTCTTGGGCCGCGACGTGCGGATGTAGACCGGACCCGCGTGATACGCGGCGAGCGCCACCAGACGCTCCGCGCAGACGGCGTCACTCGGGTAGAGGACCGTCATGTTCGGTTCGGCCGTCATCATCGCCAGGTCTTCGAGGGCCATCTGCGACGGGCCGTCCTCGCCGATCGAGACGCCGGCGTGGGAACCGGCCATCTTGATGCCGACGCCGCTGATGGCCGCCATACGGATGAAGTCGGCGCCGCGCGACAGGAACGCGGCGAACGTCGACGGGAACGGGATGGCGCCACGACTGGCCAGCCCCATGGCCGCGCCCAGCATCACCTGCTCGGCGATGAAGCACTGGTAGAAGCGATCGGCGTGCTTCGCTTCGAACCGGTCGCTGAACGTCGAGTTCTTCACGTCGGCGTCGAGCGCCACGACCCGCGGATCGGCGTCGCCGAGCTTTGCGAGGGCCGTGCCATAGGCTTCGCGCGTCGCCACCGTCTCGCCCAACGTGTAGGTGGGCGGCGCAACGGCGCGCGGCGTGACCGCGGTGGCCGCAGGTCCGGCCGGCCGCCGAATCTCCGCCGACGACCCGGCCGGCTCCGGCACGAGCTGATCGTTCAGCTCCGCCAGCGCCCGCGTCAGCTCGTCGCCCTTCTTCAGCGCCTTGCCGTGCCAGTTCGGCTGCCCGGCCAGGAAACTCACGCCCTGGCCCTTCAGCGTGCGCGCCAGGATCATCGTGGGCTTGCCGGTGGTGCTGCGCGCCTCCGCGAGTGCGCCGAGGATCTGCGCCATGTCGTGGCCGTCGATGGCGATGGCGTGCCAGCCGA
>CADEDM010000144.1 GCA_902826065.1 uncultured Acidobacteriota bacterium | reverse complement strand
GCGGCGTCGAGGTTGCGCAGGTAGACGAAGAAGATGCGGTGGTTGGTGGCGAAGTTCTTGTCGAGCGCCACGTCGAGCAGGCCGGCCTGGCCGCGGAAGTAGACCGGCGGCATGCCGGCCGTGATCGTGTGCAACGGCGACCCGTCCTTGTTCAGGATGCGCAGGCGGCCGACCTTCTCGGTGATGAGGAAGCGTCCACTGGGCAGCAGCTCCACGGCCCACGGCACGTCGAGGCCGCTGGCGATGGTCGTGACCTCGAGGTCCACCGTCTTGTGGTACGGCGCGCGGGTCTGACCCGGGAACACCGGGTGGTCGGTGTCGAGTTCGGGCGCGCGGCGATCGACGGGCTGCCCTTCCACCGTGTGCTTCTCGAACGTGCGGCGAACGCCGGGGTTCGGCGCAGGAGCCGGAGCGGTCTGGGCCGGCAGCGCCGCGGGCAGCATCGCAAGGCCGGCGACGGCGTAGGCCAGGGCAAGTCGTGTCATGTCAGTCTCCGTGGTACCGCCAGGGTCATCCGTTCAGGCGATGTCCTACGAGTATAGCGGGCACGCCTTTCGTGCCGCGGCCGTGGGATTCAGACCGCTGGCGTGTCGTCGGGCATGTCGGCCCAGAGATGGCGCATCGACCAGAACAGCGTCACGCCGCTCACCAGCAACACGACCGCCAGCAGCGACGCCTGCGCCCATCGCCCGTAGAGCACGGCCCCGATCAGGAACAGGCCGGACCAGATCGTGGCGCAGCCCACCGCCCAGCCGAGCAGCGCGCGCGGGATGTTGTCCTCGTCGCGGGCGGGTCCCGTGACACCGGCCTCGCGTCGAATCGCCTCCCAGCCGGGGCCGAAGGGCCGGACCTTGCGATAGAACGCAATCAGCGTCTGACGGTCGGTTTGGGGGCCGAGGTAGGCGGCCGCCACCCAGCACACGGTGGTGACGAGCACCGTCACCAGCAAGCCGACGTGCGGGCTCAACGGCGCACCGTTGCGCGCGAACACCAGCAGCGCGATCGACACGACCAGCGAGCTCATCATCGCCGCGATCTCGGCCCACGCGTTCACGCGCCACCAGAACCAGCGGACCAGGTACAACAGCCCGGTGCCCGCGCCGATCTGCAGGATCACGCCGAAGGCATCGCGCGCAGTGTCGAGCAGATACACCGTCGCGGCCGAGGCGAGGAACAAGCCGACGGTGACCACACGTCCGACGCGCACGTAGTGCTGCTCGCTGGCGTCGGCGCGGATGAAGCGCCGGTAGAAGTCGTGCACTAGGTACGACGCGCCCCAGTTGAGATGCGTGAGGATCGTCGATGAGTTGGCCGCGATCAGCCCGCCAATCATCAGGCCCGCGAATCCCACCGGGAGGAAGCGCAGCATCGCCGGGTAGGCGATGTCATGGCCGAGCAGTGCGGGATCGAGGTTGGGAAACGCCCGCTGGATGTCGGCCAGCTCCGGGTACACGATCAACGAGCACAGGGCCACCAGCATCCACGGCCACGGCCGCAGCACGTAGTGCGCGAAGTTGAAGAACAGCACGCTCTTGAGCGCGTCCTTCTCTGACTTCGACGCCAGCATGCGCTGCGCGATGTAGCTGCCGCCGCCGGGTTCGGCGCCCGGATACCACACCGCCCACCACTGCACGGCGACCGGCATGATGAACACGGCGATGGCGAGATCCCAGTTGCTCGAGAAGTCGGGCAGGAACGCGGTGTAGTCGAGTCCGCCTGGGCCGCGGCGCGCCGCCAGCTTGTCCATCAGCGGGCCGAGGCCGCCGATCTGCGGCGACGTCACGGCGAAGTAGGCCGCGGCGATCACCGCCGACATCTTGATGAAGAACTGGATCATGTCGATGACCAGCACGCCCCACAGGCCGGCGTAGGTCGCGAACACGACGTTCAGCGAGCCCACCATCAGCAGGGTCTGCCAGCGATCCAGGCCGAACAGGATGTTGGCGATCTTCACCGCCGCCAGGTTCACCGTGGCCATGATCATGCAGTTGTAGAACAGGCCGAGATAGATGGCGCGGAAGCCACGCACCAGCGACGCCGCCTGGCCCGAGTAGCGAATTTCGTAGAACTCGAGATCGGTGAGCACGCCCGAGCGCCGCCACAGGCGCGCGTAGAAGAACACGGTCGACAGGCCGGTGAGCAGGAACGACCACCACACCCAGTTGCCGGCCACGCCGTCGCGGCGGACGATATCGGTGACCAGGTTCGGGGTGTCGCTGCTGAAGGTGGTGGCCACCATCGACAATCCGGCGAGCCACCACGGCACGGCGCGGCCCGACGCGAAGAACTCCGACGTGCTCTGGCCGGCGCGTCGCCCGAAGAACAACGCCGGCACGAAGCAGACGAGCAACGCGACGACCACGATGGTCCAGTCGAGGAGGGTCAGCGACACGGCCGTAACCCTACCACGCCGATCGAACCGTCGCCGGCCCGAGCCGGGCGTAGAATCCCGCCATGCGCTCACTCCGCCGGTTGGTGCCCGTCATCGTCTCGGTCCTGGCAGCCGCGTGCTCGTCCCCCGCACCACCGGCGACGCCGGCAGCGGCGGCCACCCCGCCGGCACCCACGACGCCAGCCGAGGTCCACGCCCAGGCCCTCGTCGTCGACACCCACATCGACACGCCGCAGCGGATGTTCTTCGACAAGACCTTCGACCTCGGCGCCCGGCACGAGAACGGCAACGTCGACATCCCCCGTGCGCGCGATGGCGGACTCGATGCGGCCTATTTCTCGATCTGGGTGCCGAGCAGCGTCACCGGGCCGATCGCGGTGAAGCGCGCGTTGCAACTGATCGACTCGGTGCACGAGGCGGTGCGTACGCACCCCGGCGACCTGATGCTGGCGACGACCGCCGCCGACGTGCGCGAGGCCGCCCGGCAGAGGAAGATCGCCGCGCTCCTGGGGGTCGAGGGCGGCCACATGATCGACGACGACCTCGGCACGCTGCGCGACTTCTACCGGCTCGGCGTCCGCTACATGACGCTGACGCACTTCCAGAACAACCACTGGGCGGATTCGTCGACCGACAGGCCGCAGCACGGCGGCCTCACCGATTTCGGCAAGGACGTGGTGCGCGAGATGAACCGGCTCGGGATGATGGTGGACATCTCGCACGTCGCCGACACGACCTTCGCCGACGTCATCGCGCTCACCACGGCGCCGGTGATCGCCTCGCACTCGTCGGCCCGCGCCCTCGACAAGCATCCGCGCAACATGACCGACGACATGATGAAGGCGCTGGCGGGCAACGGCGGCGTCGTCCAGATCAACTTCGAGGTGAGCTTCCTGTCAGAGGAGAACCGTCTGGCGCAGGAAAAGGGCGGCGGTGTCGTCGCCGCGCTCGACCGGATGTCGAAGATCTGCAAGGGCGACGAGGCCTGCTCCACCCTCGAAACCGCCCGCATCACGCGCGAGGCGATGGACAAGGGCACGCTGCCCAGCGTGTCGTGGGAAGCGATCGTCGATCACATCGATCACGCCGTGAAGGTGGCCGGCGTCGACCACGTCGGGCTGGGCTCGGACTTCGACGGCGCCACGATGCCGATCGGAATGGAGGACGCGTCGAAGCTGCCGAAGCTCACCGAGGCGCTGATGGCCAGAGGCTATTCGGCCGGCGACGTCACCAAGATCCTGGGCGGCAACATCCTGCGGGTCATGGAGCAGGTCGAACAGGCGGCGGGGAGGACGAGATGACCTGTCGTCGCCGCCACGGAGTCGTCGGGCTCGTATCGGCAACCGCGCTGGCGGCAGCCACGTCGTTGGCCGCATCGGCGTGGGCCCAGATCCCGCCCGCCGATCCGATCGTGAAGGAAGGCGCCACCGTGTCGGTTGCGCCGCATACGTGGGTCATTCCCGACGGCAACGTCGGCCTCGTGCCCAATGTCGGCATCATCGCCGGCTCGCGCGGCGTGCTCGTGATCGACCCGGGGCTGGGCCGCAGGAACGGCGACGCCGTGCTGCGCGAGGTCGCGAAGGTCGCGGCGGGCCGCCCGCTGTTCGTCGCCACGACACACTTCCACCCGGAGCACACGGCCGGGTTGATGGCGTTCCCGGCCACCGCCATCTACATCAACGCGAGTTCGCAGGAGGCCGAGTACGCGGCCGGCGGGGCACAGATGATCGCGACGTTCTCGAAGCGCTCACCGGCCACCGCTGACCTGCTGGCGGGCACGACGCAGCGCCAGGCCACCGTCACGTTCGATCGCACGTATCGCCTCGACCTGGGCGACGTCCACGTGCAGTTCATGGAGGTCGGGCCGACCCACACGCGTGGCGACACGGCGTTCTTCGTGGAGGAGGATCGCGTGCTGTTCGCCGGCGACGTGGTGATGAGCAACTCGTTCCTCGCCGCGGGTGCGGCGACGAGCATGCGCGCCTGGCTCGCGGCCTTCGACCGCTTCGCTGCCCTGACGCCTGCGGTCGTCGTGCCGTCGCATGGCGCGATCGGCGACGCGTCGCTGATCGCCACCTGCCGCGGGTTCATGGAGACCATCCGCACGCGCGCCGCTGCGCTCAAGGCGGCGGGAGTCTCGGCCGACGACGCGGCCGCGCGCGTGCAGAAGGAACTGCAGGCGCAGCATCCGACCTGGGCCCGGGCCAACGGCATCGTCGCGGCGGCGCGGGCCGCTTACGCGGAGGCGCCCTAAGCTCACCCCTTGGCGCGAGACCCGCTGAACGTGCCGCTGGCGCCGGCCACGTCGATCGCGCCGGCCATCGCGTCGCCGTCGATCTTGCCGCTGTAGTTGAGGGTGTAGCCGGCAACGGTGAACGAGAACTCGACGGCGGGACCCTTCACCACGCCCGAGACATCCACGGCCTCCATGCCATTCACCTGGCAGCGGCCCGAGAGCCTGGCGTCGGCCGCTTCGGTGAACGCGCAATCGAGATTCACCGCGTTGCCCTGGATGTCGCCACTGAGCGTCCACTTGCCCGAGAGGTCGGCGGCGGCGCGCGCCGATCCCGACAACAGCAGCGTCGCAGTCATCACGGCAGCAAGTGCGGATCGCATCAGCGGCTCCCTGGACGTCCACGCCGTCACGGCCGCCGGCAGGGCATGCCCGGCGCGGACAGCCGAGCGTAGCACCAGTCGTGTTCGAGGCGCGACTAGCGGGTCAGCGCCGCGATCCGTTCCACGATCGGCGGATGTTCCCGGTGCAGCCACACGAACAGCGGATGCGGCGTCGGGTGTTCGAGCGCCGCGGCGCTGAGGCGCGCCAGCGCGGTCGCCAGCGGGACGCCCGTGCCCATGTGCCGCAGGGCAAACGCATCCGCGTCGAACTCCCAGCGTCGCGCGAACACATTGACCGCCGCCGAGAGGATCAGGCCCACCGGGGCGAACACCAGGACGAACAGCACCAGGCCGACATGGACCGAGGGCTCGAGGACGCCGAACACGTCGAAGAGCACGCGGCTGCCGAGCGCCTGCCCGAGCAGCCAGCAGATCACGGCCAGTTGTCCCAGCGTCACGAGCGTGCCCTTCCAGACGTGGCCCAGCGTGTGATGCCCGATCTCGTGCAGGACCACGGCCACGATTTCGTCGAGCGGATGGCCGTCGAGCAGCGTGTCGAAGAGGCCGATACGCTTGTGACGCCCCAGGCCGGTGAGAAACGCATTGGCCTTCGCGGAGCGCCGCGAGCCATCCACGACGTGCAGGTCGTCGAGCGAGGCCCCGGCGCGCTCCGCCCACGCCCGCAGCTCACGCGCGACGCGTTCGTCCGTCAGCGGCCGGAACGTATGGAACAGGGGCAGCAGCCACGACGGCGCGACGACGTGCATCGTCAGCACCGCGAGCCACGACAGGACCAGACACCACAGCCACGCCGAGGCGCCCGCGTACGCGAACGCGGCCAGGATGCCCGCCAGCAGCGGCGCGCCGATGACGATGGCGATGCCGAGCTGCTTCAGCACGTCGGCGACGAAGGTCGCCGCGGTGGTGCGGTTGAACCCGTACTTGGCCTCGACGACGAACGTCTCGTACCACGCGAACGGCACGGACAGGGCCTGCAGCACGAACGCGATGGCGCCGACGTAGGCCACGCCGGTCAGCACCGGCGTGAGCTCGAGCGCGCGGACCGCGGTGTCGAGGCGTCCGAACCATTGGCCGTACCAGGCGGTCAGCACGATCGCCAGACCCACGGCGCGTTCCACGGCGCGCAGCCGGCCGTGCGCGCGGGCGTAGGATCTGGCGCGCGCGTGGGCCTCGGCGGAATACCACGGGGCCAGCGACGCCGGCACGGGCGCGCCGAACGCGCGCGCGTTCAGCAGATCGGCCGCCGTCTCGACGACGGCGTCGAGAGTCAGCGCGGCGGCGACGGCGGCCTGCAGCCACATGCCATCAGCCTACCCTCGACGGCACGCCGCGTCGGACGCGGTCAGGCCCCCACGCCCACGAGTTGCGCGGCGCGACGCTCGGCCTCGAACTCGCGCAGCAGCTCGGGGGCGGCCGTGACGAGCGGGACATACCGGCCGTCCAGCGCCACCACGGCGCGCGCCTCGAGCGCCCACTCGACGTCCTCGTCCTTCTCGTCGAGACGCCGCCCCGTGAGCACCACCGAGGCCTGGTCGCGGTCGACGAACTGGATCTCCTCCGTGCCGTCGAGCCCGCGCGAATCGAACAGCATGTAGTGCTCGTCGGACAGCGGCGTGATGGCCAGGGCCGGCAGCGGGTTGTCGACGTTGCGCCACAGCGACATCCAGTGGTCGACCTCGATCTTGAGTGCCTTGATCAGGTCGGGGCGCTCGAACGCGCCGCTGGGGTAGGTGCCGATGAAGTGGTAGGCGATCGAGGCCGGGGCGACCAGCGGCGGAATCACCGCTTCGTAGCCCGGCATGGGACGCAGGTCGGTGATGCCGTACTTCTCCGGCATGTCGAAATACGGGCTGAACCGATCGAGGCTGAGGTGCGACATCCCGCCGGGCGGCTCGAGGTGCCGCAGCAGCGGCACCACCTGAAGCGTCTCTTCGTAGTCTTCGACACGGTCGCCCGGGAAGGCGTAGAGCAGGTTCCAGGTGAGCGTCAGGCTCGCGGCCCGCGCGTACCGCATCAGGGCGATGTTCTGACGGGCCGTCACGCCCTTGTCCATCCGCGTGAGCAGCGCCGATGACAGCGCTTCGATACCGGGCTGGATGTCGCACACGCCGGCCGTGCGCAGCGCCTCGACCTGGTCGAGGGTGAGATTCGACTTCTGCTCGTAGAACACCTGGATGCCGGGCAGCTCGGTGGCGAGACGCGGCAGCAGCGTCTTGAAGTACGAGCGCGGCATGATGTTGTCGACCACGCACACCTTGCGGGTGGGGTGGGACTCGAGCAGGTGGCGCAGCTCCGCGATGACGCGATCGGCCGTCTTCTCGCGGTGCTGCATGGTCTGGGCGTTCAGTCCGCAGAACGTGCAGTGATGCTTCGCGCCCCACCAGCAGCCGCGGCTCGACTCGTAGGGCAGCAGCACGAGCTCGCCCTTCACCAGCTCGGAATCGGGCAGCGACGCCGCCAGCTGCGCGTAGTACTCCGAGAATTCCGGCGTCGGCAGGGCGTCGAGGGCATTGCACGGCGTGCCGCGAATCACGCGGCCGGCGGGCCGGCGACCCGCCATCACCTCTTCCATGAACCCCGGGAATGCCTCTTCGCATTCACCAGCGAACACGTAGTCGACGGCGTCGCTCAGGCCGCAGATGCCCTCCGCCATCTCGCCATCGCAGTTGGCGCCGCCAAGAATCGTGATCGTCTCCGGCCGAAGCTGCTTGATCCGGCGCAGCAGGGCGATGCTCGCCGACGTCTGCTCGAACGTCGTCGTGCAGCCCACGACCGGATACCCCTGCGCCACCACCAGCACCGCCAGGGCGTCGAGCCACTCGGCGACGTGGGGCTGGAGCCGCATCAGCTCGGTGAGATCGATCTCGACCTCGTCGCTCGGGACATTGGCGCGCTCGGGGAAGTACGACACGTACGCGTCGTCGAAACCGAAGGGCGGGATGTCGTAGGCCGCCGCCGCGAAGAACCGTTCGCCGAGCAGCGCTCCGCTCGGGCCGTAGCACACGGCCTGGTAGGTGGGCTCGCCGACTTCGCCGCCGAGCAGCAGGTTGGCGTAGAGGACGCCGACGTTCACGCCCCTCGCCCTGGCGCACGCCTGCAGCACGTGCGCGCCCAGCGACGGCCGGTCGAGGCCGGCGAACGGCGGAACGATGATGAGCGCGTCGGCGGGGCGCAACTCGACGGTCGGTGTGGGCGGCATCGTGGGTCTCCTGTAGCTGGTCCGGGCCCCGGAAGGGCCCGTCCAGGTCTGACGCACGCAGGGCGGGACGGCGGACTGGCCGCCGTCGGGGGAGCCGCCGACCGTTGATTAGAGGGTGATGCCGACGTTGACGCGGATGCGGATGCGCACGCTGATGCCGACGCGGATGCGGATCAACTGCGCCTCGAAGGCGCTGCGCTGCGGGGCCGTGAGGTCGGCCAGGTACCTGGCGACCTGCTGTTCCTTGGCCTCGCCGATCTGCACGCCCTGTGCGCGCAGCACCGCGCCCGGGTCGGAGATGAACTGGCTGCGCAGGCGCTTGTTCTTGTTCAGCGCGTCCTGCAGCGTCTTGAGCTTCGTCGCCGACGGGACCTTGTCAGCGGCAGCGCGTTTCGTTCGCTTCACAGCCATTGGACTCTCCTTCTGGGTTGCAGTCACACGTCGAGGGGGAGAGGGGATCCCGGGCTCGCCGCAGGCGGCGAACGCGCGGGGGATTCAACTGAATAGCGTCAGACGCTCCGCAGGAACGCCAAGGACGGCATGAAGAAGTACTCGCCTCCCTTCATCGCGACGACCTGCGCAGGCGGGGGGACCGCCCTGGTCGCCGTAGGGTGGTCTTGACTCGTGCCCCACGTCAAGGGACATGTGATGCGCGGCCGGGCGCCTTGCCCGGCGAGGAGGTCGGGACCGGGAGGCGCGTCGCTCGGCCCGACCACGGGGAACCACGGGTTGTTGACCCACGCCTGCTGCACGAACTCGAACTGCTCGGCAATCGAGGCGTTGAAGGCCATGAACAGCAGGCCGACGCCCTTGGCGGGCTTGCTCGACACCTTCCCATCGTGCACGTCGTCGGTGCGCACGCCGTAGGTCTGCGCGCGCCGCACCATCAGGTGCCGGCGTTCGCGCGCCTCCGAGAACGACCCGGAGCCGCGCGGATTCACCTTGCGGATGTGCGAGAAGAACGGGCACTTGGTGCCGTCGGGGTCGCTGTCGTAGGTGAAGTCGTTGGGCACCGGACTGCGCATGCCGGCGGTGCGCTGCAGCACCAGGGGCGTGCCGTCTTCGAAGCGGCCGATCACCATGGCGCCGGCGCGAGCCCGGTCGGCGCCCGTGAGGTTCAGGCGCCTGGCCAACGCGGCGCGCTCGCGCATGAACAGCCGGACGTTCTGTTCGAGCTTCCGGAAGACGAGATAGCTGCCGAACTGGAGCCGCGGGACCGGCGCCCCGCGATCGGGCACGATGGCCCGGCCGGCCCCGAGCCCGGGATCCCAGACCGACGCGCCGTCGGCCCGGCCGATCTCGTCGCTCAGGTCTTCCTTGAGGAAGAGCGGCTGGCTCCGGCCGTCGACGTAGCCAAAGTGCTCGACGCACTCGCCGTTCGCGTTCCGCATCCCCTGGCCAGACTCTTCGCCGATGATCGCGACCGCTTTGGACGCGCGGGCCAGGGCGCGGACCCGTGCCAGCGCGCGATCGCGGGACGGCCGTGTGGCGTCGGCAATCACAACGACGGCGTGCATCCCGGCGCGCAGATGCGGCTCCCACGTCGACGGCGGTGGATCGCCGAGCGGTGCGTGCTGCATCCCACGCCGGAAGGCACGATCGCGCGGACGCTGGCCCGCCGGAACGCCAATGGCGTCGTAGCCCGCGGCGGTGAGACCGAGACCGACGTAGGCCGTGCCCGGCGCGCCGGTGGCCTTGAACCTCGCGATCTCCTCGAGGTGTGTCTTCGCGGACTTCATGAGCGGGCGTCCGCTCGCGGCGACCACCAGTCCCCTGACGAAGGCGCGCGCGGCACCGGAGTCGTCGAAGCGCAGGAACAGCAGCGTCAGGTGGTCGCGCGCGTGTCCCTTGAGGATGTTGGGCTGGAGCTCGTCGAGCATCGCCGCCGTGTCCCCACCCACCGTCTTCCAGGAGAACGGCGCACGAAGCTCGACTGCCATGGTGGTCAATTCCCCCCGAGGGACGGACCTTGCCAGGGCCTTTTTACATCAACCCGGTGACGTCATCACCGTACCCGGGCGCAGATGCTGCGCAAGGGAGTCAGCGCCGCGGCGCCGTGGTCCGGCGCCCGCCCAGGTCGAGCGGCGCCGCCGCATCCGGCGCCAGGCGCACGTCGAGGATCTCGGCCAGCGTCGGCGCCACCGTGGTCATGCGGATCACGCCCACGCTGCCACGTCGCTGCACCGCCGGCCCCGCCATCACGAACGACGAGTAGAGCGCCGTCCGATCGGGCCCGAAGCCGTGCCCGCCCTTGTTGGTCGAGGCCTTGAGCAGCACGTCGTGGCCGCCGCCGGTGTAGAAGCCGTCCACCACGTCCAGCGCGAAGGCGGCATCCGGATGCGAGCCGCGAGCGGCGAGCGCCGCCGCATCCCAGACCTCGCGAATACCGTTGGCCGGATCGCGCTTCAGGTCTGCGAGCAGTGCGCCCACCTTGGCCCGATCGGCCGGGTCCTTGACGTAGACGAAGCCGGACCCGCCACTGGACTGGAAGTACGCCCGCCAGGACGCGATCGCGCCGCGGTCGTCGATGGCGAGCAGGCCGGCCTGCTTCAGGGCCGCGTTGGGCTGCAGCATCGTCTGGAGCGGCAGGAAGCCATGATCCGACACGACCGCGATGTTGGTGTGGTCAGCGTGGCCGGCCGCGCGCACCGCCGCGACGATCTCGCCGACGTGCGCGTCCATCTGCGCCAGCGTCTCGAGCGCCTTGGGCGAACCCGGTCCGTGATCGTGCTGCGCGCTGTCGAGCGCGATGAGGTGCAGCAGGAACACGTGCGGGTCGTAGGTCTTCAGGATGAACGTGCTGAGGTCGGTGCGGTCGCGGTCGGTCTGCGGCCAGCCGAACGGCGTGCCCCGCGCGGCTTCGGCGGCCTGCAGCAGCCCGCGCGGCTGGCTGAGCGCCTTGAGCATGCCGATGCTCTCGGGGTGACGCGACGGCGCCACGTACTCCGGGGCGACGTAGTCGAGATCCATGCCGATGGTCACCGGCCAGGTGACGGCGCCGGCGCGCAGGCCGCGAGCGCGCGCCGCCATGGGGAGTGTCGGCACCTTGATCGCATCGGCGTACCAGAACCACGCCCCGCGCGATCGGTTCTCGGGGTCGAAGATCTGG
Source organism: uncultured Acidobacteriota bacterium (assembly GCA_902826065.1). Classification (GTDB taxonomy): domain Bacteria; phylum Acidobacteriota; class Vicinamibacteria; order Vicinamibacterales; family UBA2999; genus CADEFD01. The sequence goes on along the minus strand of CADEDM010000144.1, from coordinate 1,211 downwards.
TTGTCGTAGATGCCGTGGCGGGCCGGCTCGACGCCAGTGATGAGCGTGGTGTGCGACGGATAGGTGACGGTCGGCAGCACGCCGATCACGCCCTCGGCCCAGACGCCGTCGCGCGCCAAGGCCCGGAGGTTCGGAGTGTAGGACGCCAGCGCCGGGTCGGTGTACGCCGACGGCATCATGCCGTCGATCGAGATGAGGATGACGCGCGCGTCATCGCCGGCCTGGGCCGAGACCAGGGGCACAGCGACGACGGCGGCGCTGCAGAGGATGAGGGCAATCAGGATGCGACGCATGAGTGGGCTCCGGATCAGAACGACAGCCGCGCCGCCAGCTGGAACTGGCGCGCCGTCTCCGCCGCGGTGGGCGTGTTGAAGGTGGCGTTCGCGGCGGCGTTCGGGCCCCACGTGCGATTGACGTTCGTCGGGTTCAGCCGATTGGTGAGGTTGAAGCCCTCGAGGATCAGCTCCAGCCGCCGCCCGCCGCCGATCGGCACGGTGCGATCGAGGCGCAGATCGAGCGTGAAGTAGCCGGGCAGCACGAAGCTGTTGTAGCCCTGCCCGCTCGGCCGGTCGTTGAAGATGGTGTCGCCGTTGGCGTCCTGGCCGGTGGTGGCGTTGAAGCGGAAGCCGTCCGATGCGATGAGCCGCGACGACGCGCGCCAGCCGTTGAGGAGCGCCGCCGCCATACCGCTGACAGGCACCGTGGGCTCGACCACCACCGTGGCCGACAGGCGATGCCGCATGTCGAAGTCCGACGGACCGTCGTCGACCGACGGATCCAGCGGATCGGAGGCCGACGTGAAGATGCCGAAGCCGGTGAAGTCGTTGACGAAGGCGGTGCCGCGCGACTTCGACAGGTGGTACGACACCTGCGCGCTGGTGCCTCGCGAGTAGCGCTTGGTCGCCGTGGCGACCAGGCCGTCATAGCGCTGTTCGCCGATCGCGGTCGAGACGAAGACGTTGCCGAAGCGCGGATCCGGACGAGGCGATGCCGACCAGCGGCGGCGACCATCGGGCAGCGTGCCGGCCGGGGCCAGGTTCTCGTTGAGTGACAACGGCAGGTTCGACGCCTTGTTGCCCTGGTAGGTGAGCGACACGGCGACGTCGTTGAACAGCTGCTGCTCCCAGGTGCCGAACCACGTCGCGACCTGCACGTCCTCGAAATCGTCGTCCATCACCCGGACGTCGGACACGACGCTGACGCCGGTTGGC
>CADEDM010000143.1:7076-12799 GCA_902826065.1 uncultured Acidobacteriota bacterium | reverse complement strand
GATCCCGAGCTGACGCTCTTCTTCGCGAAGGACCGGATGCCGCCGCGCGGGCGGAACATCAACTACGTCTCGGATGACGCGCTGACGACGCTGGTCTACGCCTCGGATCGCACGGTGGACCAGGCCGAACGCACCCGACTGCTGCGCGAGGCGCAAGTACGCATCGCCGATCTCGCCATCGAGATTCCGCTCTACGGCGTGACCAAGCTCGACGCCGTGCCGGCACGCCTGAAGGGCTTCACAGGCAACCCCACCAACACCGGGCCGTTCTGGAACGTGCACGAGTGGACGCTGGACTAGGGCGGCTGGCCCGCATCGCCGCGCGCCGGCTCGTCGAGGCGGTGCCGTTGCTGCTGATCGTCTCGGTGGTGGCGTTCACGCTGCTGCAGCTGGTGCCGGGTGGGCCGCTCGAGGTCTACCTCTCCAATCCCGGCGTGCGGCCCGAGGACCTCGAGCGGCTGCGGCGCGCGCTCGGCCTGGATCGGCCGCTGTGGGAACAGTACGTGCGCTGGCTCGCGGCCTTCGTCGCGGGCGACTGGGGCTACAGCTTCAGCGATGGCCGTCCGGTGCTGGTGCGCGTCGTCGAACGGCTGCCGGCCACCGCCGAACTCCTCAGCGCCTCCTTCCTGCTGGCGCTGGCCGCGGCGCTGCCGGCAGGACTCATCGCCGCGGTCCGCCGCGGGACCTGGGTCGACCGCGGCCTCTCCGCCGTCGCGGCCACTGGCGTGTCGCTACCCGCGTTCTGGCTCGGACTGATGTTGCAGCTCGCCTTCGCGATCGGCCTGGGCTGGCTGCCGTCGTCGGGACGCGCGGCCGAGGGTGGGCTGCTCGGCCGGCTGTCGTTCCTCGTGCTGCCGGCGTCGGTGCTCGCCTTCGTGCACGCCGCGGCGTGGACCCGCTATCTGCGGACGTCCATGGTCGAGGTGCTGCGCGCGCCGTTCGTTGCCGCCGCCCGCGCCCGCGGGCTCGATCGCCTGGCGCAGGTGACGCGGCACGCGCTGCCCAATGCGCTGGCGCCGGTGGCCACGGTGATCCTGCTCGACGCCGCCCTGCTCGTGCCAGGGGCGGTCGTGACCGAGAGCGTGTTCGCGTGGCCGGGTGTCGGCAGTCTGTTCACCGAGGCGCTCGGCCGGCGCGACTACACGGTGCTGCTGGCGTTGCTGATGGCCAGCGCGGTGGCCGTCGTGCTGTTCAATCTCGTCGCCGATCTCGTGCACGCCTGGCTCGATCCGCGGGTGACGGCGTGAGCCGCGGCACGCGCCTGATCCTGGCCCTGGCGGCGATCGCGCTGGTGGCGCCCGTGCTCGCGCCCTACGCGCCGGACGCCCTCGATCTCGCGAATCGCCGCGCCGCGCCGTCGTTCGTCCACTGGTTCGGCACCGACGATCTCGGCCGCGACGCCTTCAGCCGCGCCCTCTACGGCGGCCGCGTGTCGATTGCGATCGGCCTGCTCTCGGCCGTCGTCGCGGTGAGCCTGGGCGTGGCCGTCGGCGCTGCAGCCGGCTATGCCGGCGGCTGGATCGACACGGTGCTGATGCGCGCCACCGACGCGATTCTCGCCATGCCGCGCCTGCTCGTGCTGATGGTCGCGGCCGCGACGCTGCAGCCCTCGGTGCCGGCGCTGGTGGTGCTGGTCGGTGCCGTCGGGTGGATGGAGACGGCGCGGGTGACGCGCACCGCCGTGCGCGGCCTCACGGGCGCGGAGTTCGTGGCCGCCGCGCGTGCGGCCGGAGCCGGACACCTGCACGTGGTGCGCCGGCACCTGCTGGCCAACGCCACCGGCGCGATCCGCACCGCGGCGGTGCTGGCGGTGGGACGCGCGATCCTCGTCGAGTCGGCGCTCAGTTTCTTCGGCGTCGGCGTGCAGCCGCCCGATGCGACGTGGGGCAGCATGCTTTACCAGGCGCAGTCGGCGATGAGTACCGAGCCCTGGCTCGCGCTCTTTCCCGGCGCCTGCATCGTGGTGACGGTCGGCGGCCTGACCGCCGTGGCGGAGCGCAGCTGATGGACATCTTCCTCGAGGAGTTCCTCGCCGGCTGGCAGGAGATGCCGGGCTGGGCCCGGATCGGCATGTCGTTCTTCGTCTTCACGGTGGTCGTGACGTTCGTCGAGCCGATCGTTCGCCGCCGCCGCTCCAAGGCGAATCTGGCGACCCTGGCAGAGGCGGCCCGGGCCACCGTGCACCGCGAGGACGCTTTCACCGCGTGGTTCACCATGACGGTCGACGGCCGGCCGTTCGAGGTCCGACGCGAGTTCCGCACGCGAGGCCGGGGCTCGAGCTACCGTGGCCCGACCGGGCACCTCCTGATCACGTCGACGCCGCTGGCCGGCACGCGGTGGCAGATGCACCAGGTCGACGTCATCCCGTTCCGCCTGCCCCGGTTCCTGGCGAGGTTGCGGTCACGCACCGGCGACGCGGCCTTCGACGAACGCTTCATCATCCGCTCCGATGGGCTGCCGGTGCGCGAGGGGTGGCTCGACGTTCCCACCAGGGCCGCGGTCACGGCGTTCTTCGATCCGCCGGTGGGAGACGGGCGGGTGTGGGTGCGCGAGCAGCGTCTGCAGCACCTCGCCGACTTCCCCTGGCGTGGCTACGACCTCGCGACGGTCACCGCGTTGCTGCGGCGGCAGGCGGCGTTGGCGGCGGCTTTTGAACGAACGTCCGGTTGGCGCGGGCCGATGTCCTGATGCGCCGTCCCGGCGCTCATCCCATTCGCGCATTGAACCAGTGCCGTGGGAGGTGCAGCATCGGCGCGATGCGGAAATTGTCTGCACTCGGCGTTTACATCTCCATCGCTTTCCTGTAGCCTCCGCGCGATCGTCCCCCCACGCTCCGGGCAGGCGACCGCCGCGGGGCACCGTCGAACATTTGAACTAGGGAGGATTGTGATGCCTCGTCTGCTCGCAACCGTGGCGCTGGGGATGACCCTGGCGCTCTTCGCGTCTCCGGTCTTAGCGCAGACCGGCGACGGCGCCCTTCGCGGCTACGCGAAGGACGAATCCGGCGCAGTGCTGCCTGGCGTCACCGTCACAGCGACCAGCCCTGAACTGATCCAGCCGGTGGTCTACGTCACGGACGCGGCCGGGCTCTATCGCCTCAACAACCTGCCGCCGGGCACCTACGTGGTCACCGCCGAGCTGCCGGGCTTCGCCATCGTGCGGCGCGAGGGCATCCTGGTGCGCGCCGGCCAGACCTTCGCCATCGACATCGACATGAAGCTGAGCACGGTGCAGGAGACCATCACCGTCACCGGCGAGTCGCCGATGATCGAGGCCAGCAAGCCGACCACGGCGATCACCCTCGACCGCGAGCTGATCCGCGCCGCGCCGATCTCGTCGCGCCGCGTCTTCAGCGACGCGCTCGACCTCGCCCCTGGCATCTCCTCCCGCAACGTCGACGACGGCGTCGGCCGCCGCTCCTACTACTTCAAGGGCGCGGTCATCTTCTCGCACGTGTTCACGCTGGAAGGCGCGCCGGCCGGATCGTTCCTCGATTCATCGGCCCATTCGATCGGCTTCGGCGGCGACACCGTGCAGGACAGCGAGCTCAAGCTGTCGGGCGTCGACGCCGCGTCGCCGACCGGCACCGGCGTGGTGATGAACATCCTGGCCCCGCGCGGCGGCAACCAGTTCCACGGCTCGGCGATCTACGACTACCAGAACGTCGCGTGGAACAGCGACAACACCAAGGGCGGCAGCGCGCCCGGCGGCCTGCCCACGGCGCAGTCGGTGAATCAGTACGACCTGTCGCTGGGCGGCCCGATCCTGCAGAACCGCATCTGGTTCTTCGGGGCGTTCCGCCGCGCCGACCTGACCAACGGCATCAGCCGCTCACCGCTGAACAGCGACAACATCACCAAGCTGACCACTGATTTCAAGCCGTTCGACAACTTCATGAAGAGCAACCAGCCCTTCGTGAAGGTCACCGCGCAGGCGACCAACCGCCACGAGGTCTCGGCGTTCTACCAGAACGACCGCTCCAAGTACTCGAGCAACCGCGAGCTCGACAACATCCCGTACCTCTTCAACTCGACCGGCGGCGGGCTGGCGCATGGCCGCGTCAACTCGGTATGGAGCAACTCGCTGACCTCGTCGCTGTCGGTCAGCTACAACGACAAGCGCGGCAACGACAAGAACACCTACGACGGCGTGAATCTCGATGGTCCGCAGATCGAGATCCACCAGGACGCGTTCGCCAACGGCGGCGTCTGGACCGGCACCGGCTCGCTGGCTCGCCTCAACACGCCCGACTCCATTTCGCTGTCAGACGCGCACATCTGGCTGATCCGCGGCGACCTCACCTACTACAAGCAGGGCTGGGGTGGCGGCCACGAGTTCAAGGCCGGCATCTGGGCGGCGCCGTCGTTGGTGCGCGAGACCATCACCGAGCAGGTCAATGGCGGCTTCGGCCTGCGCCGCGACCGCTGGATCGACCCGACCAACCACCTGCTTGGCTTCACGCCGTTCTACGAGCGCTACCGCACGCCCGCGGTGGGCCCGGCCATCAGCGAACACGACCGCGACATCGCTCTCTACGCGCAGGACTCGTGGACGCCCACGCCGCGCCTGACCGTCAACGGCGGTCTGCGCGTCGACTTCATCAAACGCCACGACGCCTTGCTCGACATCGATCGACAGAAAAGCGTCGCGGTGCAGCCGCGCGTCGGCGCCTCGTTTCTCATCACCGAGGACGCGCGGAACGTCGTCCGCGCCAGCTACGGCCGTCTCTACGAGCAGGTCAACGGCCGCGACTACATCGTGACCTTCGGCCAGACGACGGGCGCGTTCGACCAGACCGAAATCTACACGGCCAAGGACGGCACCCGGACCTCTGTCATCACGCCCGCGACGCGCAACAGCGTCGATCCCCGTCTGCTGTTCGACGAGAACCTGCATCAGCCGTACGTCGACGAGTTCTCGATCGGCTACAACCGGCAGTTCCCGTGGCAGATCAGCCTCGGCGTGGCCGCCACGCATCGCAACTACAAAGACAACTTCGGCGAGGTCGACATCAACGGCATCTATCCCGACGGGCCGGGCAAGCCGTTCATCGGTTTCGGCTTGATCGATCCCAACCGCGGCATTGTCACCAAGGAGACGAACAACACGTGGAGCGGCGTGGTCGTGAACGCCATCGAGATGACGTTCGCCAAGAACATGTCGCACAACTTCCAGGTGATCGCCAGCGCCACCCGGCAGTGGCAGCATCTGACCGGCACTTGGAACCCGACCGACCCGGCGCGCTTCGTCCAGCCCGATGCCTTCGACAACAACGGCGACCTGTCGCCGCAGCTCTTCGGCAACGGCGATGACAACACCTTGAATGGCGGCGGGCATGAATCGGGCGCGGCCTACCGGCCGTTCTCGGTGCGCATCGGCGGCCAGTGGCTGGCGCCGTTGGGCATCAGCGTCGGCGGCAGCTACGTCATTCAGGCCGGCGGCTACAGCGGAGTGCTGGTGACGCGCCTGGAGGCCAACGACCCGCAGGTGACCCAGTACGGGCCGGCGAACATCCGGCTGGCCAACGGCACCAACCAGCCCAACCCGCTCGCGACGCGCCTGCGCTTCGTCGGGCCCACCCGCAGCGACGGGCAGATCCGCAATGACGATGCGAAATACCTGCAGCTCAAGATCGGCCGCAAGTTCAGCTACAAGACGCAGTCGATCGAACCGGCGCTGAACATCTTCAACGTGTTCAACACCCCGGCCAACACGCAGTGGGC
>CADEDM010000143.1:0-6976 GCA_902826065.1 uncultured Acidobacteriota bacterium | reverse complement strand
TGTGATGCACTGTCCCGCGTGAGCCGCAAGCGCAAGGCACCACCGCAGCCGCCCGCGGCGGAGCCGCCGCGCGGTGCGTGGGGGTGGCGGCTCGGGGTCGGCGCGAGCCTTCTCGGACTCCTGGCGGTCTGGGCCGGAGTTGCCGTCTATCTCGAGCCCACGGATTTCGTGCTCGGCACGGTGCGCGAGGACCATCCCAGCGTCCTGCTCATCACGCTCGACACGACGCGCGCGGATCGTCTGGGGAGCTACGGCTACGCCGGTGCCGCCACGCCGGCGCTCGACCGGCTCGCCGCTGATGGCGTGCGGTTCACCCAGGCGCTCTCGCCAGCGCCGCTGACGTTGCCGGCGCACGCCAGCCTGATGACGGGGCGCAATCCCTACGCCCACGGCGTCCGCAACAACGGCTACTTCGTGCTCGGCGCCGACGTTCCCACGCTGGCCGAACGCTTCACCGCCGCTGGCTACGACACCGCGGCCTTCGTCAGCTCGTTCGTGCTCGATCGCCAGTTCGGGCTGGCGCGCGGATTCGCGCACTACGACGACGCGCTCGACCCGCCGCGGGGGCCGGCCGACTCACTGGAGCTCGAGCGGCGCGGCGATCGCACCGTCGCGGCGGCGTCCGCGTGGCTTGCGGCCCGCAACAATGCCGCCGCTGCTGGTCCTGGTGCGGCGTCGCGCCCCTTCTTCCTGTGGGTGCACCTCTACGACGCGCACGAGCCGTACAACCCGCCGGCGACGTTCCGGGCGCGCTTCGAGAGCCGTCCCTACGACGGTGAAATCGCGTTTCAGGACACGCTGGTCGACACGCTGGTGTCGCGCGCGCAGGCGGGCGCCGCCAAGCCACCGCTGGTCGTGGTGGCCGGGGACCACGGTGAGAGCCTGGGCGACCACGGCGAGAGCACGCACGGACTCTTCGTCTACGAGAGTGCGTTGCGCGTGCCGTTGATCGTCTCGTGGCCAGGCGTGTTCCTCCCGCGCGTCGTCGACACACCAGTCGGACTCGCCGACGTCGCCCCGACCGTCGCCGCGTTCGCGACGCTGCACGGCCTCGGTCCCGTCGATGGCCAGGTCCTGCCGCTCGGTTCCGCCGCTCCGCCGGGGCGGCCCATCTACGCCGAGACCTACTTCCCGCAGTTCTTCATGGGCTGGGCACCGCTGCGATCGGTGCGTGACGCCCGCTGGAAGCTCATCGACGCACCGGAGCCCGAGCTCTACGACCTGAGCGTCGACCCCGGCGAGCGCACCAACCGCTTCGCCGAGGAGCCGGCGACGGCGCGCGCCCTGCGCCGCGAGCTCGAGCGGCTGGCGCGCGGCGCTGATCGCGTCAGCGCCGCGCCGGTGAGCGACGACGCCCGTCGGCGCCTATCGGCGCTGGGGTATGTCAGTGCGCCGTCGCCCGCCGCCGCGCCGGGCGCGCCGGCACCGGATCCGAAGCGGATGGTCACGCTGTTCGAGCAACTGCTCGAAGGCAACCGGGCGCTGGCCACGGGCCGGGGCGACGACGCCGCGCGCATCGCCGCGACGGTGCTGAAGGCCGATCGCGGCAACGCCTTCGCCCAGCTGGTGCTCGGCCGGGCGATGCTGGCGACGGGACGCCATCGCGAGGCCATCGCGGCGCTGCAGACCTACCTCGCGGCCGTGCCGGCGAGCGCCGACGCCCATCACTGGCTGGCGCTGGCGCACCTCAGACTGGGCGACCGCACGCGCGCGCTGGCCGAAGAAGAGGCCGCCATCGCGCTCGATCCACGGCACGCGGCGGCCGTGTCGCTCAGGGCCGGCCTGTTGTTCTCCTCCGGCCGGAAGGATGAAGGGGTGCAGTCGCTGGCGACTGCGGTCGCCGCCGACCCCGGTAACCTGTCACTGCGCGTGGCGCTCGCCGACTTGCTGGCCGATGCCGGGCGGCCCGCTGACGCCGAAGCCGAGTACCGTCACGTGCTCGACGCACGCCCGGCCGACGTGGCGGCCCGGCTCGGTCTGGGCGTGCTGCTGGCGCGGTCGGACCGTCTCGAGCCGGCGATCGCCGAGCTGACGCGCGTGCTCGAACTGGCGCCGGCCGAGGACGAAGCGCGCTTCGAGCGCGCCGTCGCCTACCTGCGCCTGGGCCGCACGGCCGACGCACGCGCCGGCTTCGAGCGCCTCGACGCCCCGGCCACGCGCCCTGATCTCCGGCGCGCCGCGCAGCGCGAGCTGGCTCGCCTGCGATAGCGACGCCTCACACCGGTCCGCCCGGTGCCACGGCCTCACTCGCGGGCGAACTGTCGCAGCGTCTGTTCGGCGAACGCGAGCGCTTGCGCGAACGGGCGCTGCAGGCCGCGATGTCGCGCCGCCGTGAACACCGCGGCATCGAGCGCGGCCTCGATCCGTGGCAGCCACACCAGCTGCACTTCGCCTTCCCACGGCCGCGGCTTGTCGCCCGTCTCCTGACGAATGCGCTGCGCGGAGCCCAGCCACTCCGCGCCGAGTTCGAACCGGCCACTCATGGCCGCCCAGGTCGCCGCCGTCTCGAGGACGTGCGCTCCGCAGTTGTATTGAATGGTCGTGAACGTGTGCAGCGCGTCGGCCAGCGTGGCTGCGGCCGCCGGGAACGTGCCCGTCCGGCTGGCGATGAACCCGCGCAGCTCGAGGACGTGCCCGAGATCGAACGAGTTCGGCAGGGACGCGGCCAGGTGTTGCGCCTCGCCCGCGAGGGCATCCGCTCGTTCCAGATCGTGTTCGGTCTCCACCCACCCGCGGAACAGCAGGGCCCGGGCGATGGCGTCGTCGCTCTGCGAGGCGCGGGCCTCATCGATCCCCCGATCGATCGCCGCGACGGCCTCCGGCATCTGCGCCGCCCCCCAGTGACAGGCGCCGAGATAGGTCAGGCTCATCGCACACCGTCGGCGGTCGCCCATGCGGGCGAACACCTCGGCGGCGCTGCCCATCGCGTCGGCGCCCCAGTGCCAGTCGCCGATCATGAAGGCCAGGGCACCGGCGGTGAACTGCGCCTGCCCCTGGCACTCCAGCGGCGTGCGATCCGCGAAGGGCAGCAGCGCCTTCAGCATGCGTCGGCGTTCGTCGAGGTGGCCGACCCTGGCGGCCGACATGATGCGCAGGCCGGCTTCGTAGTTGCCGGTCTCGTGGGCCCACTCCAGCGCGGCGCGCACGTTGTCGACCTCGGCGGCCAGGCTGGCCGTGTGCCCGTGCTCCACCCGGTCCGCGGCACCCTCGGCGAGCTTCATGACCCAGGCGAGGTGCCGGTCTCGCGCGGCTGCCATTTCGCCGCTCGCCACGAGCTGGTCGCGTCCGAACTGGCGCAGCGTCTCCAGCATCCGGTAGCGCAGGTCTCCGGCGACGTCCTCCGCGACCACCATGGATCGATCGACGAGGTGCACGACGCTGTCCGCCATGCGGTGTCGAGGCACGCGAGCGTCGGCGCAGACCCGTTCACAGGCGTCGAGCGTCCACCCGCCGGTGAACACGGACAGGCGGCTGAACGCCAGACGCTCTTCCTCCGGCAGCAGCTCGTAGCTCCACTGCACGGCGGCCTCGAGGGTCCGCTGCCGGGGCACGGCGCGACGAGAGCCGCCCGTCAGCAGACGAAATCGATCGTCGAGTCGCGTGGCGATCTCGATCGGCGACAGCGCGCCGACGCGCGCGGCCGCGAGCTCGATGGCCAGGGGCAGCCCGTCGAGGCGGCGGCAGATCTGCGCGATCGCGACGGAGACCTCGGACCCCGCCTCGAACCCCGGACGCACCGCGCGGGCGCGCTGCACGAACAACCGGCCCGACTCGGAGCGCAGGATGGCCGCGTCATCGGCGGCGTCCGGATCAGGTGTCGTCAGCGAGCGCAGCCGCCAGATCACCTCGCCCGGCACGTTGAGCGTCTCGCGGCTCGTCGCCAGCACCGTGACGGCCGGGCACGACGCCAGGATCTTCTGGACGATCGCGGCGCAAGCATCGATCAAGTGCTCACAGTTGTCGAGGACCAGGAGCATCGCCTTCTCGCGACACTCCTCGCAGACGACATCGAGCACGTCGCGCCCGGGTCGGTCGGACAGCCGCACGGCCTCGGCAATCGCGCTCGGCACGAGCGCCGGGTCGGCGAGCGGCGACAGATCGACCAACCACGCGCCGTCGGTGAAGTCGCCGGCGATCGTCGTGCCGACGTGCAGTGCCAGCCGCGTCTTCCCCACGCCGCCGGCCCCGGTCACGGTGACGAGGCGGCCGGCACGAAGCGCGTCGACGATGGCGGCGCAGTCGTCCTCCCGGCCGACGAAGCTCGTCACCTGGACGGGGAAATTGCGCGGGCCCGCGGCCGTCGAGCGATCGATCGGGGGCGGGGTCGCACCCGACGTCGACAGGGCGCGGAGCTCGAGCATCAGCGCGTGCGCATCGGGATGGCGTTGCTGGGCCTCCTTGTGGAGGGCCTTCGCAAGCACGGCGCGAGCCGCGCCGACACCACCGAGGTCGGGGTCGCCGTGAAGAATCGACGCGACGAGGTCAGCCGCGCTGGCCTGCGCGAAGGGATGAACACCGGCGATCATCTCGAAGAGCGTGACGGCCAGGCTCCACACGTCGCTGCGCGCGTCGACGACGCCGCCGCGAAGCTGTTCCGGGGCCATGTAGCGCGGCGTGCCGAGGAGCGTGCCGGGCTGTGTCGACGCGGTCATCGCGGTGTCGTCGACGGCCGCGGCGACCTTGGCGATGCCGAAGTCGACGATCTTCACGTGGCCATCCGGCCGGAGCATGATGTTCTCGGGCTTGATGTCCCGGTGCACGATGCCGCGTGCATGCGCCGCCGCCAGGCCTTCAGCCACCTGCCTGGCAATCTCCAGTGCCTCTGCGATCGGAATGGCGCTTCGCTGCAGGCGCGCACGCAGCGACTCGCCCTCCACGAACTCGGTGACGATGAACGGGCGTCCGCCATCGTCGCCGAAGTCGTGCACCACGAGGATGTAGGGATGATTCAGCGACGAGGCCGCCCGCGCTTCGACTTCGAAGCGGCGCAGCTGCGCCTCGTCGTGCGGCAGACTCTGCGAGAGCCACTTGATCGCGACCGGGCGATTCAGCCTGGTGTCGTGGGCGCGGTACACCTCGCCCATGCCGCCGGCGCCGAGCCGCGCGTCGATGCGATAGTGCCCGACGACGTGCCCGATCAGGGGCGCGCCCGCGCCCGCCGGCGCCCCTCCGTCGCCGCGGGCGGACGTCACGGCATCCGGCTGTAGACCGTCGTCTTGGCGCATCTGAACCACTCGGCACCGAGGCGCCGATCGTAGTCGATCCGCCTGCCACGGCCCGGGGCCCGGAGAGCCGGGACCCCTGGGCCGAGCCCGCGCCCTATGGCGCCTTCGTCACCACCTGCCCGGCGTTGTGCCGCCGCAACAGCTCGTTCAGCGCCACGACGTCCTTGTCGACGAGGCCACGCACCTGGCTCACCTGGGCCTGCATCCGCTCGGCCAGCAGCTTCGCGACCTCGAGATGCTGGTCGGTGGGCTTGAAGTCGGAGCCCGACACGCCGTTGGCGAGATAGCTGAAGCGGTTCAGGAGCTTCGCCGCGTAGCGCACGCCGTCCTGTCCGCCGGTGATGCGCAGGTCGTAGAGGTTCGTCTCCTGCTCGGTCAGGGCGTCGTTCACGCGTTGCGCCATCTGCTTCACCTCGGCCTCGGACGACGTGCGCGCGATCTCCTGGATCTGGTTGCGCATGAACTCGAGCTGGTTCACGGCATCGACGCCGCTGTTGAGGCCGGTAGCGAGCGTGGAGAGCAGCGTGGTCTGCGCGTTGATGTCGGCCTCGGTGCCGCCGGAGTGCGGATCCTTCAGCACCGTCACTGGCTGCGTGTAGTCGCGTCCGCCGATCGACAGCGTGACGGAGTACTGACCCGGGGGCGCCAGGATCGCGATCTGCGGATTGCCGCCGGCCGGTGGCCGCACGTCGTCGTTGTCGCGCGGCAACTCGTGGCCGTAGAGCGGATCGGTGCGGAATCGCAGCGCCTTCGTGGGCTCGTGGCGGAGGTCCCACGTGATGCGGTTCAACCCGGCGCCGCCACCGACGTTCAGGGAGCGCACTGTTTCGCCGCGGGCGTTCTTGATGGCGACGCGTCCACCCGCCGGCACCGCCTTGCTCAGGTAGTAGTTGATGGTCGCGCCATAGGCCGGGTTCTCGCCCACGGTCGGGTCGTCGTACGGCGTCGACGGCGCGGTGATGCCGCGGAAGCGATAGGCCGCGCGCGGCGGGAACAGGTGCGCCGCCTGACCCAGCACCTCCGCCGTCATCGCCCGCAGCGGCGTGATGTCGTCGAGGATGTAGAAGCCGCGGCCATAGGTGGAGATCACCAGGTCGTTGAAGTGCTCCTGCACGACGATGCCGGACACCGGCGCCGCCGGCAAATCGTTCTGCAGCGGCTGCCAGGTATCGCCGTGGTCGAAGGTGACGTAGATGGCGTTCTCGGTGCCGAGGTAGAGCATGCCGCGCCGCACCGGGTCCTCGTAGATCACTTTCGTGTAGCTCAGCGCGCTCTTCGGGATGCCGCTGGTGATGAGGCGCCACGTGGCGCCGTAGTCGGTCGTGCGATAGACCCACGGATCGCGGCTGTTGGCCTGGTGGCCGTCGATGGCCACGTAGGCAGTGCCGTCGTCGTAGCGTGACGGCGCGACGCTGCGTACCGACAGCCCGGGCGGCAGCCCCGGCAGGTTCTTCGTCACGTTGGTCCACGATTTGCCGTTGTCGCGCGTGACCTGCACCTGGCCGTCGTTGGTACCGGCCCAGATGAGGCCGCGCACCCGCGGCGACTCGGCGATGCCGTAGACGACGCCCGCGTACTCGACGCCGATGTTGTCGGGCGTGAGGCCGCCAGAACTGCCCATCTTCGAGCGGTCGTTGAGCGTGAGATCGGGGCTGATGACCTCCCAGCTCTGGCCGCCGTTGGTGGTGCGGTGCACGTGCTGGCTGCCGACGTAGATGGTGTTGCTGTCGTGCGGCGAGATCTGCAGCGGC
>CADEDM010000142.1 GCA_902826065.1 uncultured Acidobacteriota bacterium | reverse complement strand
CGGCGCCGGCCATGATCGCGCCGGCGGCGGCCGACGCGCGGATCAGCGCGCCGGTCTTGCGCGCGTGCATGTCGCTGAGCGCCGGCCCGTCGAGCGGCGTGGGCGCCGCGGCGCCCTTGCCCGCGGCCTCGAGGTCGACGGCCTGACCGCCCACCATGCCCTCGGCGCCGGCGGCGCGAGCGACGACGTCGATGGCGCGCAGCTTGCGGGCGGCGATCGCCCCGTCGGTCGTGACCGGCTCCCGCGCCAGCAGATGGAACGCCTCGGCCTGCAGGCCGTCGCCAGCCAGGATCGCCTGACCCGGTCCGACCACGGTGTGCAGCGTGGGCCGGCCGCGCCTGAGGGCGTCGTCGTCCATTGCCGGCAGATCGTCGTGCACGAGCGAGTAGGTGTGAAGCAGCTCGAGCGCGCAGGCGGCGGGCAGGGCCAGCGCGCGCGCCGTGTCGGGGTCGTCGCCACGGCGTCGCGCCACCGCGTCGGCGGCGGCCAGGGCGAGAATCGGGCGCAGCCGCTTGCCGCCGGCCATCACGCTGTAGCGCATCGCGTCGGCGACGACGGCGGGCACCTGGGGCGCCCGTGGCAGCACGCGATCGAGCATCGACTCGACGGCCGCCCGGCACTCGGCGGCGAACGGGTCGAACCCGGCCACGCTAGCGATCCTCGTCCTGCCCGACGTCGGCCAGATCGCGCGGCGCGGCGACCAGCTCGCCGCGGTCGTTGAGGATGTCGATGCGGCGCTCGGCCGCCTCGAGCCGCTCGTGGCAGTAGCGCTGCAGCTGCACGCCGCGCTCGTAGAGCGCCAGGGACGTCTCGAGCGGCAGGTCGCCCTCTTCGAGCTTCTTCACGATGCCGGCCAGCTCCGCCAGCGCGGCTTCGAAGTCCTTGATCGTCTCGTCCATCACCCGCGTCCTCGTCCGCCGTCGTCCAGCACCTCGCGCACCTCGCAGCCGATCTCGCCGGTGCCCAGCGTGACCCGCACGCGATCGCCCGGGACGACCTGGGCAGCGTTCCGCACCAGCGCGCCGCGATCGCCCGTCCAGCATACGGCGTAGCCACGCCCGAGCACGGCCAGCGGGCTGAGCGCGTGGAGCCGCGCTGCCGACTCGCGCGTCTGGCCGGTGGCGCGGTGCAGGTGCGTGCGGATCGCGGCGTCGAGCGCGCTGCGCCGGCCGACCAGCGCTGCCCGCACCCGGGCCAGGCGATCCTGCGGACGGAACGTGTCGAGCGTGCGGGCCAGCATGGCCACGCGGCGTTGCCGCACGGCCAGGCCGCTGGCGGCCGCCGAACGCAGCGCCGCCGCCAGCTCGGTCACGTGACGCTGACGCAGGGCGATGCGGCCGGGCACGCCGGCGAACGCCGGCCTGGCCGACAGCTGATGCAGCCGGGCGTCGAGGCGCTGCATCCGCGACCGCAGGGCGGCGTGGACGCGCCCGCCGATGGCGTCGATCTGCCGCACGAACTCGTCCTTGCGGCCGACCACGATCTCGGCCGCCGCCGACGGCGTCGGCGCGCGCAGGTCGGCGACGAAGTCGGCGATGGTGACGTCGGTCTCGTGGCCGACCGCGGAGATCACCGGCACCGGGCACGCGGCGATCGCGCGGGCGACGATCTCCTCGTTGAACGACCACAGGTCCTCGATCGAGCCGCCGCCACGGCCGGCGATCACGACGTCGACGCCGGCGACGCGGCCGACCAGCCGGATGGCGCGCGCGATCTCCCCCGACGCGCCTTCGCCCTGCACGCGCGCGGGCGCGATGACGAGATGCGCGTTCGGATAGCGCCGTCGCAGCACCCGGATGATGTCGCGCAGCGCCGCGCCGTCACGTGAGGTGACGATGCCGATGCGGCGGGGCAGGGCCGGGAGCGGACGCTTGCGCGCCTGGTCGAACAGGCCTTCGGCGGCGAGCCGCGTACGCAGCTGCTCGTACGCGAGTTGCAGCGCGCCGAGCCCCGTCGGCTCCATGTGCTCGCACACCAGCTGGTACTCGCCGCGCGGGTCGTAGACGCTCAGGCGGCCGCGGGCGATGACCCGCGCGCCGTCCTCGGGGCGGAACTTCAGCAACCGCAGCGAGGTACGGAACATCACGCCCTTGATCTGGGCATGCGCGTCCTTCAACGTGAAGTACAGGTGGCCGGTGTTCCAGATGCGCGCGCCCGACAGCTCGCCTTCGACCCAGATCTCCGGGAACTCCGCTTCGACCAGCGTGCGGAGCGCGGCCGTGAGTTCGCCCACCGAGAGAATGCGTCGCCGTGGCGGAGGCGGCGGCGCGGGCGCCGGCTCGTCGAACGGCAGCCGCGTCGGCGTCACGCGCGGGCGTCCGCGTGCGCCCGGGCGGTCGCCGCGAGGCGCTCGATGTCGTCGGCCGAGAGGCTGAGGCGCGCGATCGACGAGGCGCGGCCGGTCGCCGGGTCGGCGGTGACGACCACGCCGTTCAGCCGTGCATCGCCGGTGGCCGTCTCGAAGCGGACGGGCAGGCCGCTGAGGAACTTGCCGATGACGGCGTCCTTCTCGACGCCGATGACGCCGTCGTGCGGTCCGGTCATGCCGGCATCCGTCAGGTAGGCCGTGCCCTTGGGCAGCACCCGCTCGTCGGCCGTCTGCACGTGCGTGTGCGTGCCGACGACGGCAGTGGCCTGGCCATCGAGGTACCAGCCCATCGCGATCTTCTCGGAGGTGACTTCGGCGTGCACGTCCACGAACACCAGCTGCGCGCCGTCGGCCTTCAGACGGGCGACCTCGCGCGCGGCCGTGGTGAAGGGGTCGTCGATGTTGGCCAGGAACACGCGGCCCATCACGTTCACGACGCCGACGCGGACGCCGTTGGCGGCCGTGGCCAGATAGGCGCCCTGTCCCGGCGCACCGGCCGGGTAGTTGGCAGGGCGCAGCAGCCGCGGCTCGTGCACGATGTACTCGAGCGCTTCCTTCTTGTCCCAGATGTGGTTGCCGGACGTCATCACGTCGATGCCGTAGCTGAACAGCTGATCGCCGATCTCGCGCGTGATGCCGAAGCCGGCAGCCGAGTTCTCGCCGTTGGCGATCACGAAGTCGATGGCGTGCGCGGCGACGATGGGCGCCAGACCACGCTTGACCAGGTCGCGTCCCGGCCGGCCGACGATGTCACCGATGAACAGCAGGTTCATCGCACCGCATCCGAGACGACCGGCACCAGCAGGCCGCGGCCGCGACGCTCTTCGATCTTGGGCAGACGCACGCGCAGTTCGCCGTTGGACAACGAGGCCGAGGCGCGCGCGGCATCGATCGCCACGTGAATCCGCACCGCCCGCGCGAAGCGGCCGAAGTCGCGTTCGACGAGATGGAAGCTGGCGCTGCCGCGGGCCGACTGATCGGGGCGATCCTTCTCGCCGGCGATGATGACGACGCCGCCCTTGACCAGGACGCGGATGTTCGACGGCGCGACGCCGGGCAGGTCGAGCAGCAGATCGAGCGCGTCGTGCGTCTCGAAGACGTCGAGCAGCGGCAGGCACTCGCCGGTGATCTGGTGCCGGCGCTCGGGGCGCTGGCGGGCGAGTTCCTCGAACAGGCGGCGGACATCGGCCGAGACGTCGCCGACGTCGGTGGAGATGGGCAAGCGGGTCAGAGGACGCATCACATGAGACCGGGAACCCGTTCATTGTAGCCGCGCCTGCCCGGCGCGTCCGCTACGGTGAGGCGGGCGGTCCGTTCGCGCCGTCGCGCTCGGGTGTCGCGCGCATGAGACGCACCAGCAGCCCGAGCAGCACGACGGTGGCCACGGCCAGCACGCCCCAGAACACCGGCGGCGTCAGACGCGTGTCCGGCGGACCCTCGAGCGCGCGCTCGGGACCGGCCACGATTTCCCGGGAGGCCGTGGTCTGCGATCGGACGAGATCGGCGACGTCGTAGCGTGGCGCTGCGACGCGAGGGCTGCCGTACAGCAGGTCCAGCGCGGTGTCGGCCGGCCGCAGGAAGCGGAGCCGGTAGGCCGGCAGCTCGAGCGTCGCCTGGTGCAGCGGCAGGGGCTGGTTGTCGCCTTCGTCGACGTGCAAGGCGAGCTGTGTGGTCGCGAGCGGCGGGAGGGCGAGGCGCAGCGCCGGCGCCTCGATCGCGTCGTCGTCGTGGGACCAGGTCTGTGTCGCGAGGCGTTCGGTCCAGGCGTCGCGATGCCGCGGGTCGGGCGGGTGCTCGACGACCAGCGACACCTGACGCCGGAACACTCTCGCCGTCGTCGTGACGACGAGCTGCGAGGCCGGGAGTGCCGCGTACGGCAACGTGATGTCGTAGACGCTGGTCGCCGCGACGGCCGTCTGCCGGCGTGAGGGTGCGGACAGCGGCTGCTGAAGCGGCGTCTCGAGGCGTTCCAGGAGATAGGGGACCTGGCGCCCGGAGCCGTCGGCGAGTCGCAGGTCATGCAGCGCGTGACCGCCGGCGCCGCTGTGCGCCAGCACGGCCGGGTCGAGCGGGAGATGCGTCACGGCCGCCGGACCGGGCGGCAGCGCCCGCGCGAAGCGGAACATCCGGCGATCGAGCGGCGCACCGAAGACGGGCACCGGCGTCACCGGCGCGGCGTCGGGCGCCGGCGGCGCTTGCGCCTGCGCCGTCGTCGAGGCGACGGCGGGGCCCCACGCCGCGGCGTGCGCGACGTCGACGTCGACGCTGCCGCGCGCGGCTTCGAGGTCGTAGGTGGGGGCCGCCAGCTCGTGACGGCCATAGCGCGCGGTCAACGGCCGCGCATCGGCGGCGACGAAGTAGATCTGCGGCAGCTGCGCGAACACCGCCTGGATGGCGCGGAGGTCGAGCGGCGGGTTGCTGGCATCGTCGACCTCGATGTCCACCGTGGCGTCCTGAGGCGGACGCGTGGGCACGAGGAGGTCGCCGGCGACCAGGCCATCACGCTCGACGCGCTGGATGGTCGACTGGCCGAGCACGCCGCTCTCGCCGCGGCCGGTCCGTGCCGGCCACACGCGCACGGTTCGGCGGACCGTGGTGTTGGCGGCATCGAGCCGGAAGGCCACGATCGGCAGACGCTCGCCTGGCAGGCGCAGCGAGTAGCGCGTGCGCGATCCCGTCGTCTGCGCCCTGAACGGCACGTCGGCGGTCAGCGCCGGCGCCATGGGACCGCCGCGGGCCTCCAGCACCACCGAGACCGCCCCGGTGGTAGGCAGCGGGAGGGGAGCGCTGTGCGTATCGTCGCCAATGACGCGGAGATACCGTTGCGCACCCGGGGGCAGCGGCACCACGGTGTGGCGCAGACCCTCGCCAGGCAGATCGAAGATGGTGACAGCGGCGGCCAACTCGACCCAGTGTTCGCGATCGCTACTGCCCTCGACGCGCACCCGCTTCATGAACGGCGCCGGCAGCCCCGACAGATCGAGCGCGGCAACCGGCACGGCGCCGTCGAGCGTGATCTCGAAGCCGCTCGTCGTCTTCGTCGCCGGGATGCGGACGACCTGCGACGCGGAGGCCCGCGGCGCGACGTCCGATCGTGGCGGTATCAGCAGGTACGGCACCTCCCGCCCGTCGGCGTCGACCAGTCGCAGGTCGCCGAACCCGCCGAGGACCTGCTGGACGCCCGCCGTGACACCGGCCAGCGGCGCCACCCGGCCGCGCGCGGCGCCGGCCACGAGGTCGACGTCCGGGTCCAGGCGATGCGGGCCTGCGCCGGTCACGACCACCGCGCGTTCGACTGGCTGCGTGCGGTCCTGCGCCTGCGCCGCGGCCAGCGCCGCCGCAACCGCCGCCATGGCGGTCAGGCCTGATCTCAGCCGAGACGTCATGACTGCTCCGCACGCGCCGGCGCTGCCAGCACGAAGCGCTGAATGGCCAGCGAGACGAGGACGAGGCTGAGGGCCAGCCCCACGAACGACCCGACGCGGAACAGGCCCTCGAGCCGCGACAGGTCGTAGAGGAAGCACTTCACGATGGTGACCGTGAGTAGCGCCAGTGACGCGAGGCGCGTCGGCCGATGGTGGCGGACGATACCAACGACCAGGAGGGCGAGGCCGAACGCGAGCCAGCCCACGGTGTAGGTGAGGTCCTGGCTGACCGACGCGCCGAAGCGGAACACGATCCGGGGACCATCGGAGTAGAAGTCGGCGATCTCGATGTTGAGCAGCCAGAACAGCAGCACGGCGCCTCCGGCGGCGAGCAGCGTCGTCGCGCGCACGGCGAGGCGTCCGGGGAGGAGTCGATCGTCGCGAACCGGGGTCCACTTCGCGGCCAGGAACATCGCGGCGGCCGCCACCACGTAGACATAGAGATACCAGTTGAGAATTCGCTGGCCGCGCGGCTCGTAGCCGAACACCTCGGGGTTGAGCGCGAGCCGGACGAACACCGTGGTCAGCAGTCCCATCGACCACCACAGCAGCCCGCGATGCGCGACTCGCGTCCACAGCCAGGCGAGCGCCGCCCCTTCAAGCGCCCAGCCCACCGTGATCCACTTTGTCTCGAGCTGCAGCGGGATCGCCAGCGTGACGAAGGCCAGCGCGGCGCCGGCGACCGTGGCGGTGCGCGCGAGATCACCGCCGCCCGGCGGCGTGATCGCCAGCACGCGGCGCAGGAACACGGCGAGCACCGCCGCCAGCGTTACCGGCACGACGCCGACGACGTGCGACAGCTGGCCCACGTCGAACGCGTGACGCGCCAGGAAGAACGCCGGGACCGCCGCCACCACCGGCGTGAGGTAGCTGTCGCGAGCGGCGTCACGCTGCGCCACCTGGCGGAAGCCGTAGGCGACGAAGCAGCCGTAGCACCACACCGCCATGACCAGCAGGCCACGCCAGTCGTCGGGGTGCTGCTGCTGCCAGACGCCCGCGGCCAGCCATGCCGAGGCGACGAGGCCGAGCGGCACGCCGGCCCAGCGCTGCCAGGCCGACAGCCACAACACCGCGACGATCGCGGCCAGGTGCAGGCCGAGCAGCCAGCCGAACGCCGGCGCGTCGGCGATGACGGTGAGCCGCATCACCAGGACATGCACGATGGCGAGGGCGACGCCGGCCGACACTGCCAGTGCCGGCATGGCCGCGGCGTCGCGTCGGCCAAGTACCAACGCGGCCAGCGAATAGCCGCCGAGAATGGCGGCAGCGCTCCAGGCCACCATCGGCCACGGCGCCACGGTGGCCGTGCCCGTCCAGATCGCGAGCACCCCGAGCGCCGCGACGACGCCGGCGCCGTGGAAGACCGGCCGGCGCAGCGCCACCGCCGTCACCGTGAGTCCCATCGTGAGCACGCCGAGCACGCCGAAGAGCGGCCACGGCGGCACCGCCAGCTCCTGGCGCAGCGCCACCGCCACGAGGAAGAGATGTCCGCCGACGGCGAGCGTCGGGCCGGCCGTGAACCCTTCGGCCTCGAGACGCCGCATCGGATCGCCGGGCACGCCACGGCGCGCCCAGATCATGCCGGCCATCATCACGAGGGCCAACAGGAGGATCACCGTCAAGGCCGGCAACAGCGGCACCGCGGCCGCGCTGTCGCTCCACCACAGCGCCAGCACACCCCACGATGCCAGGCCCCCGACCCACGACAGCAATGGCAGGCGCGCGGCCGCGCTTTCGATCACCAGTGCGACATTCAGTCCCGCGAGCAGCAACCCCAGGCCCCAGAGCGCGGCCGGCGCCACCGGCCCGTTCGCGATCAGCGAGAGCAGCAGGATCGCGGCGATGAGCACCACGCCCGACCCGGCCTCGGGCGCCAGCGTCCGGTCGCGCCGGCGCGCGACGAGCGGCACCGCGATGAACACGGCGATGAACGTCGTCATGATGGCGACGGCTGTCCCCAGGCGATCGGGCGAGAGGAACCGGCCGATCCAGAGCCCCTCTGCCACGACGGCGACGAGCACGGCCGCGAAGTAGATCGGTCCCCGCTCGCGGACCACCGCGCGCGTCGCGACGAGCAGGAGCAGTGCGGCGATCGTTCCAAACAGGAGCCACGGCGCCGCCTCGGCGCCGGATGTTCGAGCCAGCGGCCACGTGACCGCCAGCATCGCCGGCGCCGCGACGTCGGTGAACGCCGCGACCCCTTCGTGCGGGGTGCCACGGCGCTCCGCCCATTCGGGCAGCGCCAGGACCGTCACGACGAACAGCCCGAGCCACGCCAGCGCGGTCGGCCAGGCGATCGACGCGCCGCCACCGCCCGCCCACGCCAGCCACACGACGATGGCGGCGAGGTGCGCCGCGACCTGCAGATCCTTCGGCCCGCGCAGCGTCGCGACCACCGAGAGCCCGACCATCGCCAGCCACGTCGCGCCGAACAGCAGGTGGAAGTACTGGGCCAGGCTCGGCGTCGCAGCGACGTAGAGCAGGAAGAGCAGGGGCATCACCGCACTGGCGGTCGTCGTCCAGGTCTCGATCTGCTCATGCTGCTCGTCGTCGTCGGCGGTGCCGAAGACCTGCGTCGAGGCCAGCCGCGCCAGCGGGAACAGGGCGAAGATGCCGTAGGCCAGCGGCAGTTGCGCGCCCGTGAGATACGTACCGACCCACCCCCACTGGTACAGCGTGGTGAGCGCCAGGGCGCCGGTCGACAGCCACGGCCAGCGTCGGCGCGGCGCCACCCACGCGAGACCGAGGTTGAGCAGCAGCAGGTAGCTGAACAGCGCCACTGGCCGGTTCTCGCCGGTCGAGACCAGCGCCGGGGTGGCGAATCCGCCGAGCAGGCCGAGCACGGCGATGAAGAGCGAGTCGCGACGAATCGAGAGCAGCACCGCGACGACCGTGACGAGCGCGAGCAGCGCGAAGGCCACGGTGGCGCCGATGAGATGCCACAGCGCGTGTGCCGCGAAGAAGGTCGAGAACAGGATCGCGATCGCCGCCCCGTCGAGCGCGTTGGCGGTCAACGGGTAGCGGCGCGCGGCCTTGCGCTCGCACACGACGAGCAGCGAGATCGCCACCAGGATGCCGATCGCCATGCGCACCGGCGGCTGCAGCCAGCCCTGGTCGATCGAATAGCGGACGAAGAGCAACCCGCTGATGGCGAGTGCGAGGCCGGCGACGGCCGAGAAGAGGCGGACGCCGACAAGACTCTCCCAATCGAACGACTGGAAGGCGGCGGCGAGCCAGCCGGGAGCCGCGGGTTCCGGTGTGTGTTCGGGTTCCGGCGCAGGTCGCGGTGACGGCCGCGTGGGCCGAGACGTCGACGCCGGCCGTGCAGCCGGTGAGTCGGGCCGGGCCGCTGGTGAGGGCTCTGGTTGCGGTGGCGTGGCCGCGGCCGGCGGGCGAGGCGGCGCGGGTGATGGCGCCTCTGCGGCCGGAGTGGGCGTCGCAGTGGCGTCGGCGCGAGCGGGTATCGGCGGCACGACGGGCGGCCGGACGGTCACGACCGGTGCGGCCGCGGGCACCGTCACCGCGTCGTGCGTCGGCGCCGGGCGGGTGTCCGCGGCCGGGCGTGCGGTCAGTCGCCGTTGCAGGGCCTCGATGGCGCGATCCTGTTCCGCGACCTTGGCCTCCAGCGCGGTCACCCGTGTGCGCGCGCTGCGCGCCATCGCGATGGCCACGAACGGCAGCACGAACGGGACGGCCGCGAGCGTCAGGAAGAAGATGACCATGGCTTGTGATCCGTCGCAGGTCTACGAAACGCGCGTCGTTTCCACGGCAGCCGCCGCCTGCGTGGCGGCGGCGAGGTAGTCCGTCTTGCCCGACCCCAGGACCGGAATCGCCTTCACGACGACGATGCTGCGCGGCGCGAAGATCTCCGGCAGGCCGGCGTCCCGCGCGGCGGTTGCGATCGCCTGGCGGGTGAGGGTGGCGTCGGTCGTCAGCAGCACGAGCTGTTCGCCCTTGCGCGCATCGGCGACGGCGACCACGGCGTGCCCGGCGGCGGGCCAGCCCTTGGCCACGAGATCCTCGACGGCGCCGAGCGGCACCATCTCGCCGGCGATCTTCGCGAAGCGCTTGGCGCGGCCCTTGATCGTCACGAACCCTTCGCTATCGATGCCCACGATGTCGCCGGTGTCGTACCAGCCGTCGGGCGGCGGTTCGAGCACGCCCGGACGCTCGGTGCGGAAGTAGCCGAGCATCACGTTCGGGCCCGCGACGCTGAGGCGCGCGCCATCGGCGATGCCGGGCACTGGCGCCAGTCGATGCTCGATGCCGGGCAGGAAGCGGCCCACCGTGCCGGCCTTGAAGTGACGCGGCGTGTTGACGGCGAGCGCCGGCGCGGTCTCGGTCGCGCCGTAGCCCTCGAGGATGCGGATACCGA
Source organism: uncultured Acidobacteriota bacterium (assembly GCA_902826065.1). Classification (GTDB taxonomy): domain Bacteria; phylum Acidobacteriota; class Vicinamibacteria; order Vicinamibacterales; family UBA2999; genus CADEFD01. The sequence goes on along the minus strand of CADEDM010000142.1, from coordinate 2,651 downwards.
ACTTGTCGAACCACGTCCGCCGCGTCTCGGGCTTGACGCGCTCGGCACCGGCGAAAACGTAGCGGACGTTGTAGAAGTCGTAGGCGTCGGCGACCTTCGCGTAGCCCTGCAGGAACGTGTCGGTGCCGAAGAGAATCGTCGCGTTCAGTCCGTAGGCGAGTTCCGGGACGATGCGGTAGTGCAAGGGCGAGGGATAGAGGAACACCCGCACGCCGGCGAGCAACGGCAGCAACAGGCCGCCAGTGAGCCCGAAGCTGTGGAACACCGGCAGCGCGTTGAGCACCAGGTCTTCGCGCGAGATGTCGACCACCGCCGCGAGTTGATAGCGATTCGCCAGCAGGTTGCGGTGGCTGAGCACCACGCCCTTCGGCGTGCCCTCCGAGCCCGATGTGAACAGGACCACGGCCGGAGCCTTCGCGCGCGCGGGATCGTGGCTCGGACGCAGGAAGCGGCTCTTGATCAGGGCGCCCAGCTTCTCGAACGGGCCGATCGACGCCTGAACGTCCTCGAGGTAGAGGATGGACGTCTGTGCCGCCAGCGCGTCCAACAGGGGCCCCAGCTTGGCCTTCTCGACGAAGCGGCGGGACGTGACGACGAGGCGCACCTGCGCCGCGGTGCAGGCCGCGGTCACCGCCGCGGGGCCGGTGGAGAAGTTGAGCATCGCCGGCACCCGGCGCACGGCGTGCAGCGCGAAGAACGTGACCACCGCGGCCTTCGACGTCGGCAGCAGCACGCCCACGCACTCGCCCTCGGCCGTGCGTGCGGCGAAACGCGCACCGAGCGCGACGCTGCCGGTGACGAGGCGGCCGTACGTGATGGGCGCCTGCGTGATGTCGTCGGCGATGACGTGGCCGCGGCCATGCTGCCGCGTCGCTTCGAGCAGCGTGTCGAAGAGGGTCGTGTCGATCGGCGCGGTGGCGAACGAGGCGTCGATCATCTCGTCGGCGAGCTGGCGGCGCAGTGCCACGCGGCGGGCGCGGCCGGTCACGCCCTCGGGACTGTGCAACTGGCGTCCCGGCAGGATCCGCAGGCGGATCTGCGGGAACCAGCGCCGTGGCATCTTGCCCATCAGCCGCGAGAACGGCGTGTACTCGACGCCCTCGATGCGCACCGGCAGGAGCGAGGCGCGCGTCCGCTCGGCGATCAGTGCCGGCCCCTCGTAGACCTTCATGAGGGAGCCGGTGGTCGTGAGGCGACCCTCGGGGAAGATGATGCAGGCCGAGCCGGCCTCGACCGCCTTGATCATCGTGCGGATCGACAACGGGTTGGTCGGGTCGACCGGCAGCGCATCGACGAGCGCGAGGAACGGTCGCGCCCACCACTGCTTCGAGATCTGGGTGTCGACGGCGAAGATGGGCCGCCCGGGCAGGAATGCGCCGAGCAGCAATCCATCGAGGAACGAGGCGTGGTTGGCCGCGATGACGGCTCGCGGCATCACGGCGTGGGCGTGTTCGAGGCCCTCGACCTTCACCCGGTAGAGCAGCCGCAGCACCGCTCGCAGCACGAGCTTCGTGAGCGGCACGCGCCAGCGCCACGCGAGGGCGAGGATCGCGGTCAGCGCCAGCGCGGCGACGGCGAGGCGGACGGGATCGAGCACGGCGGTCATGACGTCGGGTCCTTTCCGGGTGCGGTCGGGGGCGGAAGCGTCGTGAGGGCGGCCCAGGCGGCGGCGGCCAGCCGCTCGACGTACGCGGCCTGCGGTCCGGGCAGGCGCCCGTAGGCGGCGAAGGTCATGGGTTGCAGCACCAGTCCGAAGACCAGCGCGGTCGCGAGGTTCGGGTCCTGCCCTGGCAACTCGCCGCTGGCGACGGCGGCGGCGAGCAGGTCGTGCACCACGGTGACCGGCGTCGGCGTGTCGGGCGCGAGCCGGCTGAGTTGTCCGTGTTGCACGAACACCAGGAAGTGGAAGAGCGCCGGGTCGTCGTCGTGCGCCAGGGCGATCTCGCGGATCATCGCGCCGAGGCGCTCGCGCGTGGTCATGGCGGCCGCCGCGGCCGTCTTCAGGCGGAACGCCAGCGCGACGTACCGGTGCTCGAAGGCCCGCCACACCAGGTCGTCCTTGCTGGTGAAATGGCGGTAGAGCGCGCCCTCGGAGAGCCCGGCCGCGGCCGCGATGTCCTTGATGGTCGTCTCGCGGACCCCTTTGGAGGCAAAGAGGTGGATCGCCACCTGCTCGATGCGGTCCTGCGTTCGTTTGGGCCGTGTGTTCATAGAAAGTGAACGTTCACTTACTATACGCCTGGTTCGACCGGACTGCAACGTCTCCTGCGTATCGGCCGGACCGCCGGGAATCTTCGACACTGCCACCTGGTCGTATATGAGTGTATGGCACTAAGAAAACTTGCTTTACTGAAACTAATCACGTGATAGCATCGTCCTAGTTCCAAGAGAAAGGACATGAGCGCAATGGCAACGAAGGGCAAAGTGATCGGGATCGACCTGGGTACCACCAACTCCGTGGTGGCCGTGATGGAGAGCGGAGAGCCCGTCGTGGTGGTGAACCAGGAAGGGGCCCGCACGACGCCGTCAGTCGTGGCCGTCGCCAAGGACGGCGACCGGCTCGTCGGCCAGGTGGCCAAGCGCCAGGCGGTCACCAACCCCGAGAACACCGTGTTCTCGGTGAAGCGCTTCATGGGCCGCAAGTTCAGCGA
>CADEDM010000141.1 GCA_902826065.1 uncultured Acidobacteriota bacterium | reverse complement strand
GACATGCTCCGCAAGATCTACGAGGAGCGCAAGGACAAGACGATGTTCATCGCCGCCGACGGCGGTCTGCGCTACGGCGACATCGTCGACGTCATCGATGCGGCGAAGGGTGCGGGTGTCGAGAAGGTGGGCATCATCACCGAGGGCATGCGCAAGGCCGCGCAGGCCGCTGCGGGCGGCAACTAGCCTCCGCGACGCCGTTTGATCCACTCGGGCCGTCCCCGCCGCGGGGACGGCCCGATGTCTTTTTTCAGCCGCGAGCGTGACCGGCGCAGCCGCCAGTCGCGCCGCCGTCCGCCGGTCGTGATCGTCGAATGCCAGTTGCCGTTCGTCCTGCCCTGCTAGGCGTACCCTGGGACGCCTCGTCGTCGTATGTCCGTGGCGCGGCCGAGGCCCCGCCGCGGATCCGCGAGGCGTTGTGGTCGCCCTCGACCAACAGCGCCACCGAGCTCGGCGTCGCCGTGACCCCCGAAGGCCTCGACGACCGCGGTGACCTGGCGCTGCCCGACGACGGCCAGGCGGCCCGGCGGGCGATCGAGGCGGCCGTGCGCGAGGTGCTCAAGACCGGCGCCGTGCCGTTCGTGCTCGGCGGCGATCACTCGATCACCTACCCCGTGCTGCGCGCCTATCGCGACGTGCCGCCGGCCACGATCCTCCACATCGACGCCCACAGCGACCTCTACGACGAGTTCCCGCTGCCGGGGCCGGGGCAGCCGCGCGGCGCGGGCGATCCGTTCTCGCACGCCTGCCCGTTCGCCCGCACCATGGAGGCCGGCCTGACCGGGCGGTTGGTCCAGGTCGGGATCCGCACCGCCACGCCCCACCTGCGGGCCCAGGCCGAGCGCTTCGGTGTCGAGGTCTATGGCATGCACCGGCTCGCCGACGTGCCCGTGGAGAGCCTGCAGGGCCCCGTCTACGTGTCCCTCGACCTCGATGGCCTCGATCCGGCCTTCGCTCCGGGCGTTGCCCATCCGGAGCCGGGCGGGCTGTCGACGCGCGAGGTCGTCGCGTTGCTGCACCGGCTGCGGGCGCCCATCGCCGGCGCCGACATCGTCGAGTACAACCCGCGCCACGACCAGCGCGACCTGACCGCGCGCGTGGCCGCCAAGCTGCTCAAGGAGCTGATCGCGGTGGCGACCCGCAACGCGGGGTAGCGCGCCGGGCGACGGACGGGCCGTATACTCCGCTGCGGAGGTGCACATGCGGATCCGGCGTCGTCAGGTCGCGGCCACTCTGGGAACACTCGCCGCCGCCGTCGCACTGGGCGGCGGCGCGCTGCCGATGAGCGGGCTAGCGGCCGCTGCGGCCGCCCAATCGGCCCGGTCGCCGGAGCTGACCACCCTGCTCGGCCGCCCGGTGCAGGCGAAGGACGACACCGACGGCGCCATCGCCAAGGCCGACGCCGCGCTCGCGGCCAACCCGCGGAACGTCGACCGGCTGCTGGCCGCGGCCCGCGCCCGCGACGTCGCCTGGCAGTTCCACGCCGCCATAGACGTCTATACGAAGGCCGTGGAACTGGCTCCCGGCGACGTACGGCCGTGGCGCTTCCGCGGCCATCGCTACATCTCGATCCGCCGCTTCGACGAGGCGGTGCGCGACCTCGCGCGTGCCGTGGCCATCGCGCCGTCGAGCTTCGACGCCACCTACCACCTGGCGCTGGCGCACTACCTGAAGGGCGACTACGACGCGGCGGCGCGCGTCTATCAGGCGTGCCTGGACGGCACAGCGCCCGCGGCGACGCTGCCGGAGGGTTGGCGCAGCTGCACGACGACGAAGGCAACGCCGAACGACCGTGTCGCCATGACCGACTGGCTCTATCGAGCGCTCAGGAGGGCCGGCCGTCACGCCGAGGCGCGCGCGCTGGCTGCCGCCATCGGCGACGGGCTGACGGTGGGCGAGAACGAGGCCTACTACACCGCGATCCGGTTCTATCGAGGCGCCGTCTCCGAGGCAGAGGCCATGACGCCTCGCACCGCGAACGAGAATCGCCTGGTCACCGTGGGCTACGGCATCGCCGTACACCATCTCGCCGAGGGCCGGCGCGCCGAAGGCTGCGCGCTGCTGCGGCGGATTGCCGCCGAACCCAACTGGAACGCCTTCGGCGTCATCGCCGCTGAAGTCGACCTCGCCCGCACGCCCGCGATCTGCCCCTAGCGCGGAAGGGAACTGCGGGCTGGGTACGGGGGACTGGTACTTGCCGTTCACGGCCCAGCCCTGCTGGCGCCCAAAAGAAAACCGGCACCGCGCGAGGGCGCGGTGCCGGTGCAGTGCCGCCGGAGGCCCCAGCCTCCAGCCCTCAGCCCCCCAGTCCCTGTCTTAGTTGAACAGGTAGCGGAAGCTCAGCATCATCACGTAGACGTCGTTGATGCCGGCGTTCTTCTGACGCGGCGTCGAGATCAGGTTGCCGCTCAGCGTCTGCAAGGTGTAGCTCAGCGCGCCGTTGGCGTCGGCCTGCGGGCTGGTCAGGATCTGGTTGTTGATCAGCCGCTCGCTGACGCCCCACTTGCCGTTGAGCAGATTGCCGAAGTTGGTGATGTCGAGCCGGGCCTGCAGGGTGTGGCGCTTGCCGGCCACGCTCTTGAACAGGTCCTGCACGAGGCTGAGGTCGACGCGGTGCACCATCGGCAGGAAGACCCCGCCGCGCTCCGCGTACTCGCCGCGATGGTCGCGCAGGTACGAGTCGTTCTGGATGAGTTGCTCGAAGGCCGCCGCCTGCTCGGCCGGCGTGAACGTGCGGCCGCCGGTGGTCAGCGACCGGAAGTTCATCTCGCCGGTGTTGCGCGGGATGTAGATCAGGTCGTTGCCCTGCGCGGTGTCGCCGTTGGCGTCGCCGGAGAAGATCCAGCTGGTGTTGCCGTTGGTGCGGCCGTCGTAGAACAGCGACAGGCTGGTCGAGCCGAAGCCGAAGAACTGCCGCGTGTAGGACGTCTGCAGGAAGATGCGCTTGCCGGGCGAGTTGGTCGAGTAGGCCAGGTCCGGGTTGTTGGGGTCGAACCGGATCGGGTTGGCCGAGCCCCAGGAGCTGCCGGCCGTCGACGACGGCTCCACCAGACTGCGCGAGACGCCGTAGTTGAAGCCGCCACGCACGGTGAGGCCCTTGGTGAAGGGCTTGGTGAGCGCGCCGGACAGGTTCCACGAGTAGTTCTCGCTGGAGTTCTTGATCACGAAGGCGTTCGTGACCTGGTTACCGGGGGCATTGTTGATTCGCGTGAAGCACGGACCGGCGGTGCCGGATCCGCACACCGGGAACGCCGCCGTCGCCACCCAGCGCGGACGCTGATCGGCGCCACTGAAGGTGGTCTGCGCCGCGGGCAGGTTGGCGTTGAGGTACACCGGGGCGTTGAGGTCGCGGTTGTAGATGAAGTCCATCGTGCCGATGAAGCCCATCGGCAGCCTCTGGTCCACGCCGACGTTGGTACGCCACGTCTGCGGGAAGCGGAAGCCGTTGTCGGTGACGTTGAGCTCGTAGCTGGCCGCTGCTGCGCCCGTGGCCGCCGGCTTGTACTTGTCAGGATTCGGGCTGAAGGGGAACGCGGTGGTGGAGCGCACGTCGAGGAAGCCCGTGAGCACGCCGGTGTTGCCGATCTGGTTCGAGATCCACACATACGGCGGCTTGCCCGAGAAGAGCCCGGTGCCGCCGCGCAACTGCGTGCTGCGGGTGCCGAACACGTCCCAGTTCACGCCCAGGCGTGGCGACCAGTAGGGCTTGCTCTCGGGCAGCGCACCCGACGAGTACTGGATCGGCGAGCCATCCTGATCGCGGAAGGTCAGGGCGTCCGCGCGTGTGTTCGGGAACGCGGTGTTGCCGAACTTCGGCACGTCCATGCGCACGCCGGCGGTGACCGTGAGGTTCGAGCGCGGCCGCCACTCGTCCTGCAGGTAGGCGCTGCTGTACCACACGTCGAGTTCCTGCATCGGCGGCGTGGTCTGGCCCGGCTGCAGCAGGTAGCGCACCTGGAAGATGTTCAGCGACACCGGCGACGTCGTCCGGTTGGGGTTGGCCAGCGCGTCGCGCGCATCGGTGTAGAAGTCGGCGAGCGTGTTGTAGGAGTAGGCGCTCTGCATGCCGAAGTAGAACGAGTTGTTGGAGTGGAACTTCTCGACCGCGCCGCCCAGCGTGAAGGTGTGCTTGTCCTTGAACAGCGTGAGGCTGTTCTGCGCCTGGAACGAGCTGTAGTCGAGCAGGTTGTAGGGCGTGAACGGCTCGGAGCCGAACGAGGTGATGGCGCTGCCGAGGCCGTCGCCGATGACCACGAACGGGAACAGGCCGATCTGGTCGCGGCTCTCGTCCTGCTTGGTGTAGCCGCCCAGGAAGTTGTTGGTGAAGTTGCCGAACACCGTGTTCCACTCGGCGACGCCCGACTTGATGTTCTCGAGAATCTTGTAGTTCGAGTTGGCGTAGGTCAGGAAGTTGGTGCTGTTGGTCGGACGGCTGACGCCGAGCGACGACGACCCCGACTGGTTGACGTCGGTGCTCGACGCCAGCTGGTTGTAGCGGAACGTGATCTTGTTCGCGTTGTTCAGGTTGAAGTCGCTCTTGATCATCCACGGCGTGCCGGGCGTCTTCTTGCTGATGTCGTCGAACGGCCCGGTCTCGTAGTTGAAACTCGACTGCAGGAACGCGCTCAGCGCCGATAGATCCGAACCGGCCACGCGGGTGATGTTGCCGGCCACCGGAGCGCCCCCGGGGTTGGAGCGGAACGTGGTGAGGGGCCGGGTGTCTTCCTGATGCTCCACACTGCCGAAGAAGAACAGCTTGTTGCGGAGCACGGGCCCGCCGAGCCACCCGCCGGTGTTGGTCGTCTTGAAGGTGCCGGGGTTGAAGGTCAGGCCGGCGGCGTCGGTGCCGACGTACGACTGGTCGCGGTAGCGCGTGTAGGCCGAGCCGGTGAAGCTGTTGGTGCCGCTGCGGGTGACGGTGTTGACGTTGGCGCCGACGAAGTTGCCCTGGCGCACGTCGTAGGGCGCGACGTTCACCTGCACCTGCTCGATGGCCTCGAGCGAGATCGGCGCGACGCCGGTGCGGTCGCCGGGGCCGCCGGTCGTGGTCGCGAGGCCGAACGAGCTGTTGAAGTAAGAGCCGTCGACGGTGATGTTGTTGGCGCGGTTGTCCTGGCCGACGAACGTGCCGCTGCCGCCGTACTGCGGCGTCAGGCGCGTGATGTCGGTGATGCGGCCCGAGACGGTGGGCAGCGTCGCGAGGTCTTCGCGCAGCACCGCGGTCGCGGCGCCGGTGCGGGTGGAGCTGAACACTTCGGAGGTCGAGGCCGTGACGGTGACGGTCTCGGTCACCGCGATCGAACGCACGGTCACCGGCAGATCGGTGGTGACACCGAGCGTGACGGTCACGTTGTCCTGCGAGAACGGCTCGAAGGCGTTGCCCGACCCCTGATAGGCGACGGTGATCGAATAGGGGCCGCCGACACGCATGCCGGGAATCGAGAAGCGGCCGTCGGCGCGCGTCGTCGCTTCGTAGGTGGAGCCCGACGGAAGGTGGATCGCGATCACGCTGGCGCCGGACACCGGCTGTCCAGCCGAGTCACTGACGACACCGGCCAGTGAACCCGTGGTGACGCCCTGCGCGAGCGCCGGCGCCGGGGACGGGGCGAGCGCCACGAGTGCGGCGAGCGCCAGACACGTGCGTATCACTGGTCTGAGCAACTTCATAGGGTCTCCCTGTAGGCGCGTATTTGAGCCGTCCTACTCTAACAAACCAAGCGCGACGATTCCGTAAAAAGCCCGGCAGAAACGGTGGTCTGACGCATTCCGCGCAGGCCCAGAAATAAGTCGGGCCGTTTCGCCGGTGATGGCGAAACGGCCCGTGCCGGTTCGATGCGGCGCGCTCATGGGCGCCGCGCTTGAGCGCGACTAGCTGGCCGACGTGCTCTTGGCCTTGCGCATGGCCTCGGCCTTGTCGCGGAGCTGATCGGCTTCGCGAATCAGCTGCTGCTGGCGGCCCGGGTCCTTGATCAGGTTCGCCTCGAGGCGGAGCAGCAGGTTCTTGTAGGCGATCGCCTCCATGTAGTCGTCCTTGATCTGGATCGCCTTGTCGACCGACTCGATGCCCTTCATCACCATGTCGAGCTTCTCGGCGTCCTTCAGCCGGAAGTCGCGGTAGGCCTTGTCCCAGTAGTAGGTCGACACCGTGTAGTGCGCCTCGGGGTTGTTCGGCTCGATGGCGATGCGCTGCTGCAGCGCCTCGATCGTCTTCGGGAAGTCGCCCTGGCGGTTGTAGTAGCCGGCGATCTGCATGTAGACGTTCGGGTCGCCGGGCTTGGCGTCCTTTGCCTTGAGGAAGGTCTGCTCGGCCAGGTCGTACTCACCCGAGTTCTCGTAGATCTGGGCCAGCTGGAAATAGTTGGCCGGGTCGCCCGGGTCGAGTTCGATCATCTGCTTGACGATTGGCTCTGCCATCGTCGGGTCGTTCAACTTGTCGGGGCCGTAGGCGCTGACGAGGAACTCGAACGAGCGGCGCTTCCACAGCGGGTCCTGGATTTTCTCCGCCGCCAGCTTGTAGTTCTCGATCGCCTTGGCGAGCAACGCGTCGTTCTCGGGCTCGCCGACGCGCGTCGGGCGGTAGAGGTTGTCGAGGCAGTTGGCCAGGAAGAAGAACGAATACGCGTTCTCGGGATTCAGCTGGATGGCCTCTTCGTACTTCGTGGCCGCCGCCTTCCAGTCGCTGGCCGCGTAGAGCTTGTTCGCGTCCTTGAACGCCTTCTGGGCGCGAACCTGATTGACCTGGCCGCATCCCGCCACCAGGACGCCGAGTCCGACGGCGAATGCCAGACCCGAGATCGAAGACCGAAGCTTCATCGTATCCCCCTCAAAACCTTGACTGCGTCGACCCGGGCGGACCGTTCGCCCACCGGCGCGTCCGACGACGACGTCGACGCCGCAGGGCGGGAAGTATAGTCACTTCCCCCGACCCCCGCAACCCGCGACGAGGCCTTCCGAACCCGCCTGTTATGATGACGTTCGCAGACGGAAATCCGCCTTTCCTGCGTTAGACACCGCCGCCGTCCGATTGGCCCATGATCCGCTTCGAGGATCTCCTCGGCAAGGTCCGCGCATACAGTTCCGAGGGCGACCTCGAGCTGCTGCGGAAGGCGTACGTGTTCTCGGCGCTCGCCCACAAGGGCCAGGTGCGCCACTCGGGCGAGCCGTATCTCGTTCACCCGCTTGAGGTTTCCGACATCCTGGCGGATCAGCGGCTCGACGTCGTGTGCGTCGCGTCGGGCCTGCTGCACGACGTCGTCGAGGACACCCTCACTACGGTCGAGCGGATCCGCGAGCTCTTCGGGAACGACGTCGCCCACATCGTCGAAGGTCTGACGAAGATCAGCGCCATCCCCTTCTCGTCGAGCGAGGAGCGGCAGGCCGAGAACTTCCGCAAGATGCTGCTGGCGATGGTCGACGACATCCGCGTCATCTTCGTCAAGCTCGCCGATCGCCTCCACAACATGCGGACGCTGCAGTTCGTGCCCGAGGAGAAGCGGCCGCGGGTGGCGCAGGAGACACTGGACATCTACGCCCCCATCGCCGGCCGCCTCGGCATGAGCAAGATGAAGAACGAGCTGGAGGAGCTCGCCTTCCTGCACCTGGAGCCCGAGGCGTACACCTCGCTGCGCGCCAAGGTCGACGCCAAGCGTGCCGCCACCGAGGGCGTCATCGACGAGCTGACCGAAGCCATCCGCGCCAAGCTCGCCGCTGCCGAGGTGCCCGTGGTCGCCGTCGACGGACGCGTCAAGCGCCTGTACTCCATCTGGCTGAAGCTGCGCCGGCAGAAGATCGACCTCGACCAGGTCTACGACTTCATCGCCATCCGGATCGTCACGCCCTCGGTCAAGGACTGCTACGCCGCCCTCGGCATCATCCACCAGGCGTGGCCGCCGGTACCCGGCCGCATCAAGGACTTCATCGCCATGCCGCGGCCCAACGGCTACCAGTCGCTGCACACGTCGGTGATCTCCGACCGCGGCGTGCCGTTCGAGGTCCAGATCCGCACCGCGGAGATGCACCTGCGCGCCGAGGACGGCATCGCGGCGCACTGGAAGTACAAGGAAGGGCGCGTCGGGGCCGGCCGCGACGAGCAGTACTTCCAGTGGATGCGCCAGCTGCTCGAGACGCACCAGGAGGTGCGCGACTCGCAGGACTTCCTGAACCACCTCAAGGTCGACCTGTATCGCGAAGAGGTCTACGCCTTCACGCCGGCAGGCCAGGTGAAAGTGCTGCCCGACGGCGCCACGCCGATCGACTTCGCCTACGCCGTGCACACCGACGTCGGCCATCGCTGCGTCAGCGCGCGCGTCAACGGCCGCATGGTGCCGCTGCGCACCAAGCTCCGCAACGGCGACATCGTCGAGATCGTGACCGCACCCGGCCACACCCCCAGCCGCGACTGGCTCAGCGTCGTCAAGACGTCGCGGGCGCGCAGCAAGATCCGCCAGTACATCCAGGCCGAGGAGAACCGGCGCGCCATCGACGTCGGCCGCAAGCTGCTCGAGAAGGACGCCAAGCGCTTCGACGTGCCCAAGGCCTCGCTCGAGGACGCGGGCCTGGCGCCGGCGCTGTCGGCCCTCGGCTTCGCGAAGGTGGACGAGCTGCTGGCGCAGCTCGGCTACGGCAAGGTCTCGGCGCGGCAGGTGCTCGACGCGCTGGTCCCCGAAGGCGAGCTGAAGGAGAAGGCGCCCGACCACCCGGTCGTTTCCGCCGTGAAGCGCGTGCTGCGCCCCGGGGCGGCGGCGGCCGACCGCATCACGGTCAGCGGCGCCGACGACCTGATGGTCAATCGCGCCCGCTGCTGCAACCCGATCCGGGGCGAGAAGATCGTCGGCTACATCACCCGCGGCAAGGGCGTGTCGGTGCACTCGGCGACCTGCCCGAACGTGCTCAACCTGATGTACGACCCGCAGCGGCGCATCGACGTCGAATGGGACAAGGGCGGCGACGCCGCGCCCTACACGGTGGGCCTCTCGATGCACGTCGAAGACCGGAAGGGGATGCTGGCCGCCATCAGCGCCCGCATCGCCGACATCAACACCAACATCCTCAACCTCGAGGCCACGACCGGCGACGATGCACACGCGCGCATCGCCGTGACCGTGGAGATCAAGGACATGAAGCACCTGGAGCGCGTGATCAAATCGCTCAGGAGCGTCGCCGGGGTGCTGGACGTGGAGCGCGCGGCGGCGCGCTGAGGCGGGGAGACGGCGGCAGCGCCGCCGCGATCAGTCGAGGACGACGACCGCGTCGATTTCCACCCGCACGTCGCGCGGCAGGCGCGCCACCTGCACGGTGGCCCGGGCCGGGAACGGCGGCGCGAAGTAGGTGGCGTAGATCTCGTTCACCACCGCGAAGTCGCCCATGTCGGCCAGGTAGATCGTGGTCTTCGCGACCTTGGTGAGGTCCGCGCCGGAAGCCGCGACCAGCCCGCGCAGGTTGTCGAGCACCTGGGTCGTCTGCTCACGGATGCCGCCGTCGACCAGCGTGCCGTCGGCACGCAGCGGAATCTGGCCGGACAGGAACACCAGCCGCCCCACGGCGAGCGCCGCCGAGTACGGACCGATTGCCGGGGCGCCGCCCTCGGCGGTGATGGCGCGCCGGCTCGCGCCGGCGCTCGGGTCACCGCTCATGGCCTAGGCGGCCTTGACGACTTTCCTGGAGCGGATGCAGCGCGTGCAGACGCGGATGCGCTTGGTGGCGCCGTTCACCACCGCCCGGACGGTCTGCAGGTTCGGCTCGAACCGGCGCGGCCCGACGTTGTGGGCGTGGGACACCGTGCGTCCGACCACCGGGCCCTTGTCGCAAATCTCACAGCGTCTCGCCATGACGAACACACCTTCGAGTGGAGGTCACGGACTCGGCCAATTCGAGCGTGACAAACTTCAAGCCTACCACGCGGCGGCAGGCGACGCCTAGGACGGGCTGCTAAGCTGACGGCCATGACCTGCCCCCTCTGCGGCCAGCGCCGCGCCCGGCGCGCCTGCCCGGCCCTGGGTCACGACATCTGCCCGGTGTGCTGCGCGACGAAGCGGCAGGTCGAGGTCCGGTGTCCCGAAGGGTGTCCCCACCTCGTCGCTGGCAAGGCGCATCCATCCGCGACGGCCCGTCGACAGCAGGAAGGCGACCTTAAGACGCTCATGGCGGGCGTCGGCCGGCTCTCGGAAGGGCAGCTGCAGTTGTTCTTCCTCGTCCAGTCCTATTTCCTGCGTCCGGCGCCGGCCGGCCAGCCGCGGATCGTCGACGCCGACGTGGCCGATGCCGCGGGTGCCCTGGCGGGCACCTTCGAGACGGCCAGCCGTGGCGTCATCTTCGAGCACCAGGCCGCCACGCCAGGCGGCCGGACCATCGCGGGCGAGCTGCTTGGGGTGCTGCAGGAGGCGGGGAAGGGCGGCGGCAGCCGGTTCGAGCGCGAGGTAGCCATCGTGCTCCGCGCCATCGAAGGCGGCGCTAGGCCCGCCGACGGCCCCGGTTCGAGCTCGCGCGCCTACCTCGATCTCGTCGCCCGGGTCCTTGGCGAGGCACGTCCGGCAGACGAGCCGGACGCCGGCCCGCGCATCGTGCTCCCCTGATACGCCATTCGTGGTCACCTTGACACACCTTCCTGTGTAATAATTGCCACCGCTTGCGCCGGCGGGGCGTCCTCATGTCGCCGCACCGTCGCCTGCACGGGACAGTCGCTGAGGAGAACCCAATTCGTCTCCGCGGCGTCTAATGGGCTGAACGGCGTTCGGTTCGGTCGGGTCACCCCTCGACAGATGGCCGTAAGTTGCTGAAATTTAGCGACTTGCGCTTCAAATCCTTCCTGAGTTGTCGCTTCCAGACCCTGTGGAGCGATGGCGGGGTAGGGTGGTTTTACCGGACGGTCGTCAGGTTTTGAGTGGCGTCTATCGCGCGAAAGGGTGTGCGCCGAGACGTCTAACTGGGTACACCGATTGCAAGCCGAGGGAGGCATTGCGACGTCCTCTCAGGGAGAGGACAACGAAGGGAGCGGCTAGACGTCATGGCCAAGGCAGCGAAGAAGTCCACCATTGCCACGGCGGTGCTCGACAAGAGCAACCGGTACGACGAGCTCAAGGCGATGCTCGACGAGCGGCGCCGAGTCATCCTGCAGGAAGTCCAGGGCAGGATTCGTGGCGTTCGTGCCGAGGGCGCCGATCGGCCCCACGAGAGCACGGATCCTGGTGAGACCGCCGAGGTCGATATCCAGGAAGACATCGAGTTCGCGCTCATCCAGATGAAGGCTGAGACGCTGAACAAGATCAACGAGGCGCTGGCCCGCCTCGACGAGGGCCGCTACGGCCACTGCTACGAGTGCGGCGACGAGATCGCCGAAGCTCGTCTGCGGGCGCTGCCGTTCGCGGTGCGCTGCAAGGATTGTGAAGAGGAACGCGAGGTCGCGATTCAGCGCGAGCGTACAATGTCGCGCCGCGGCACCTCGGGGTTCTTCGATCTGCAGCGGTAGTCCCGCGGCCTGAATGATGCGCAGGTTCCGCCCTTCGGGGCGGGACCCGCGTCCCTCATCAAGACCCGGGCTCCCGGGTCGTTCCACGCACAGACATTTCTCGGAGGTCGCCATGAGCGATCGCGACAAGCCGATCGACGCGGACGAGCCGTCGGCCGAGCAGGCGTTCCACGTGCCGACTGAATTGCCGGTGCTGCCGCTGCGCGACACGGTGCTGTTTCCCAATTCGTTCACCCCGCTGGCCGTGGCCCGCGAGAGTTCGGTGCGCCTCATCGACGAGGCGGTCAGCGCCGGGCGCATGATTGCGGTCTTCACCCAGCGCGATGCCTCGGAAGAGGATCCGCGCCAGGACGATCTGCATCCCATCGGCACCGCCAGCCACATCCACAAGATGTTCAAGCTGCCCGACGGCAGCCTGCGCATCATCGTCCAGGGCCTGGCCCGCGTGCGCCTCGACGGGCTCATCGCCAGCCGGCCGTACCTGCTCGCCAACATCAGCGAGGCGCCCGACCAGATGGCCGACGACGACCGGCTCGAGGTCGACGCGCTGCACCGCAACATCAAGGCGAACTTCCAGCAGATCGTCTCGCTGTCGCCGCTGATGTCCGACGACCTGCAGACGCTGGCGGCGAACATCGCCGAACCGGGCCGCGCCGCCGACTTCATCGCCTCGAGCCTCGGCAGCCTGCCGACGTCCACCAAGCAGGAAGTGCTCGAGACGGTCGACGTCCGCGCCCGCCTCGATCTGCTCAACCGGCTGCTCATCAAGGAGCTCGAGGTCCTCGAGCTCGGCTCGAAGATCCAGTCGCAGGTGCAGTCGGAAGTGGGGAAGAACCAGCGCGACTACTTCCTGCGCGAGCAGCTCAAGGCGATCCAGCGCGAGCTGGGCGAGGGCGACGACCAGTCGAAGGAGATCGACGAACTGCGGCAGAAGATCGAGGCCGCAGGGCTGCCCGAGACCGTGAAGAAGGAAGCGCTGCGCGAGCTCGATCGTCTGTCGAAGATGCCGCCGGCGGCCGCCGAGTACACGGTGTCGCGCACCTATCTCGACTGGATCGTGGCGCTGCCGTGGACCGCGCGCTCGGAAGAGATCATCGACCTGAAGAAGACGCGCGCCGTGCTCGACGACGAGCACGCCGGCCTCGACAAGGCCAAGGAACGCATCCTCGAGTACCTGGCGGTGCGCAAGCTCAACCCCGGCGTGAAGGGCCCGATCCTCTGCTTCGTCGGCCCTCCCGGCGTGGGCAAGACGTCGCTGGCGCGGTCGATCGCGCAGTCGCTGGGCCGCAAGTTCGTGCGCGTGTCGCTGGGCGGCATGCGCGACGAGGCCGAGATCCGCGGCCACCGCCGCACCTACATCGGCGCGCTGCCCGGCCAGATCATCCAGGGCCTGCGCCGCGCCGAGACCCGCAACCCGGTGT
>CADEDM010000140.1 GCA_902826065.1 uncultured Acidobacteriota bacterium | reverse complement strand
ACTCGGTGAAGTCGAGCCACATCAGGTAGGTGCCCTGCGGCTTGTGCGTCTTCACGCCCGGCAGCTTGCTGTTGACGAAGTCGTTCGCGAAGCTGGTGTTGCCGTCGATGTAGTCGACGCACTGGGCCAGCCACTCCTGCCCTTCGTCGGTGTAGGCGCCGAGGTTGGCGATCATGCCGAGCGTGTTGAGATCGGGGCGGTGATTCACCTTGATCCGATCCATGAAGTCCTTGTTGGTCGAGAAGTACCACGCGATCTTGTGGGCGGCGAGGCCGAACGACTTGCTGGCCGCCTTGAACGTGATGCTGTTGTCGACCACGGCCTTGTTGGGCAGGCTGGCGAACGGCGTGTACTTCTGGCCCTTGGCCACGTAGTCGCAGTGGATCTCGTCCGACAGCACCACGACGCGGTGCTTCAGGCAGATTTCCCCGATCCGCAGCAGGTCGGCCTCGCTCCAGCAGTTGCCGGTGGGATTCTGCGGGTTGCACAGGATGAAGCTGTTGGTGTCGAGGCTGATCTGCTTCTCGAAGGCGTCGAAGTCCATCGAGAACGTGTTGTCGGCGTTCTTCTTGAGCAGCACTTCCTCGGCGAGCGTCTGCGACGCCGTGAGGTCGCCGTAGAAGCCGTTGTAGGTCGGCGTCTGCAGCAGCACCTTCGTGCCCTTCGGCGAGAAGGTCTTCAGCGTGGCGATGAGGCCGGGGTGCACGCCCATCGTGATGACGACGCTCTTCGGGTCGATGTCGACGCCGTAGTGCTTCTTGTTCCAGGCCACGACCTTGTCGGTGATCTCGGCGTTGATGACGGTGCCGTCGACGTAGCCCCAGTTCTCGTGCTCGAGGCGCTTGCGCAGCGCGTCGGTGATCGACGGCGCCGCCTTGAAGTCGATGTCGGCGATGCCCATGCCGACCTGGATCGAGTCCTTGCCGTACTGCCGGATGATCGAGTCGTACTTCGTGGACATCGTCCCGAAGCGGTTGTAGGGCGTGTCGAAGTCGTACTTGCCGCCCGGCCCAGGGGCGGCGAGACCCGCCGCGGCCGCCATCGACGGAGCACCGCCTCCGACCGCACCGAACAACGCGGTCATGCCCGCGCTCTGAAGAAACGATCTGCGCCCGAGTCCGTGTGGCTTCGACATGTGTCTCTCCGGCGGCGCCGCAGGCCCCGCCGACATGGCGGGCCGAGGCGCTGTCAAATCTAAACGGCTCATACTAAACCCAACTCCGCCGGATTAAGCCGGGTTTTCTTCGTGCCGCGGTTCCGCGGCCAGGCCCGGTCGCGGCCGGGCATTCCGGGCGTCGGCGCGCAGCGAAGAGCAGCGCCAGCACGGTGCCGTGGGTGAATTCGAGCAACCGCTGGTCCGCCCCCGGCGCCCTCCGGAGCGCGCCGTTGCACGACCTGCGGGTCGGCGGGAGCCATCACGGTCACGCGCCGCACCCCACTCGGGCGCGGGACGACGCCCCCCGTCGTTCAGGGCAGCGCGAACGGCACCGGCGCCGTGCCGAGCGGGTCGCGCTCGGAGTACAGCCGCAGCACCAGCCGCCCGGCCACGAAGTCGTCGCGTTCGCGCCCGCGCAGCGTCCACGTGCCGGTGGCCGACTTCTGCCCATGCGGCAGCAGGTGCGCGACGAGGGGGCCGGTGCGCTCGCCGTCGCGACGATGGACCGCGAGGGCCAGCACCGCGTCGGCGCCAGTCGCCGACGCCTCGAACGTCAACTGCGCGGTCGTCGGCACATAGGTCACGCGCACGGTCGCGGCGGTCATCGGCGCGGCCGCGGCCGCCGGCGCGCCGCTGGCCGGCACCGCCACGGTGAACGTCCGCGGCCCCGGCGCCGCGCCGTTGACGAGCGGCGGCGTGCTGAACGGCGCCCGCCGCGGCGTCGTGGCCCGCTCCCAGGCAAAGGCCAGATCGAGCAGGCGGGTCTCGGCAAACGCCGCGCCCAGCATCTCGATGCCAACCGGTAGCCCGTCGACGGTGAAGCCGGCCGGCATCGACAGCGCCGGCAGCCCGGTGGTCGCGCTCAACTGGCAGGTGGATCCGATCTGCGCTTCGCCGATGAGGGCCGGCTTGCGGCGCAGTGTCGGGTAGACGAGCGCGTCGAGGCGCTGGCCCTCGAGCGTGCTGAGCACGGCCTCGCGCAGCGCCCGGCGCTTCACCAGCGCCTGCCGGTAGTGCTCGGAGTCGCGCCGCTCGGGCGCGTTGCGGAGGCGGAAGGTCTGGTCGAGCGCCTCGTGGTGCAGCCCGCGATCCAGGATCTCGCCCAGCGAGGCCACTGGCGCGCCCGGCTGCTTCGCGAGGTAATCGGCCAGGTCGAACTTGAACTCGTCGCCGATGACGCTGCTCTCGCGCAGCAGGTCGTCGAGACCCGGCACCGACGTCTCCACGACCTCGGCGCCCTGCGTCTTCATCGCCTCGATCGCCTTGGTCATCAGGCCACCGACCTCGTCGTCCTCGGGCGCGGTGCCGAAGAGCCCGCGCAGCACGCCAAGGCGCGCGCCGCGCATCGTCGCGACCGCAAATCCCGCGCGGTACGACGGCGGCACGTGTGCGGCGGCGCCCGCGGTGACGGCATCGGCCGGATCGACGCCCACCGTGGCGTCGAGGACGAGTGCGAGGTCCGTCACGGTGCGCGCCAGCGGTCCCGCGACGTCCTGCGTGTCGGATAGCGGCATCACGCCGTGGCGGCTCGAGAGGCCGCGCGTGGCGCGCAGGCCGACCAGGTTCTGGTGCGCGGCGGGAATGCGGATCGACCCGCAGGTGTCGCTGCCCATGCCCGCGGCGGCGAAGCTCGCGGCCACGGCCGCACCGGTGCCACCACTCGACCCACCGGGGACGCGCGCGAGATCGTACGGGTTGCGCGTCTGGCCGGTGTACGACGAGATGGTCGTGATGCCGGCGGCGAGCTCGTGCATCGTGGTCTTGCCGAGGATCACCGCGCCGGCGGCTCGGAGCTTCTGCACCTGGAAGGCGTCGGCCGCCGGGTGCAGGCGCGCCAGCCCCAGCGCGCCGCCCGACGTCGCCATGCCGACGGTGTCGTAGTTGTCCTTCACGAGCATCGGGATGCCGTGCAGCGGCCCGCGCGGACCGCTGGCCGCGCGCTCGCGATCGAGCGCCTCGGCGTCTTCCACCGCCTTCGGGTTCAGCACCACGACCGCGTTCAGCGCCGGCCCGGCCTGGTCGTAGGCGGCGATGCGCGTCAGGTACGACCGCACGAGGCCGGCGGAGGTCACGCGCCCGTCGGCCTGCGCCGCCTGGAGGTCGAGGATGCTCTGCTCGAACACCTCGAACGGAGGCGCCGCCGCGGGCGCCGCGGGCGCGCGCCGCTGCGCATCGGCCGAGACGGCGGCGAGGAGACACCCGAGCACAACGAGCGACATCGGAAGTACGAGGCGTCGGAGCATGGCGGTGATTGTAGTGCCCGTCTCCGATTGGCTCTGACACCCCATGACGCGCACCTGTCCCTCCTGCGGCCGCGGTAATCGCGTGCCCGCCCGCCACCTCGCCGACCGTGGTCGTTGCGGTGCGTGCCGCGCCGACCTGCCGCCGCTGTCGGCGCCGCTGGACGTCGACGCGGCCCAGTTCGACGCCATCGTCGCCGAGGCGCGCGTGCCGGTGCTGGTGGACTTCTGGGCGCCGTGGTGCGGGCCGTGCCGGATGGCCGCGCCGGCCGTCGCCACGGTGGCCGGCGACATGGCTGGGCGTGCGCTGGTCCTGAAAGTCAACACCGACGTCCATCCCGAGGTGGCCGGGCGGTTCGGCGTGCAGGGCATCCCCAACTTCGTGGTGCTGCACCGCGGTCGCGTGGCGCACCAGCAGGCGGGCGTGGTGCCGGCCGGGGAGATGGCGCGCTGGCTGGCAGACGCCGCGGACGCGACGGCGTAGCGGCGCGGCGTCGCAAGTCGACAACGGCGCGCGCCAATCCCGCGATGCCCCCTCCAGGTTCGCGAGGCCGGACACGCGCCGCTGTCTACATGGGGATAGACGGACCCTGTTCTGAGTTTTTGTCCTAAGGGACTACGGTCGAGTTGCTCCGCTTGTGACAGGATCGAGGGCTCGATCGGACGCCCCCGCGCGTTCCGCCGATCGCTTTCGAATGTCCACAGCGCCCTCACGTCCCGCCCGATCCACGTTCTGGACTGTCGTGGCCTTCGCCGTGATCTACGTCGGCTGGGGCTCGACGTTCCTCGCCGTGCGCATCGCCGTGGGGTCGATTCCCCCGTTTCTGGTCGGCGCCAGCCGCAACCTGATCGCCGGCGTGGCCATGGTCGGGCTGGGCCTGGCGACCGGTGCGCCGTGGCCGTCCGCGGCGGCGTGGCGGCAGGCGTTCGTCATCGGCACCTGTCTCTTCGTCGCCAACCACGGCGCCATCGCCTGGGCGTCGCGCCACAACCCGTCGGGCATCACGGCGCTGCTCGTCGCCACCATTCCGCTCTGGATCGTCGTGCTCGACTGGGCGTTTCGCGGCGGACGGCGTCCGTCGGCGCGATCGGCGGTGGGCCTGGGCCTCGGCTTCGTGGGCTCCGTGCTGTTGTTCGTGCCCTCGGCCGGCGGTCCGGTGATCGACCGCGTGGCTTCGCTCGTCACCGCGCTGGCCGCCATCGGCTGGGCCGCCGGCACGCTGACGGCGCGGCGGGCGCATCTGTCGGACGTGGTGACGGTGGCCACCGGACTGCCGATGCTCGTCGGCGGGCTGGTGCTGCTCGTGATCTCGGCCGCGGCGGGCGAGCTGCACACGCTGAACGTGCGCGACGTCACGGCCGGCGCCGCGTGGTCGGTCGCGTATCTGATCGGGATGGGATCACTCGCCGGCTTCAGCGCCTACCTCTATCTGCTGAAGACCATGCCGGCCTCGCGCGTCGCGACCTACGCCTACGTGAACCCGATCGTCGCGCTCGTGCTCGGCGCGGCGTTCGGGGGCGAGACCGTGGGCACGCTGACGCTCGCGGCCGCGGCGGTGAGCCTGGCCGGCGTCTACCTGTCAGTGTCTGAGCGCTAGCGCTGCGGCTGGCGCGACGCGCCCACGGACGGCACTGCCACGCGCGCCGTCTTCACCGTGCCCTGCCGCCACGCGACGATCACGTCGCGTCCGGCGCGGGCCATCATCGGGATGCCGGCGGCGCGTCCGCTCGACGTCGTCGCGACGGTGATCGCGTCGGCGCGGCCGTCGGCACTCACCGCACGCAGACGCACGTCGCCGACGCCGTTCGCGGTCTTCTCGAGCCAGCTCACGAGCGCGCGGCCGTCGTCGAGCAGCACGACGTCCGCCCAGCCCGACGGCGCGCCGTCGTCGACCCGTTGCGGCGCCGAGAAGGTGGCGCCGGCGTCGCTCGAGAACGCCACATGCACCCGGGCCGTGTCGTTCGCGGCGGTGAACCACGCCACCGCGACGCGGCGGCCGGCGGCAGCCACCGCCGGTCCATTGGTGGGACAGCCGCCGATTTTCCATCCGTCGCGATGCACCGGCGCCGGCGCAGTCCAGCGGCCGTCGACCTGCCGCACGATCGCGATGTCGCGGATCTCGCCCGGTTCGTGATCGCGATACACCGCGATCGGCCCGTGCGCCGTCTCGGCGATGTCGGTGCTGCAGCACGAGCAGGCGTCGCGGTCGACGATCTGCCGCGACACCTCGCGCCCGGTGGCATCGAACCGCGCGAGGCCGACGGTCTTGATGTGGTCTTCTTCACGCCCGGTGCCGTCGTCGGGATGGAGCGGCGTCAGGTAGACCGCATCGACGCCGCGCGGCGTGGGCAGGAACGACAGGAAGCCGGCATAGTCGGAGACGTTGTCGAAGCCCTCCTCGAACGCGGTCGTCCACGAACGTCCGGCGTCGGCCGACGTCGCGACCCGGATGCCGTAGCCGTACGACCCGCTCTTCTTGCCGGTGTTCACCAGCCAGTGCACGTAGAGGCGGCCGTCGGCAGCGGCCGTCAGCGACGGATGGTCGGCCCAGTTGACGAACCAGTTGGCGCCTTCGGCGATCGTGACGGCCGGCTGCCACGCGCCCTGCTCGAGCCGCGAGAAGCGCAGTGCATGACCACCCGCGGGCACGGGATCGATCCACACGAGGTAGGTCCGGCCGTCGGCGCCGCCCGCCAGCGAATACATCCCGGCCTCGGGGCCGGCCGGCGTGAGGAGCGGCGTCACCGGCGCCTGGGCGCCGGGCGACGCGAGGGCGAACAGGACGGCGGCCGCGCCGATCGCGAACGGGGAGCGCATGCCGCATTGTCACTCAGGTCGCTGCCCGCGGCGTCTCTGCGGCCGGGCCGGCGGGGCTAGGATGTGATGGCATGACCTCGCCGTTTCCGCTCGAAGGCACGCGCTGCCGGCTGCGGCCGTGGACGACCGACGATCTGCCGGCGCTGGTACGGCACGCCGACAATCCCCGCGTCTCGAACCACCTGCGCGACCACTTCCCCAGCCCCTACACGGACGACGACGGACGCCGCTTCGTCGCCTTCGCCTCGAGCCAGCATCCCCCGAGCGCGCTCGCGATCGAGGTCGACGGTGAAGCCGGCGGCGGTATCGGCGTCATTCCCGCTTCGGGCAATGAACGGCGCACGGCCGAGATCGGCTACTGGCTGGGCGAGTCGCTGTGGGGACGCGGGATCGCCGCCGAGGCACTGACGCTGATGACCCCGTACGCGCTCGAGGCGTTCTCGCTCGTGCGGCTGGAAGCCCTGGCGGTGACCACCAACGTGCAGAGTTGTCGCGTGCTCGAGAAGGCCGGCTACGTGCTGGAAGGGCGCATGAGGCGCAGCTTCCTGAAACACGGCGTGCTGCACGACCAGTGCGTCTACGCGTGGGTCCTGGAGTGACGTCGCCGCGCGAGTGGGACGCGGCCTCGTATCACCAGGTCTCGACGCCGCAGACGACGTGGGGCGAGAAAGTCCTGGCGCGCCTCGCGCTCGCCGGCGCCGAGCGCGTGCTCGACGCGGGTTGCGGCAGCGGACGCCTCACGGCGTCACTCGCCGCCCGGGTGCCCGAGGGCCACGTGACCGCGCTCGACCGCTCGTGGAACATGCTGCAGGTGGCGCAGACGAACCTGCGCCCGGTGTTCGGACCGCGCGTGTCGTTCGTGCAGGCATCGCTCCCCGACCTGCCGTTCCGCGGCGGCCTCGACGTCGTCTTCAGCACGGCGACGTTCCACTGGGTGCCGGATCATGCCGCGTTGTTCGCCCGCATCGCCGGCGCGCTCGACCGTGGTGGCCGGCTGCACGCGCAATGCGGCGGCGGCCCCAACCTGCACGACGCCCACGCCCTCGCGGAGTCGGTGATGGCCCGGCCGGCCTTCGCGCCGTTCTTCGCGGGCTGGCCGGGCGTGTGGCAGTTCGCGTCGGTGGACGAGACGACGATGCGCCTGCGACAGGCGGGCCTCGCCGACCTGGAGGTGTGGCTGGAACCGGCGCCCACCACGCTCGCCACGGCGGACGACTACCGGGCGTTCGTCACGACGGTCATCTACCATCCGCACCTCGCGCGCCTGCCCGACACGTTGCACGCCGCGTTCATCGACGCCGTGACGGCGCTCGCCGGCGAGACCGCGCCGCCCTTCACGCTCGACTACTGGCGTCTCAACATCGCGGCCCGCAAGCCGTAGCGGCCGGCGGATGCCGCCCGCGGCCCGATCCGCCCACGGCGGAGCTACAGGCAGCCGCGAGAAACGCCGACAAGAAGGGAGCCACCCGGAGACTGTCGACCCATGCGTGCCATCCGGTCCGCCCTCGTGTTCGCTGCATTGCTCGCCGTCGCGCACTCCGTCTCGGCGCAGGAGCCGCGCGCCACCGTCACCGGCCGTGTCACCGACGGGTCGGGCGGCGCGTTGCCCGGCGCCACCGTCACGGTCGCCCCGGCGGATGGCGTAGCCGCGGCCGCCGTGGCCATCACCGACGCCGTCGGCCAGTACCTCTCGCCGCCGCTGCCCCCGGGCACCTACACCGTGACCGTCGAGCTCGCCGGATTCGATGTCGACACCCGCCGCGGCGTGGTGCTGCGCGCCGGCGACGTGTTCCTGCTCGATGCCGCGCTCACCGTGGCGTCGCTCAAGGAGTCGGTCGAGGTCGTGGGCACGGCGCCCGTGGCGCTGCCGCCGGTGCCGCCCCTGAAGCTCGAGCCGCCGTCGCGGCCCAAGATCATCCCGGTGCCGCCCGAGGTGCTC
This sequence comes from uncultured Acidobacteriota bacterium, assembly GCA_902826065.1. Taxonomy (GTDB): domain Bacteria; phylum Acidobacteriota; class Vicinamibacteria; order Vicinamibacterales; family UBA2999; genus CADEFD01. The sequence continues at coordinate 4,867 of CADEDM010000140.1, read as the reverse complement.
GCCTCGGTGTGCGGACCGGGCCGCCCCGGCGCGGCGTCGCTCTCGATCGGGAAGCTGCTGGCGCTGCGCGACGAGCCGACCCGCACGCTCTATGGCAACGGCGACGTGCTGGTGCTCGACGTCGGCGCCGACATCGGCCTGGTGCCCGGCCAGAACCTGGTCGTGCGCCGGACCTTCCGCATCGGTGACAAGACCGGGCCGCGCGGCCGCGCCGAGTTCGGCGAGCAGACCGCAGGACTCATCCAGATCGTCGAGACCAGCCCGCTGTCGTCGGTGGCGGTCGTGGTCTACACCTGCGGCGAGCTCTATGCCGGCGACGTGGTCGAGCCGTTCGACGCCTTGCCGGTCATGACCGTGAACGCCACCGGCGCGCCGCATTTCGACGACCCGGCTCACATCGTGCTCGGCGAGCACGGCCAGACGCTGGGCGCGGCCCGCCAGCTCATGGTGATCGATCGCGGTGCCACGCAAGGCGCCGCTCGCGGCCAGCGCATCACGGTGTTCCGCCGCGCCCTCGGCGATCGCGGTCCGGTGCAGACCATCGCCGATGCCGTCATCGTCGCCGTCCGCTCGGATTCGGCCACGATCCGCATCGAGCGCACGCGCGATGCCGTGACCGTGGGCGACCTCGTCGCCCTGCACCGCTAGTCGCGGGACCGGCCGGCGACGGTCGCCGCGCGTCTGACCGCGCATGACCGGACACCGGCCCACCCGTCGCGCCCTGCTGGCCGCCGGCGCCGCCGCCACGGCGGCGCTGTTGACGGCGACGCGTGCGGCGCAGGCACAATCACCGCGACGGATGCAGACGCGCGCCATCCCCTCGACGGGCGAAGCCGTGCCGGTCATCGGCCTGGGCACCTATCGCGGCTTCGACGCCGCTCCGGGCACGCCCGACTATCGCGATCTCCCCGGCGTCCTCGACGCGCTCTTCGCCGCCGGCGGCACCGTGATCGACAGCTCGCCGATGTACGGCCGGGCCGAGCGCACGACCGGCGAACTGCTGGCCACGCGCGCGCCGCGCCCGCCTGCGTTCCTGGCCACGAAGGTGTGGACCACCGGACGCGATGCCGGCACCTCGCAGATCGACGCGTCGTTCCGCCTGCTGCAGGCCACGCGCCTCGATCTGCTACAGATCCACAACCTGCTCGACTGGCGCACTCACGTGACCACGCTGCGCCGGCTCAAGGACGCCGGCCGCATCCGGTATCTTGGCATCACGCACTACACGCCGTCGGCGTATCGCGACGTCGAGACGGTGCTGGCGGCGGAACGCTGGGACTTCCTGCAGATCAACTACGCGCTCAACGACCGCACCGCCGAGCAGCGGCTGCTGCCGCTCGCCCGCGACCGCGGTGTCGCGGTGCTCGTCAACATGCCGTTCGGCGGCGGCGGGCTGTTGCGCCGGCTGCGCGACCGTCCGCTTCCGCCGTGGGCCGCCGAGGCCGGCGCCACGAGCTGGGCCCAACTGGCGCTGCGCTTCGTCCTGTCGCATCCGGCCGTCACCTGCGCCATCCCCGGCACCGGCAACCCGATGAACATGGCCGACAACGCCTCGGCGGGCACCGCTCCGCCCCTGACCGAGGCCCAGCGCCAGGCCCTCATCGCGCTCGCGTAGCGGTCACGTCCGGGTCGTCGGGGGCTCGTGCGTCGCGGCCAGCGTTCATCACATCCATAAATGTGGATGTGTTGCTGGCATATAGTAGCCTGCCGATTCCATGTCCACGCCCGTCGCGTCCGCTCCGCCCGTGCACCTGCCGCGCCGCCATGAGGTGACCGAGGCCGCCATGGTCATCGAGGGCCACACGTTGGCCGAGGTCTCGCTGGCCGGCTGGGCGTACGGACCGCCGCTGGGCACGGCGCCGGTGGCCGTGGTGGTGGGCGGCATCACGGCGTCGCCGTTCCCGCTGGGCGACGGGATCGGTGAAGGGGCCGGCGGCGCCGACCCGTGGTGGCCGGCGCTGTTCGCGCCGGATCTCATCGACGTCACCCGTACCACGGTCGTGTGCCCGTGCTGGCCCGGCAATGGCTCGACGTGGCGTGGCTTCGACGATGCCGACGCCGACACGCACCTCTCGGTCCTCGGCCTCGCGGATCTCGTCGCGGCCTGGCTCGATGGCATCGGCTGCACCACGCCGGTGACGTTCGTGGGCGCGAGCCTGGGCGGGATGGTGGGGGTGGCCTTCGCCACGCGGTATCCGGAGCGCTGTCGCACGCTGATCACGGTCTCGGCCGGCCTCAGGCCCGACGGCTGGGGCACCGCGACACGCCACCTGCAGCGCGAGCTGGTGCGCGACGGCCTCCGCAACGGCGACGTCGCGACCGGCATGATCCGCGCGCGGCAACTCGGCATGCTCACCTACCGTGGACGCATCGAGCTCGACACCCGCTTCGGCAGCTTCACGCCGGGCCTCGATCGGCCGCCGGTGGCCGAGTACCTGGATCACCACGGCCGCCGCTTCGCCGATCGCTTCCCCGTCCGCACCTTCCTGTTCCTCAGCGAAGCCATCGACCGTGGCGCGATCGGCGAAGACGCGCATGCCCGTCGCGCCGCACTCGAGCGGGTCACGGCCGAGACCATCGTCGTCGGCGTGCCTGGCGACATGCTGTTCCCCTGGGGCCTGCAGGTGGAGCTGCACCGCGAGCTGCAGGCGGCCGGCGCGGCGTCGTCGCTGTGGACGCTCGACTCGGTCTACGGCCACGACGCGTTCCTCGCCGACCAGGACAAGCTCGCCGATCTCCTGCGTGGCGCCCGCGCCTTCGGCGCCCCGGCGGCGCCGGCACCGCGGCCGCGCTTCGACGGCGTCGGCGTGGAGCCCGTGCGCGAACTCCGGATCGGCCTGGTCGGCTGCGGCACCGTCGGCGGCGGCCTGCTCGAGATGATCGATCGCCAGCAGGACGCGCTCGTCGACCGCTACGGCGTGCGCGTGCGCGTGACGCGCCTGGCCGTGCGCGATCTCGACAAGCCGCGACCGGCGCTCGCGGCCGGGCTCCCGCGCACCACCGACGCGCTCGAGCTCGTGAGCGATCCGGACGTCGACGTCGTCGTCGAGGCCGCCGGCGGCATGGCGGTGGAGCCGATCCTCCGTGCCGCGCTCGCGGCCGGCAAGCCGGTGGTCACCGCGAACAAGGCGCTGCTGGCCTCGAAGCTGGCCGAGCTCGGCGTCCTCGCGGAACGCACGGCGACGCCGCTCTATTGCGAAGCCGCCGCGGCCGCGGCGCTCCCGATCATCCGCCACTTGTCACATCGCGCCGACGAGATCGAGAGCCTCGCCGGGATCGTCAACGGCACCTGCAACTTCGTGATGACCCGCCTCGAGCAGGAGCTGTCGCTCGACGAGGCCGTCGCCGAGGCGCAGGCACGCGGCTTCGCGGAGGCCGATCCGTCGGCCGATCTCGACGGGCTCGACGCGGCGGCCAAGCTGTCGATCCTGGCCTACCGCGCCTTTGGCACGTGGGTGCGTCCCGACGCGTTCCCCGTGCACGGCATTCGCACGCTCGACCCGGCGGACTGCGATCTGGCGGAGTCGATGGGCTGCCGCATCCGCCTGCTGGCCCATGCCGCGCGCCACGGCGATGCCCTCGCCATGGCGGTGGAGCCGCTGCTGCTGCCGTCGTGGCATCTCCTGGCCTCGGTGGAAGAGGAATACAACGCCGTCTATCTCCGCTGTGCGTCCTCGGGCGATCTCAGCCTCTTCGGCAAGGGCGCCGGCGCGCTGCCGACGGCGACGGCGTTGCTGGGCGACCTCATCGACCTCGCCCAGCACAACTCGGCCCGCTGGCCGGTGCCGGCGGCGCCGGTGCTGGCCGGCGAGGGCGGCCGGCCGGCGGTGAGCCGGCGGCACTATCTGCGGATCACCGGCGAGCCGCACGCCGGCCTCGATCGCCGCATCGACAGCCTGGTACGCCGGGCCGGCCTCGCCGTCCAGAACCGCGCCACGCGCGGTCAGGGCGACGTCGTGCACCTCGGCTACATGGTGTCGGCATCGACGCCGGCCCAGGTCGACGACGTGCGGCAGGCCGTGGCGCGGCTCGCCCGCGTGCAGTCGGTGCTGGTGCTGGGAGTGCACGAGTGAGCGCGCTCGACGCCTGGCTCGACCCGAAGGACTCCCCGGCGGAACGGCCGCCGTACACGGCGATGCAGCCGGCCACCCAGGCGCTGCACGATGCCCTCGATGCGCACGCGCGCCGCAGCGGCGTGCCGTATCTCCACCCCGACGAGCCCACCGTGCAGCAGGACCTGCTGGGCTCGGGGCCGGTGATCGCCTGGCAGGAAGGCAAGGCCGCGTTCCTCTTCGCCGCGGAAGGCTGCTGGTCGGAGCTGCCGCCGCTCTACGCGCGCTACGGCACCGGTGCGACCGGCGACCTGATCGCGCGGGTCAAGGCTGTCGAAGGCGCCGGCGCGGCGCTGGTGTGCGACTCGGGGATGCAGGCGACGGCGCTGGCATTCGACGCGCTCATGATCCCGCGCGCCCATGCCGTGCTGTGCCGCCAGATCTACAACAAGACGAAGAGCTACATGCAGTGGCTCGTCGACCGCCTCGGCGGGTCGATGACGATCGTCGACGACGGCGACGCGGCGGCGCTCGAAATGGCGATCCGGCAGGAGACGCGGGTCGTGTTCGCGGAGACGTTCACCAATCCCCTGGTGCGGGCGCAGGACGTCCCGGCGCTCGTCGCGGCGGTACGTCACGGCCGCCGCGTCGCGCCCGATGCCAGGCTGGTCGTCGACTCCACGATCGCGACGCCGTGGGCGTTCGCCACGCCGCTGCTCGCGCAGGGCGTCGACGTCGTGGTCGCCAGCGGCACGAAGGCGCTCAGCGGCAGCGACCGCGATCTCTGGGGCTACATCGCCACGAACGACACGCCG
>CADEDM010000139.1 GCA_902826065.1 uncultured Acidobacteriota bacterium | reverse complement strand
GAGCATCCGGCTGTTAACCGGAGGGTTGCTGGTTCGAGTCCAGCCCGAGGAGCCAATCCGCCTGCGGCGGATTGACGTTCCTCGAGCTCTCCTCAAGCATCCGCGCGACTCGCGAGCGAGTCGCGACTCGGCACGAAACCAGCCCGAGGAGCCAGCCGGCTGGCCCCCAGAATGGCGGTCAGCTCCAGCGGATTGCGTGGTCAGAGCAGCCGAAACACCATCGCCGCGATGACTGTCGGCAGGAGGGCTCCGGCCATCAATCCGATCGGCGTGATCGTCCCACCAAAGAACCGACCCAGCAGCGCTTGCCCGGCCGGGTTCGGCGCGTTCGCGATCACGGTCAACCCGCCGCCGACCATGGCACCTTGAACCACCGCGAGCTTCAGCTCCTCGCCAAGATTCGGCACCAGTGTCGCCAGGTAGGTGATGAGCGCGTTGTCATTGAAGGCCGTCAAGGCCGTGGCCCCCAGGAACAAGGGCGTCTCGGGAAGCCGGCTGAGGAGCGGCGCGATCCACCATCCCTGCAGTCCGCCGTGGATCACCAGCCCGGCGAGGAAGAATCCGACGAGCAGCGGCGTCTTCAGCTCGATGCGGCTCTGGTACGGAGCCGTGGCACGAGCGAATCCCAGGAAGAACAGAAAACCGCCCACGAACAGCGCGGGGGCGTGCGCGTTGAACACCGTCCACGCCATGAACGCGACGTGCACCGCCACCACCCAGGGCGGCACGGGCAGCAAGGCGGCCCCAGCCGACTCGTCGTCGGGTTGCTCCACGTCGGGGACCGGCGACCGCGCGGCGAGACCGCGAAACTCCTTCCGGAACACGACGAAGTAGAGCGCTGTGGAGACCGCGATGGCGGTGACGGAGCGCCACCCGAAATTCGCCAACATGAACGGAATGTCCCAGCCCCACGGGCGAGCCACCATCAGCACCGGCGGCGCCGCGAACTGCGTCAGCGTCCCACCGATCGAGACGTTGACGAACAACACGCCCAGCGTCGCGTACTTCAGCGGTGTCGAGGGGTGCAGGTCAAAAAACTGCCGGGCGAGCAGCAGGGCGCAAATCGTCATCGCCGCCGGTTCGGTGATGAACGAGCCCAGCAGCGGCCCGATCGTCAGAATCGACATCCACCATGCGGCAGGTGTGGCGCCGCCAACCGCCGCCACTCGCCGCAGGGCCGACTCCGCGAACCCGATGACCGGGCGCGTCGACGCCAGCGCCATGACGACGACCACGAACATGGGTTCCGTGTAGTTCACCGTGTCGCTGACGTAGTGCCTGGCCGCGTCCCACCCGGCGTAGGCCGTGGTCGCGGCCAGAAGCACCACCGCCCACAGGCCGAAGACCACTTCCACTTCCCCGAGGAAGTGCAGCGCTTCCGCCCCCAGACTCGGCGACGCCGGACGGCCGTGTGCCTGCGCCTTGTCATCGTGGCGGTGTTGCACCTGGTGCGCGAGACGCGCGAAGCGGGCCGCTGCGAACGTGTGGAGAATCGCCAGGACGAACACGCCCGTGGCGATGGCGTTGAACGGCTCGATCTGCACCCGCATGGCGAGATCGGCGGCGAGAGTCTGATCGGCGCCGGAGGGATAGCTTTCCAGTGCTCTCGGAACTGACGCCCCTCGATGATCGGCTTCGGGTCGAGTCGCTGTGATCGCGGTGGTGTCGCCGCTCATCGGAGCACGGACCTGCGGACGCTGACGGAGGTGGACCGAGTGGTCATGATTGGCCTGAGCCGACGTTCCTTCCGCGAGTTGCGGATGCTCGGCCCTGCGTGCCGGTCGGTCTCGCAACGACTATGCGGATGGCGGCCCGACCATCCACGTGCCTGCAGCGGAAACCCGCTGCACCCTTCGCTCTCTCAGTGCGTTCAGTATATGCGGTTCGTGCCGTGCGCTCGCGACCAGCCGCGCTTTCGGGTGCGGCGGCTCGTCATGCGTCGCGGCTGGCGGCTCGTCACCTGCTACTGGACGCTGCTGACGTCGATGACCAGCGGAGGCGAGCCGACGTCCTCGAACCAGCACCGCAACTCCGCCACCAGGTCGATCTTCAGCCGCGCGGTCTCCGGGTGAGCCGCCACGCCCGCAAGCTGCAGGCGCACGACCACGGACTCGCCGGGGGCGACGGTGCGGAGTGTCGGCCGGAAGTGTAGCAGCGCTCGAACGACGTCGAGTCTGTGGCGGCGATGGCGCGACCGGCGTATCATCACGGCAGCTCGGATGTAGACAGGCTGTGGATCTGCCGGAGGCTCGCATGACACGCCCCGTCGCCGCACTGCTGCTGGTTCTCGCGCTCGCCGCGCCTGCGCTCCTGTCGGCCAAGGGCGCGACGGTTCGTATCTCCCTGACGAGCAGGGGGCTCCAGACACCGATCGAGATCCGGCAGCCGACGGTCCTCGAGCGGTTCAACGTATGGTCGGGGCCCGGCACGGCCAGCAGCCTTCGCGATCCGGCGACCGGTGAGTGGGCCAGGACCGAGGGCGACGACGGCTTCATCGTCGATTGGCGCGCCGGCGAAGTTGCGGGTGTGCCGGAACAGCTCGAGCGCTACGAGACGTCGTTCTTCGTGGCGGGCGCGAACCGCACGGACGAACAGCTCGCCTACGTCGTCATCTATGCCCCCGCGCGACAGAGCGGTGAGGGCTACGTGTTCCTGCCCGGACCGGGCGACGCGCACTTCACGCTGAACACGCGATCGATCCTCCGCGGTCGCGAAGGGAAGTGGTATCGCGCGTCGGCCGCGTGGCAGGCGGTGGTCGCGCCGCTCCTCGCCGCGCGCGCCGCGCACTGACGCGCGGGCTCGAGCGTCGCGCGGTGCCGCGCGCGGACCCGGGCGACTAGGCGGGCACGTAGGCCAGCCTGATCACGTCGTCGCCGATCCGATCACTCGACATCAGGCGAAGCGGCGGGCGCGGCCCGGCGAAGAACGGCGCGCCCTGACCGAGCACGACCGGGTGCAGGTAGATCCGATACTCGTCGATCAGACCGAGCTCGGTGAGGCTTCGCGCCAGGTTCGGGCCAGCCACCTCGATCTCGCCATCGCGCTCGGCCTTCACCCGGCGCATCGCCCCCTCGAGATCAGGCCCGACGAGCGTCGCGTTGGGGCCGACCGACGTCAGCGAGCGCGAGACGACCCACTTCGGCTGGTTCCGCCACGCCGCCGCGAAGGCGCGTTCGTCGGCACCCCACTCGGAATGGTCGTCGTCCCAGTAGCGCATGATGTCGTACATCCGGCGGCCGTAGACCGAGCCGGCCTGCTGCTGCGCCTCCACGATGAAATGCCGGAACAGCGTCGCGCCTGGCGCGAACGCCGTGTGGTCGACGTAGCCGTCCAGGGACTGGTTCATTCCGAACACGAGCCTCGCCATCTCTGTGCCTCTCCTCTGCTGACGCGTCGCCTGGCCGGGTCGGCCGCGCGCCGTGACCACTACGCGCCGCGCGTTGGCGACGCGTCCGGGACATTTGTCTCACTCCGGCATTCGGGAATCAATGTCGACCGGGACATTCGGTCGATGGCGACGGCACGAGGGCCCAACGCATCCTCACCATCGGGCGGCACAGCCGTCCAGAGGAGGATTCATGAAGGCTCATCGACTCGTGCAATGCGCGCTGGTGTGTGGAGGTCTGCTGGGCGCTGGCGTGTGGCCATCGTCCGTTCTGAAGGCGGGTGCGGAGGGGGAGCAGTCGGTCTCGAGACACCAGGGCCCGGCCGGACTGATCAAGACGGTGCGCGAGGCCACCGAGCGATTCAGGGACGTCAAACAGGCCGAAGCCGAAGGCTACTCGTTGATGTTCGGCTGCGTCAGCGGTCCCGACTACGGGGCGATGGGGCTGCACTACGTGAACCTGCCGCTGGTCCTCGACGGAGTTCTCGACCCCTCGAAGCCGGAGATCATCATCTACGAGGCGCTGCCCAGCGGGCGCCTGCGCATGACCGGCGCCGACTTCCTGGTGTTCGCCGCCGACTGGCACGCGAGCAACACGGCCACGCCAGAACTGGGAGGCCAGCTGATGCACCTGTTCGAGAGCCCGAACCGGTTCGGGCTGCCGAATTTCTACACGCTGCACGTCTGGGCGTGGAAGGACAACCCCACCGGCACCTTCTCGAACTGGCACTCGAACGTCTCGTGTGACTCGTTCGCGCCCGCGCCGTGACCGGGTGAGCACACCGACGGCCGGCGACTCCTCCGCCGGCTCGACCACGCGGCGCGCAGAACCACTTGACAGCGGTTCGCCGGGCCCGTAGGGTCACATCATCCTGTGCCGTGCAGACGGCCAGGGCTGGACCTCGGCGGGAAAATCTATGCGCGGAGCCGGTTTCGTGTTCGCGGCGGTGGTCGTGTGCGGTGTGGCGCTCTCGGCGCGCCAGGGGCAAGTACGGCCGGCACCGTCGCCACCCACCGCTGTGCCGGCAATGGTCGCACCGGCGGCCAGCCACGTGGCCGGCATGCCGGTCAGCGCGCAGAACGCGCTGGTCGGCCGTTACTGCGCCACCTGCCACAGCGCCCGCGCCAAGGCCGGCGGCATCTCGTTCGCAGAGTTCGACGCCGCCAGGGCCGTCGAGCATGGCGAGCTCACCGAGAAGATGATCACCCGCCTGCGCGCCGGCATGATGCCGCCCGCCGGCGCCCCGCGGCCCGATCCCGCCACGCTGCAGTCGATGGTGACGGCGCTCGAAACCACCATGGACGCCGCCGCGGCGGCCACCCCGCGCCCGGGCTGGCGCCCGTTCCAGCGCCTCAACCGCGCGGAGTACTCCGCGGCCGTGCGCGACCTCACCGGCCTCGACGTCGATGTCAGCGCCTACCTGCCGCCCGACACGATCAGCGCCGGGTTCGACAACGTGTCGGACGTGCAGAGCTTCTCGCCGCAGCTGATGCAGGGCTACCTGCGCGCCGCCAGCCAGATCAGCCGCATGGCGGTGGGCGACAAGCAGGCCGGCGCCACGTCGGCGACGTTCAAGATCGAGCACAGCCGCTCGCAGATGGTCCACGCCGAGGGCACGCCCATCGGCACGCGCGGCGGCGTCTCGGTGGTGCACGTCTTCCCGGCCGACGGCGAGTACGTCATCAAGACCTCGATGATCTACGCCGCGCTCGGCGGGCTCTTCGGGCGCACGCCGCTGCTGGCGATGGGCTTCAAGGAACAGGTCGACATCTCGGTGAACGGCGAGCGCGTGGCGCTGCTCGACGTCAGCCCGGCGATGACCGAGACCGACTTCGGCCAGAACAAGGGCCAGAACGGGATGGAGCTGCGCACGCCGCCGATCTTCGTGCGGGCCGGCCCGCAGCGGGTCTCGGCCGCGTTCGTGCAGCGCCTCGACGGCCCGGTCGACGACCTGCTGGCGCCGATCGCGAACACCGCCGAGGGCGGCGACGGCTACGGCACCACCACGCTGCCGCACATGCGCGACCTCACCATCGTCGGCCCGACCACCGTCACCGGCGTGTCGGACACGGCGAGCCGGCGCCGCATCTTCTCGTGCCGCCCGACGACGCCGGTCGAGGAGGAAGGCTGCGCCGCGTCGATCGTCCGTGACCTGACGTCGCGCGCCTACCGCGGCAAGAGCACGCCGCAGGCCATGGCCGACGCGATGCGTTTCTATACCGAGGGCCGCCGCACCGGCGACTTCGAAGACGGCGTCCGGATGGCGCTGCAGTCGGTGCTCGTCAGCCCGCTGTTCGTGTTCCGGCTCGAGCACGCGCCCGGCGCCGCGGCCGGCGCGCGCCGCGTCGCCGACGTCGACCTGGCGTCGCGGCTGTCGTTCTTCATCTGGGGCACGGGGCCCGACACCGCGCTGGTCGCGGCGGCGGAGGCGGGGAAGCTGCGCACCGCGGCCGGCCTCGACGCGGAAGTGCGGCGGCTGCTGGCCGACCGGCGCGCCGGCTCGCTCTCGACCCGGTTCGCCAGCCAGTGGCTGCGCCTGCAGGACCTCGACACCCTGCACCCGGAATTCACCGAGTACCCGCTGTTCGACGAGACTTTGCGCGACGCGATGCGCACGGAGACCGAGCTCTTCGTCGAGAGCATCGTGCGCGACGACAAGAGCGTGCTCGACCTGCTGACGGCCGACTACAGCTTCGTCAACGAGCGCCTGGCCCGGCACTACGGCCTCGCCAACGTCAACGGTCCCGGCTTCACGCGGGTCACGCTGCCGCCGTATCGTCGCGGGCTGCTCGGCCAGGCCAGCATCCTGACGCTGACCTCGGTGGCCAACCGCACCTCGCCGGTGCTGCGCGGCAAGTGGGTGCTGGAAGTGCTGTTCGGCACGCCGCCGCCGCCCCCGCCGCCCGATGTGCCGGCGCTCGACGAGTCGGTGACCTCGAACGCGGCCGGCAAGCGCCTGTCGACCCGGCAGCGGATGGAAGAACATCGCAAGAACCCCGCGTGCACGTCGTGCCACAAGGTGATCGACCCGCTGGGCCTGGCGCTCGACAACTTCGACGTCACCGGCGCGTGGCGCACGCGCGACAACGAGGTGCCGGTCGACTCGGCCGGCGTGCTCTACGACGGCACGAAGATGGAAGGGCCGCTGGGGCTGCAGGCGGCGCTGCTCGCGCACTCGGACGTCGTGCTGCGCAGCTTCACCGAGCGGCTCATGACCTACGCGCTGGGGCGGCGGCTGGAATACACCGACATGCCGACGGTGCGGGCGATCGTGAACCAGGCGGCCCGGTCCGACCATCGCCTGTCGGCGTACGTGCTGGGCGTGGTGCGGAGCCAGGCCTTCCGGATGAGTGAGCCGGACGCGCCGCGCACGTCGACCAACGTCGCGGGCGCGCAGTAGGTGTCTCGGGCAGTCTCGAACGAACGACGGCGGTTACGACAAGGAGCGGGCATGTTCATCACGGGCAGACATCTTCCTCGCCGCACGATGCTGAAGGGCCTGGGCGCAACGCTTGCGCTGCCGCTGCTCGACGCGATGCAGCCGGCCAGCGTGATCGCGCAGACCACCGCGGCGCGGGCGCGTAAGGTGCGCCTGGTGGCGATCGAGATGGTGCACGGTTCGGCCGGCAGCACGCAGTTCGGCATCTCGCAGAGCCTGTGGGCGCCAGCGGCCACGGGCCGCGCCTTCGATCTCGCCCCGACCAGCCTCAAGACGCTGGAGCCGTTCCGCGACCACCTGACGATCGTGAGCAACACCGACGTCAGGAACGCCGAGGCCTTCACGCTGCCGGAAATCGGCGGCGACCACTTCCGCTCGAGCGCCGTGTTCCTCACGCAGATGCATCCGAAGCAGACGCAGGGATCCGACGTCAACGTCGGCACGTCGCTCGATCAGCTGTACGCGCAGAAGTTCGGGCAGGACACGCCGATTCCGTCGATGCAGTTGTGCATCGAGAACGTCGACCAGTCGGGCGGCTGCTCCTACGGCTACTCGTGCACCTACACCGACTCGATCAGCTGGGCCTCACCCGAGCAGCCGCTGCCGATGGTGCGCGACCCGCGCGTCGTCTTCGACTCGCTGTTCGGCGCCGGGGCCACGCCCGGCGAACGGCGTCAGCGCCGCCTCGAGGACAAGAGCCTGCTCGATTGGCTCAGCACCGCCGTCGGCCAGTTGAAGCGCGACCTCGGCGCCGCCGACCGCGCCCGTCTCGACAGCTACCTGACCGAGGTGCGCGAAGTCGAGCGCCGCATCCAGCGCGTCGAGGCGTCGAACAGCAGCGGAGAGGCGCGCGACCTGCCCGGCGCGCCGATCGGCGTGCCCGACTCGTTCTCGGAGCACGTGAAGATCATGTTCGACCTGCAGGCGCTGGCGTTCGCGTCGGACACGACGCGGGTGTTCGCCTTCAAGCTCGGTCGCGACGCCTCGAACCGCACCTACGCCGAGAGCGGCTTCGGCGGCGCCTTCCACTCGACCTCGCACCACGGCGAGAAGGACGCGACCATCCTCGACTTCGCGAAGATCAACACCTACCACGTCGGCATGGTGCCGTATCTGCTCGAGAAGCTGAAGAACACGCCCGACGGCGACGGCTCGCTGCTCGACAACTCGCTCGTCATCTACGGCTCGCCGATGGGCGACTCGCACGTCCACAACCACAAGCGCTGCCCGCTCTTCTTCGCCGGCCACGCCGGCGGACGCCTCAAGGGCGGCGTGCACGTGGCGACGCCCGACGGCACGCCGATGGCCAACGCGATGCTGACGGCGATGCACGCGCTGGGCTTCGACGACATGGCCGCCTTCGGTGACAGCACCGGCGCCGTCGATCTGACCGCGCCGGCGGCGACCACCGCCGCCAGGGCCTAGCCATGAGCGTCCGCCGCTCCGTTCGAATCCGCCGTCGCGCCCTGTGCGCCGCGGCGCTGCTGGCGACCGTGACGGTCGCCGCCCCCGAGGGCCGTGTCGCCCTCGCGTCGTCTGACATGCAGGCCCAGCCGGCGGCCGCGAGTCGCAGCGTCATGGCCGACGCCGCCATGCGCAACGACCTGGCCGGCGCCCGCGCACTGGCCTCGAAGGGGGCCGACGTCAACGCGCCGCAAGGTGATGGCATGACGGCCTTGCACTGGGCCGCCATGAACGGCTCGACGGACCTCGCGTCGATGCTGCTGCTGGCCGGGGCCAATCCCAACCCGCTGACCCGCGTCGGCGGCTACAGCCCGCTGCTGCTCGCGGCCAAACAGGGACACGGCGCCGTCATCGAGGTGCTGCTGAAGAATGGCGCGAACGCCGCCGCTGCGACCGACAACCGCACCACGGCGCTGATGTTCGCCGCGCAGTCGGGTGACGTCCGCACGGTGGAGCTGCTGCTCGATCGCAAGGTCGACGCCACGGCCCGCGAGTCGACGCGCGGGCTCAACGCCGCGATGTTCGCGGCCGCGGCCAATCGCGCCGAGGTGATCCAGGCGCTGGCGCGTCGCGGCGTGCCGCTCGATACCGCGTCCGACGCCCTCGATCTGCGCGTCATCGATCGCAGGAACTTCGCCGGCGTGCTGTTCGGGAACCCGACCCAGCCCAAGGCGCCCGGACAGGAAGCCGGATCCGTCGAGGGCGGCGGCGGACGCAGCGGCGGCCGTGGCGGCGGCCCGATGGGCGCGCCCGAGCCACGCGCGCGTGTGGCCGGCGTCGACCGCGATTTCTCGGGCAACGAGCTAGTGCGCACCCAGGGGGGCATGACGCCGTTGCTGTTCGCGGCGCGCCAGGGGCACATCGAGACGGCGCGGGCGCTGCTCGACGCCGGCGTCGACGTCAACAAGGTGAAGGACGGCGACCTCACCACGCCGCTGCTCATGGCCACGATCAACGGCCACTACGACCTGGCGAAGCTGCTGATCGAGAAGGGCGCCAATCCCAACCAGGCCGCGCTCAACGGCGTGGCGCCGCTCTACGCGGTGCTGAACCTGCAGTGGACCGCCCGGGCCGGCCGCCCGCGCCTGCAGGCCCATCGTGAACAGGGCCTGACCTACCTGCAGATGCTGACCGTGCTGCTCGACCACGGCGCGGACCCCAACGCGCGACTGGCGACGCGGGTCTGGTACTCGGGCGGGCTGTCGGGCGTCGACGAAACCGGGTCGACGCCGTTCTGGCGCGCGGCCTACGCCAGCGACATCGAGGCCATGAAGCTGCTCGTCGCCCGCGGCGCCGATCCGAACATCGCGACGTCGAAGGGGCTCAGCCGGCCGCCCACGGATGATGGCGTGCGCGAGTACACCGACGTCTCGGGGCTGCCGTCGATTCCCACCGGCGGCCCCGGCGTGCCGCCGCTGGTCGCGGCGTCAGGCGTCGGCTACGGCGAGGGATTCGCCGCCAATACGCACCACTACGCGCCGACCGGGATGATGGCGGCGGTCCGCTACCTCATCGAGGACCTCGGCGCCGACATCAACGCCAGGGACCACGAAGGCAACACCGCGCTGCACAACGCCGCCGCGCGCGGCGACGTCGAGATGATCAACTACCTGGTGGCGCGTGGCGCCGACGCGAAGGTGATCAATCGCGAAGGCAAGAGCACGGCCGACATGGCCAACGGCCCGGTGCAGCGGATTCAGCCGTGGCCCGAGGCGCTGGCGCTGCTCGAGAAGCTCGGCGCCGTCAACCATCACCGCTGCGTGTCCTGCTGACGGCGGCCACACACGGGCGCTCGACCGTCGTCCGGGATATGGCCACGCCTCAGGGCGCGGCGGTCACGCCGGTCTGGGCGGCCAACGCCCGGAAGGCGGGATCGGATCGCAACGGGTCCAGTTGCGGATCGACGGCCAGGAACACCAGCGAATGCGAGCGCTCGGTGTGCGCGCGCTGCAGCAGCGCCAGGGCCTCGGCCCGGTTCCCCAGGGCCAGCTGCAGCTTTGCGAGTTCATAGGCCGGCACGTAGCCCGGCCGACCGCGTTGCAGTTCAGCAGCGAGGTGTCGCGCGGCTGAGACATCACCCGCCAGCGCGTGCGCCCGCCCGAGCGCGGCCAGCACCACCGGGCTGCGCTTCGACAACTCCGCGGCCCGGTTGAGCATCGCCAGCGCGTCGGCCGGACGTCCCGCCGCTTCGTGCGCCTGACCGCCCCAGAGCCACGCCTGCTCGAACGTGCTGCTCAAGTCGAGGGTCAGACGGCACTGCTGCACGGCGGCGTCGAAGTCGCGCCGGTAGTAGTGGATCCAGCCCAGGGCCGCGCTCGCGATCAACGACAGCGGATCCGTCTCCTGCGCTCGCCGCATGGCGAGCACGGCCTCGTCGAAGCGGCCGCGCGCCACGTAGTAGTTGGCGAGCCACTGATGGCCCACCGAGTAGTTCGGGTTCAGCTCGATGGCGCGCGTCAGCTCGCGTTCCGCGATCGGCCACTGCCAGTCGTAGTAGAGCGCCACGTAGCCCAGGGAGGCATGCGCCTGCGCGAGCTGATCGTCGAGGTCGAGGGCGCGTCGAGCCGCGGCCTTCGCGCGGGGAAAGGCGTCGTGGGGCGGCAGGTGGTCGTAGAAGCCGAGCACCGCATAGGCGTCGGCCAGGCCGCTGTGGGCGGCGGCGTAGTCGGGCGCGAGCGCCACGGCCCGCTCGAACTCCGCGACGGAGCGCAGCAGGCTCTCGCCCGTCCGCTGATGCCAGAAGTAGCGTCCCTGCAGGTAGCGGTCGTAGGCCTGCCGATCCACGACCCGCGCCGGGGCGACGGACGGCGTCGTGCTGCCGTCAGGCCGCATAGCCCTGAGCACACCGGCCGCGATCTCATCCTGCAGCGCCAGCACGTCCTGGCCGCTGCGCGTCCATGTCCCGGCCCACAACTGGTAGCCGTCGCGGGCGTTGATCAGGCGTACGGCTACGCGGACCTGTCCGTCGGCCTCGCGCACGCTGCCTTCCACCAGCGCGTCGACGTTGAGCGCCCGGCCGATCGCCGCCACATCGGTGTCCGTGCCTTTGAACGCGAACGCCGACGTCCGGGCCGCGACCTTCAAGCCGGCCACGCGGCCCAGCCGCGTGCTCAGCTCCTCCGCCACACCGTCGCTGAGGTACTCGTGATCGCGGGCGGGGCTCAGGTCGGCGAACGGCAGCACGGCCAGCGCCTGCACGGCCGTCGCGGCAGGCGGAGGCGGCGCCGCGTCCGACGACCGGAACGCCAGAACGGCCGCAATGACCAGCACCACGACCGCAGCGACGCCGGCGGCGACGAGCGGTCGCGGGTAGGGCGGCGGTGCAGCCACGCGATTGTCGGCGGCCGGCGTCGCGTCGCGCGCGGCCGCCAACGCCGGTGGCTCTGACGCCGCGACGGTGGTGTCCGCCAGCGCCGTCGGAGCGGGACTCGGGGCGTCGGCGACAGTGGGGGAGGCTCGCAGCGTACGCGCCAGCGAGGTGACCTCGGCCGGCGGCGCAATCCCCAGCTCCCGAGCCAGCGACGACTCGTGCGCCTTCAGGTGCTGCAGCGCGCCCGCCCTGTCACCGGCCAGCGCCAGCGCGCTGGCCAGTTCGCACGCGACGCGCGAGTTGAACGGGTCGCCCGCCGCCAGCGTGCGCCAGCATTCGACGGCGCCACGCCGGTCGCCGCGATCCGATCGCTCGGTGGCGAGCCGCTCGAGGGCGCGCGCGTGCACGTCCTGCAGGCGATCGCGCTCAGCCGAGAGCCACCGCTCGAAGTCCTCGTTGGCGTCGAGGTAGAAGCCGTCCATGAACGGCCCCGCGTAGAGCCCGACCGCGACCTCGAGCTCGCCGCGGTCGACCGCCTCTTCGAAGGCGCGTGCGTCGCAGTCCAGCCGATCCGGCGCCAGGCGAAGCGCATCGCCGACGGCGATGATCGCCTCGTCACCGAGCTCGCGATTGACGACGTAGATGGTGTCGGACAGGCGGTGCCGGGCGCGGTCGCCGTCGACCTCGGGCCACAGCATGGCCGCAAGCTTCTCGCGCGCGATCCCCTGCCGCCGGTGCAGCGCCAGGAGCGCCAGGGCCGCCAGCGGCCGGCGCTGCGACACCTTTCCGGTCAGCGGGCCGTCGGGTCCTTCGAGGGAAGCGCCGCCTAAGAGCTTGAGGATGAACACGTTCCAGCAGTCGAGAGACAGACGAGACCGCGCCGAGAGGCGGCCGAACGCGCGTCGCTAGTATACGCGCCTCTTCGCCGACGCCCGATGTCGCGGCGCTCGCGGGAGACGGAGGATTCACCATGACGAGCAGGATTTTGAGCGGAATGACGGTGGTCGTGACGTTGGCGCTGCCGGCGTCGCCGGTCTCAGGCCAGGCGAAGCACGCGGGACACTCGGACGATCGCAATCTGGTCCAGGTCGTCCGCGAGGTGACGCGGCCGTTCCAGGAGGTGTCGGGGGCGACCGCCGCGGGATACGAGGCGTTTCTCGGCTGTGTCAGCGGGCCGCAGGAGGGCGCGATGGGCGTGCACTACGTCAACGGCCCGTTCGTGCAGGATGGCCAGATCGACGCCAGCCGTCCGGAAGCCCTGATGTACGAACTGCGCAACGGCCGCCAGCGGTTGCTGGGCGTCGAGTACATCGTGATGGCGGAAGCGTGGCACGCCACGCACACCGAGCCGCCGACGCTGGGCGGCCAGGTGTTCCATCTCAATGGCAGCCCGAATCGCTACGGGCTGCCGGCCTTCTACGAGCTGCACGTGTGGGCCTGGCGCGACAACCCGGCCGGCAGCTTTGCCGACTGGAACGTGCGGGTGACGTGCAGCGGCGACGAAGG
>CADEDM010000138.1 GCA_902826065.1 uncultured Acidobacteriota bacterium | reverse complement strand
GTGCCGGCGCCGGGCGAAAAGCCTGACCCCGGCAAGCCGCGGATCAATAACGGCATCACCGGCGATGGCCGTCGCGCCTCGGCCGAACTCGGCAAGAAGCTGTTCGACATGAAGACGGCGTATGCGGTGCGGCAGATCCGGCAACTGCTCGGTCAGCCGGCGACGACGCGTCAGCAGTAAGTCGATTCGCGGAGGACTCGTCATGGCCGTCTCCCGTCGCACGGTGTTGTCGGCACTACCGGCCATCGCCGGCCTCGCGTCGCGTCCGGCGCAGGCCGGCGCGGCAGTGCAGGCCGGTGATCCGCTCGGCGTCCGCGGCGACTTCCCCGTCGCCTCCACGTCGCTGTTCCTCAATTCCGCGTACATCACGCCCACGCCGACGCCGGTGATGGAGGCGGGCCGCGCCTTCGCGGATGCCAAGGGCACCGCGCCCATCGTGCTCGGCGACATGCTGCGCAGGACCGAAGAGGTGCGCGCGCAGTATGCGCGTCTCATCAACGCCAGCCCCGACGAGATCGCATTCCTCGCGGCGACGAGCGAGGGTGAGAACGTCGTCGCCAACTCATTGAAGCCTGGCCGCGGCGACAACGTCGTGATCGACGAGCTGCACTACGAGTCGGAGTTCGTCCTCTACTCGCAGTTCGCGAAGACCACGGGCGTCGAGCTGCGCATCGCCAAGGCGAAGGGCGGCGCCGTCACGGTCAAGGAACTGGAGCCCCTCGTCAACGGCCGCACGAAGCTGGTGTCCGTGGCCTGGGTGTCGCACCAGAACGGCTATCGCCATGACATGAAGGCCGTGGCCGATCTGGCGCACGCACACGGTGCGTTCTGCTACACCGACGGCATCCAGGCGGTGGGCATGGTGCCGGTCGACGTGAAGGCCGCTGGCGTCGACGCGATGTGCATCGGCACCTACAAGTGGGTGCTCGGTGCCTACGGTGTCGCGCCGTTCTATGTGCGCCGCGAGTCGGCGTCGCGGCTCACGCCCGATCGCTACGGGTGGAAGAGCTCCGAGAAGCAGCTCGGCCCCACCGACTTCCAGATCTACGCGAACGCCAAGCGCTTCGAGTACGCGACGCCGGCGTTCGGCCCGATCTACCAGCTCGGCGCCGGGCTCTCTTACGTCGAGCGCGTGGGTGTCGCACGGATCGAGACGCACACCGTGGCCCTCGCGCATCGGCTCCAGAAGGGCCTGCGCACGCTGGGCTTCGACGTCCTCACGCCCGACGGCAACCGCTCGTCGATCGTCGCCTTCCGCGTGACCAAGCCGCAGGACGCCATCAACAAGGTGCTGGCCGACTCGAAGACGTCCGTGAGCCTCCGCGAGAACGGCACCCAGATCCGCGTCTCGCCGGCGCTCTTCAACACCGACGCCGACATCGATCGGTTCCTGACGGTGGCCGAGGGGCTGAAGTAAGCAGCGCTGACACAGGTGTCCACCATGCGTTGGCTGCGTTGGGCCGCCGTACTGGGAGTGACGCTGGCAGTGGTCTCGGCCGGCGCGGGCTCGTACCTCGCGATGTCCGTCAATCATGCCGTCGGACCACCACCGGCGTGGCTGAAGGCCGAGACCGTTCGCATCGCCCGACCGTCGGGCGCGGAGATCGGCGGGTGGTTCATGCCGGGCCAGCCGCACATGGGCGGCGTGCTGCTCGTGCACGGCATCCACGGCGATCGCCGGTTCATGGTCGACCGCGCTCGGGTGCTGCAGCGCGCCGGCTACTCGGCGCTGCTCATCGACCTGCAGGCCCACGGCGAGACCCGTGGCGATCACGTCAAGTTCGGCCACCTCGAATCGAAGGATGTCGAAGCCGCGAGTCGTGTGCTCCGCGAGCGCCTGCCAGACCGGCCGCTGGCGGTCGTCGGCGTCTCGCTCGGCGGCGCGGCGGTCCTGCTGGCGCCGGGTCCGCTGCCATTCGACGCGGCCGTCCTTGAGGCGGTCTATCCCACCATCGAGTCGGCGGTGAAGGCGCGTCTCGTCGAGCGGCTCGGCACGCCCGGCGGCTGGCTGGCACCGCTGCTGCTCGGACAACTGCGGCCACGCCTCGGCATCGATGCCGCCGACCTGAGGCCGATCGACCATGTCGCCGCGTTCAATCGACCGCTCCTGCTGCTGTCGGGCGAGCACGATCCACATCCCACCGCTGCCGAGGCCCGCGAGATGCTGGACCAGGCTGCGCCACCGAAGTCCTTGCACCTGTTCCCTGCCGCCGCGCACGACGACCTCTTCGACGTCGACCCTGACCGTTGGCAGCGGCAGGTGCTGCCGTTTCTCGCCCGCCACCTGCCAGGCGGCGAGCGCCGCTCTCCGGTGTCCGACGCGTGTCCGGCGTCAGCCATCGACGACGTGCCCGACCTCGTCAACGTCGTGCGCCAACTTCGCGGGCGCACGCCGGTCTGGATGGTGGACGACGGCGGACCGTGGAACGGCGCGGACCGTCCCCACAAGACGCTGTGGGTCGTCGCCTCGCCGATCCGGCGGCTCACCATCACGGGCCGCAGTCTCGATGGGGACGGGCACGTGCGGTTCATGCGGAACGGCGGAACGCCAACCGACCGCGTGGAGCTCGACGACGTGTCGGCCGCATCGGTCCGGCCCGGCGGGTCGACACCTGAGCAGGGACGGCGCTACGCCTTCGTGACGTCACACGTGATGTATCCCGCAGCGGGATGCTGGCGGTTCCTGATCGACGCCGATGGCCGGTCGCTCGAGATCGTCCGGCAACTCGACTGAGTCGATGCGATCCGCAGTCGCGTCGGCCAGGTCTGATACCGTAGGCGCCGTGTCCCGCTGGGTGTGCGCCGCGGCCGTGGCCTCTCTCGGCCTCTCCGCCTGCGCGCGCGACGCGGCCCGCGAGGCCGAGCGCACGCTGACCAGTCGCGACACGAGCTCGCAGTTGGTGATCGAGTCCTCACAGAGCGTGATCCTGGGCCCCGAGCACGCGCCTGCGCTGATGCGCCAATGCGGACATGAGGCGCCCGCGGGCCTCACCGGCTACTGGGCGCCGGATGCAGAAACGCTCGGCCACCTCGAAGCACGACTGCCGGCAATGCTGGACGCCGAGGTCCCGGTCGAGCGGCGGCTTCGCCGGGGTCGCATCACGATCATGCGGCAGTACGTCGGGTTCATGCGGGACGGCCGCAAGGTCATCTACGTGAACGGCTGGCCGCAGCAGGGTCCGCAGAGCACGCGGTGGCTCGAGACCGTCGGCGGTGGCTGCGGCGGGGGGGCGCTGGTGTTCGGCGTGCTCTACGACCCGGAGACGCGGACGTTCAGCGACTTCGCCGGCAACGGCGACTGGTAGCCGTGCGCATCGCGATTTCAGGCGCACATCGCGTCGGCAAGACGACCTTGGCCGGGGCCCTCGCTGACGCGCTGGCTGGGCACGCCCTCGTGCCGGAGCCGTACTACCTGCTCGAAGACGACGGACACGAGTTCGAGGAAACGCCATCGCTCGAAGACTTCGAGGCGCAGCTCGAGCGATCGCTCACCTCGCTCGAACAGGCCGGAGCCGACGTGGTCTTCGACCGCTGCCCGCTCGACCTCGTCGCCTACCTGCGGACCCACCGCGAGGCGGCGGCGTTCGACCTCGACGACTGGCTGCCGCGCGTCCGCGACGCGATGGCGACGCTCGATCTCGTGGTGTTCGTGCCCATCGAAGCGCCGGATCGCGTGCCGGTCGACCGCGCCGACGCGCGCCTGCGCGCCCGGGTCGATGACGACGTGCGGGACCTGGTGCTCGATGATGCCCTAGACCTGGGCATCGTCGCTGTCGAGGTCCTGGGCCCGGTGGAGGCCAGGCTACGCCAGGCGCTCGCCGCGATCGGCGCGGCGTCGCGCTAGACGAGACGGGCGGCGACGATCAGCGTCAGGCCCACCACGAACGCCACGAACATCAGCGCGAGCAGCGTCGACGTGCCGGCCGGCGCGCGCTTGAATTCCTTCCAGATGAACACGCCCCAGAACGCCGCCACCAGCGTCGCGCCCTGGCCGAGGCCGTAGGAGATCGCGAAACCGGCGGCGCCGGCGGCGATGATGCTCAGCGACATCCCGAGGTTCCAGATGAAGCCACCGAGGATGCCGATCATGTGCAGGCCTGGCGTGCCCCGCTCGAAGTAGTCACCGAACGTCACCGGCTCGCCGGTGAACGGCCAGCGCATGACCAGCGTGTTCCACAGGAAGTTCGAGGCGAGCAGACCGGCCGAGAACAGCACGATCGCCGAGTACGGCCCCAGCTTGCCGGGCTCGAGCACGATGAAGTCGACCGACATCGAGGCGGCGACGAAGCGGTAGAAGAAGCCCATCAGGACGCCGGCCACGACCGAGATCGCGATGCCCTTGCCCACCGTCTTCTGCCCCTGTGCGGGCAGGCGGCTGTAGGAGATGGCCGAGAGCACGATCGCCGCCACCACGCAGCCGACGCCCACGAAGAGCAGCGTCGCGTTGCCGACCGGGCTGGCCATGTAGTTGGTGATGACACCCAGCACCAGCGCCAGGCCGACGCCGATCGGGAACGCGACCGCCATGCCGGCGATGTCGATCGCGGCGACCAGCAGGATGTTCGACAGGTTGAAGATCACGCCGCCGATGAACGCCGACCACAGGTTGGCGCTCTCGGCCTGGCCCAGATCGTCGAGGAAGCTGCGGCCGGCCGTGCCCATGCTGCCGAACGTGAACGCCAGGCCCAGGGCGAAGAGCAGCACGCCGATGGCGTAGTCCCAGTAGAACAGCTCGAAGCGCCATTCCTTGCTGGCCAGCTTCTGGGTGTTGGCCCACGAGCCCCAGCACAGCATCGTCACGACGCACAGCGCCACGGCCGCCGGGTACGACTCGACTACGGTCATGCTGCTCCTCCGCTCGCCGGGGCGTGCCCGGCGTCGCCTGCCCTACTTGCCCGCGGGCTGCGGGCGGGTCACCCGCTCGATGTAGAGCTGGATGAACTTATCCCACTCCAGATCGGTCTGGACCTGCATCTTGCGCGCCCCTTCGCCGCCGGGCCATGGCTGCGGCGCCCCCACCGAGACGCCGTAGTTCGGGCCCGGATTGGCGTCGACATCCACGTAGAGTTCCACCGTCTTGATCAACTGCGGCGCGACCAGCGTCACCGCGGCGACCTGGTCGTACATCAGCGCGATGCGGTCGGGCCGGTCCTTGTACCCGGGGCCCAGGTTGTCGCGGATCAGGCGCGTGACCGGCGTGTCCGCGGCCACGATCTTGTCGTACGACGCCTTGGTGAAGCGCGCCTTGCGCGAGACGTTGAGCGGTGACAGCACGATCGGAATCCCCGACCGCAGCACCACCTGCGCGGCCTCGGGATCGACGTAGAAGTTGAACTCGGCATTCGGCGTGTGGTTGCCGCCGCCGTCGACCAGCGACGCGATCGCGCCGCCCATGATCACCAGTTGCTTCACGCTGGCGGCGAAGCGCGGCTCCATCCGCATCGCCATCGCGATGTTGGTCAGCGGGCCGAGGGCGAGGATCGTGACCTGCCCCGGCTGCTGCATCACGGTCTTCACGAGATAGTCGACGGCGCCCTGTGACTCCAGGGTCTTCGTCTTCGCGAAGCCGCCGGGCGGCTCGCGCGACGGCTCGTTGGCGTACCAGCCGCCGTGGCGCTTGGTGTCCCACTCGGATCCCTGGTGCATGAGCGGAGCCGCGGCACCCTGGTATACCGGGATCGTCGTGCGGCCGGTGACCTCGAGGATCTTCAGCACGTCGGCGTTGGCGATGTTCAGGCTGCGATTGCCTGCTACCGTCGTGATGCCGAGCACCTCGAGCTCGGGCGAGCCGAGCACGAAGAACAGGGCCATCGCGTCGTCCTGGGGCGGAAACGCGAAGTCGGTGTCGAAGATGATCTTCTGCGCCGGCTGGGCGGCGGCCGGAGCCGCCGCCGTCAGCACCGCGAGAAGCAGCGCGCAGGCACGAACTCGCTGCATGGGACGTTCCCTTTCCTTCCCTCGCCGTCGCGGCGTCAGAACACGAACTTCAGGGCGAGCTGCACCTGGCGCGACGACTTCACCGTCGAGGTGATGCGGCCGAAGAGCGGCGAGCCCTGAGTGGTGTTCGGCGCGGCGAACTGCGCGTTGTTGAACACGTTGAAGACCTCGGCGCGGAACTGGAACTTGGCGATCTTCTTCGAGATGGCCATGTCGGCGTTCCAGCGGCCCGGCCCGAACAGCGTCGTGCGCGCGGCGTTGCCCAGCACGCCCACGGCCGGGGCCACGAAGCAGCTCGTGTCGAACCAGCGGTCGACCGTGGGGTTGTCGAGCCCACCGTCACAGATGCGGTTCGGGCGGTTGCCGAACGCAGTGCCTGACTGGTTGTTCGCGACGTTCATCCCCAGCGGGTAGCCGGTCTGCGCGATGAAGATGGCGTTGACGCTCCAGCCGCCCAGAATGGCCTCGGGCACGCCGGAGAGATTGCCCAGGAACGTCCGGCCGTTGCCGAACGGCAGCTGATACAGCGCGCTGAGCGAGAAGTTGTGGCGCAGGTCGGTGTTCGACGAGCCGACGTCGGCCTTCTCGTCGGTCACCACCGGGAAGTAGACGATGCCGGGGTCGCCGCCGAAGCCGGAGACGCCGTTGGTCAGTGCCTTGGCGTAGGTGTACGACGCGAGCACGTAGTTGCCGGCCGAAGCGCGGCGCTCGAGGCGCATCTGCAGCGAGTTGTACTTCATCCAGCCGCGGCTGATCGCGGCGATGACACTCTGCAGGTTCGGGTACGGCCGCCGGGCCGCGGGGTTGAACCCCGACCCGGGCGTGGCGGTGTTCAGATTGCGGCTCTTGTCAAACAGCCGGTCGGCGTAACTGCCGGCATACGCGACGCTGGCGATGGTGCTGAACGGCAGCTGCCGCTCGACGTTCATGCTCCACTGCTGCACGCGGCCCTGCTTGAAGTTCGGGTCGATGGTGGTCCAGTCACCGCGGTGGTTGGCCGGGTCGACCGGCTGGCTGTTGTCGGGGAACCCGGTGGCGAGCGTTCGCACCGGCGTGATGTTGTCGCTCACGAACGCGTAGGCGTTCGCGTAGGGCGGGTTCTGATAGGGGCCGGTGGACCCGCCCATCGCCGAGACGTCGTGATAGATGCCGTAACCGCCACGCACGACGGTGGTCGTGCTCGCTCCCGGGCTCCACGCGAAGCCGAGGCGCGGCTGGATGTTGCTCCAGTCGGTCTTCACGCCCACGGTTCCGCCGACGAAGATCTCCCCGGTGTAGAAGTCGAAGTTCGCGAAGCGGTCCTTGTTCTCGGTCTGGGGCGTGGTGACCATGTAGGCCAGGCCCATCGTGAGCGTCAGCGCGTCGCTGACGCGCCAGGTGTCATCGACGAACGCCCGGTATTCCTTCCAGCGCCGGCCCTTCACCGAGCCGTTCAACTGGTCGTTGCGGCCGCCCGACGCCGGCAGGCCGAGCAGCAGGCTCGCGATCGAGCTGCCGGTGGCGCCGTTGAGCGCGCCGGCCGCGTTGAAGCCCGACGTGAAGAACGGCGTGAAGGCGAACTGCCCGGCCAGCGCCGTGTCGCCCAGCAGGTTCAGCTGCATCGCGCGGAACGTGCCGCCCGTGTTGAGCGTGTGGTTGCCGCGGACGAACGTCAGCGTGTTGGTGTAGTGGTAGACGTCGGTGCCGCCGATGAACGGCGAGAAACCACGGTCGCCGATGCCGACGAAGTTCTGGAACGTCATGCGCGTCAGCGACGATGTCTCGTCGGTGCCGAGGTTGGCGCCGGGGATGCCGAGCTCGCGCGACTTGTTCGAGCCGTAGCCGAACGACGTGATGGTGTTGTAGACGCGGTTGTAGCCGGCCGTGAACTGGTTGACCGTGTTGTTCCTGAAGACGTGCGTGTGCGACAGCGCGACGTTTTTGGCGCTGGTCTCGAACGTCTGGTTGCTGGCGAAGCCGCCGGTGGCGCCGAAATCGGGCAGGCCGGTGGGCAGGTACTGGTCCGCTTCCTCGGCGCTGAAGCGCGCGAACACGCGGTCGTTGTTGCTGAAGTTGTGGTCGATGCGCAGGTCGCCCTGGTAGTCGTTCAGCGTCTTCACCGGGTTGGCCAGGTAGTTGCCGCCGAGGCGGTCGTTGAACGTCGGCAGCGGCAGCAGGTCGAGCAGCGCCTTGCCGATCGGCGAGATGCGGTTGGACGGGATGATGTTGCCCGGGAACGCATCACGCACGAGGAGTCCGGTGGCGGGATCCGTGCGCGTCGTCGACGGGTCGTAGATGATCGCCGCCGGCGAGCCCGGGAACGACTCGGTGAAGATGCCCTGGTGCATGAGCGCCGTCGGCACGGTGAGGATCGTGGTCAGGCCCTCGTCGATGTTGTTGCCCTGGAAGCCGGTGAAGAAGAACGTGCGATCGCGCTTGATGCGGCCGCCCAGTGAGAAGCCGTAGGTGTTCTGGTTCCACGGACGCTTCTTGGCGCCGTCGAAGAAGTTGCGGGCGTCGAGCGCGTCGTTGCGGAAGAACTCGAACGCCGAACCGTGGAAGTTGTTCTCGCCGGCCTTGCTGCTCACGAGCACGGTGGTGCCGCCGCGGCTGCCGTACTGCGCCTGATAGTTGTGCGTGAGCACCTTGAACTCGCGGATCGAGTCGATGTTGGGCAGGATGCCGACGCCCCCGGCAGTCAGCTCGTTGTCGTCGACGCCGTCGTAGAGCCAGTCGTTGGCGTTCTCGCGCATGCCCTGCGCCGACACCGACATGCTGCCGCGGTACGACACCTCGCTGCTGGGCCCCTGCGCCAGGAAACTGCCGGCGCGCCCGGTCACCGTGCCCGGCCCGAGCAACGCGAGCTGCACGAAGTTGCGGCCGTTGAGCGGCAGCTCCGCGACCTGCTGGGCGTTGATCAGCTGGCCGAGATTGGCGTCGCTGCGCTGCAGCTGCACCACCGCCGCCTGGCCGACGACCATGACCTCGGTCGACACGCCGGCCAGTGGCAGCGTGAACTCGAGGCTCAGCGAGGCGTTCACTTCGAGGCCGACGCCGGTCCGCTCCTGCGTCTGGAAGCCCGTCATCGTCGCCGTCACGGTGTAGCGGCCGATCGGCAGCGTGGGCATCGAGAAGCGGCCGGCCTCGTCGGTGACGGCTTCGCGGACTGCGCTCGTGCCTTCATTGCGCGCCGTCACGACGGCGCCGGGCAGGCTCGCCTTCGATGCGTCGAGCACCGTTCCCGAGATCATGCCGACCGACTGGGCCGCCGCCGTCCCGGCGGACAGGGCCATCAGGGCGACCCCCAGCGTCGCCACCCGCAACCACGGTTGTGTCATGTCCGTACCCGCCTTGCGATGCCCGGGCCGCAGCGCCGCCGGTCCCCGGGCCTCAGTAACGTGCGAACGCGGCTCGATGTCGTCAGCCCGGGCGCCCGGGTGCCGCCGACACATGCATCGCGCCGGAACGGCAGATGCCCTCCGGTGATTCCTGATAACGTTTTCATGCCGAATCTGCAGTTTTGCTGTTGATTTTTTGCACGTGACCCGTAAGATTCGCAGAACTCGTGAAAACGTTCGGCAGACTAGAGCATGGCTCCCATCACAAGTCAAGCCCGGTGTGACCGTCGGAGCCCCCTGCGCTGCGCGCCGTGGAGGGCGCGGTGACGAAGCCTGCGGCCCCGGCCGACGGCGCACGGAGGCAGGCGCCGACGATCAAGCGGGTCGCGGCCCGCGCCGGCGTGTCGATCGCCACCGTCTCGCGCGTGTTCGCCGACCCGGGCACCGTCAGCGAGGCGCTGCGGACGCGCGTCGAAGAAGCGGCGCGCGCGCTGAATTACCGCCCGAGCCGGGCCGCGCGCACCCTGCGCGTCGGCACCAGCCAGGCGGTCGGCGTCGTGATTCCCGATCTGGAGAATCCGTTCTTCACCGCGGTGGTACGCGGAATCGAGGTCGTGCTGCGCCCCGCGGGCTTCACCCTGCTGCTCGCCAACTCCGACGAGGATGCCGCCCGCGAGCACGAGGTGCTGCAGACCCTGCGCGCTGACGGCGTCGCCGGCATCATCTTCGTGCCGATCAACAACGCCCGCGACGCCTACCGTGACGTGCTCGCACCGCCGCTGCAGGTCGTCGCCGTCGACCGCCTGCCCAGCAACCTGCGCACCGATCTGGTCACCGTCGACAACGTCGAGGGCACGCGGCTCGGCGTCGAGCACCTGTTCGCGCTGGGCCATCGCGACGTCGGGCTGCTGGCCGGTCCGTCGCGGCACAGCACCGCCAAGGAGCGCGAACGCGGCTACCACGAGGCGCTGCGCGCGGCCGGGCGGCCGGCGCGCACCGACCTCGTGCACTACGGCGATTTCCGCGAAGAGGGCGGCTACGAGGGCATGAAGGCCCTGATGGCGCTGCCCAAGCGCCCGACGGCGGTATTCGTCACCAACAACCTGATGACCCTCGGCGCGTTCCGGGCCGTGCACGAGGCCGGCATTCGCATCCCCGACGAGGTGGCGCTCGTCGGCTTCGACGACATGCCGTGGGCGACGTCGCTCAACCCGCCCCTCACGGCGGTGAGCCAGCCCTCGCAGGAGATCGGGTCGTCGGCCGCGGACCTGCTGCTCGATCGCATCGCGCGTCCTGAACGCACCATCCGTCACGTGATTCTCGAGACGACCCTTGCCGTGCGCGCGTCGTGCGGCGCGGCGGCTCACAAGACGCGCGCCCGCGGCAGCGCCGGCCAGGCTGGACGCAAGTAGATGGCGATCCTGGGGTCTTGGCGCGCACAGGCAGGCCTGTTGGCGGCGATGGTGTCGGCGGCCGCGCTCTCCGCGCCCGCCACCACGCTGGCCCAGCCGGCAGCGGCGCGGACCACGTTGCGTCAGCTGGTCACGCCGGCCTCGCGACTCGAGGTGCAGGGACGCGTGGTGCGCTTCGCGCTGCACGGCCTGGTCGAGTTCGAGACGCTGTCGGCGCTGTTCGCCCACATCGACGCCGAGGCCGGACGCTGGCGCTTCCCCACCGACGCCGCGCGACAGGCGTTCGCGGACGACCTGGCGCGGCGCGGCATCGAGAGCCGTGTCGTCTCGATGGAGACGGAGCTGCCGCTCGATCTGCTGCTGACGCACACGCGTGCCGAGCTCGACGCGACGGTCACGGCCGTCACCGGTGGCGACGACGCGCCCGTTTTCGACGGCCGGCACTGGCGCCTCACGGGTCGTACGTATCGCGAGGCGTTCGGCCGCGTGCGCGACCGCTGGTCGACCAGCCTCAACTGCTGGAGCGCGTCGTCGTCGCTGCCCGGCCGCGTCCTCTCGAACTGGTACGTGATCGACGAGGGCATCCGTCTGTACGGCGCCGACTACGACTCCACCGAGCACTTCTGGCAGGCGGTGAAGTATCACCCCGACGTCACCATCGACGATCTACGCGTGCTGCTGACGGCGATGCGGCCGGTGGACTGGGCGACATGGCTCGACACGCTCGCCAGCGACCAGACGTTCTACTTGGCCCACACCTACGCGGTGGAGTTCCTGAAGCGCAATCTCCGGGCCGAACGCCTCGACTGGTATCGCGACTCGCTCGCGCCGTTGGCCGCCGACGTCCGCGCCCGTGCGGCACAGCAGAAGGGCTCGCGCGCATCCGGCGCGCCGCTCGCCTACACGCCCGTCCAGGAGAAGATCCTGTGGGGCGATCTGGCGGACGTTCTGCACCTGATCGTCACGTTCAGCGCGCCAGGAGCGCCGGCCACGCCGGCCGGCGTACGGGCCATCCGCGACGCCCTCGTCGCCCGCCACTTCGACGCCATCGTCCTCGACGGCTACGCCGGCGGCCGCGTCGGCTTCCTGTCGCCGGAGTTCCAGGCGCTGATGCTCGAGATCTGGAAAGTGAAGTACCTGCAGATGCCGCGCCTTCGCGAGGTCATCCGCTCGACCACCGGCACACGCCTCGACCACTTCCTGAACGACGGCGACTCCCCCGACATCCCGATTCCGATCTACGTCGGCTATCTCAACCGCATCCGCGAACTGGCACTGGAGGCTCCGCGGTGACGCAATCCCTCTCGACCTTGTGGCGCCTCGCCGCCACTGCCCTGCTGGCGCTCGCCGTCGCGACCCCGTCGGCCAACGCCCAGCAGCCCGTGATCGTCGACGCCGACATGGGCGTGCTCAACGACGACGCGGCGGCGTTGTTCATGCTGATGAACACGCCGGGCGTCGAGGTGCTCGGCGTGACCATCGTGCCCGGCAACACGTGGATGGAACAGGGCACGGCCTACGCCTTGCGCCAGCTGGAGCTCGTCGGCCGCACCGACATCCCCGTGTTCATGGGCGTGCGCGAGCCGCTGATGGGCAGCCGTCAGCCGTGGCTCGAGGCCGAAGAGCGGCTGTGGGGCAAGTCGGAGTACCTCGGCGCTTACAGCCGGCCGCGGCCGGAGTCGTATCTGACCCTGGCCACCGAGCCGCCGATCGGCTATCCGACGACCAAGCCGTCCAGCGAGCACGCGGTCGACTTCATCGTCCGCGCCGTCAAGGCGCATCCCAACCAGGTGACGATCTTCGCCCTGGGCCCGGCCACCAATCTGGCGCTGGCGATTCGCAAGAACCCGGAGATCGTGCCGCTGGTGAAGGCCGTGTACTACATGGGCGGCGCCATCGACGTGCCTGGCAACACCACGCCGGCGGCCGAGTTCAACTGGTGGTTCGATCCGGAGTCGGTGCGCATCACGCTGCGGGCCCCGTTCCGCGAGCAGGTGATCGTGCCGAACGACATCGCCGAGCGTGTCTACTACACCAAGGCCGAGTACGACCGCATCGCGGCCGCGCCCGAGACGGCGATCACGAAGCTGTACAAGCAACTGCACGGGCCGAGATTCGCCAAGAGCCCGGACGCGCGGTCGTTCGTGTGGGACGCGCTCACCAGCGCCATCTTCCTGCAGCCGGCGATCGCCACGAAGATCGAAGAGCGCTTCATCGACATCGACGTCGCCTACGGCCCCAACTACGGCCGCTCGATCGGCTATCACCCGTCGCGGCGCCGCTCGCTCGATGCGCCGGCCGACTTCCCTGCCGGCACGCAGAAGGTGAAAGTGCTGATGGACGTCGACCGCACCGCCTTCTGGAATCTGTACGTCGACCTGATGACGAAGCGCCGCTGACCGCGGCAGCCGCTGCGAAGGGAGTTCTGCATGCACGCTGGAATCCGGGCCACTCTGAGGGCCGTGCTCGTTGCCGCGCTGGCCGCAGCCACGACACTGCCGGCCGCCGCGCAGCCGGCGCGGAAGAAGGTCTTCATCGACCAGGACGGCGCCGCGCTCGGCACCGACATGATCTCGACGCTGGCG